>JBEEPT010000030.1:0-31371 GCA_041190985.1 Pseudomonadota bacterium
TTGAGCTCGTCGGCCTTCAGGCTTTGCAGGATGTACTGGTACTGCGCCTTGCTCGCTCGTCCGCCGAGCTGCAGGTTCTGCACCGGCCGCATGAAGACGCGCAGGCCCGGCAGCGCGCGCAGCTGCTTGCGCAGACCCTCGATCACCTGCTTGGCCGGCGGCCGCTCGCCGCGGGGTTTCAGCGAGATGAACATGCGGCCGGTGTTCTGCGAGCCGCTGCCGCCGTTGAACGAGCTCACGCGCAGGATGCTGGGGTCGGCGCGGATGATCTCGGCGGCGGCGTTCTGCAGCCGCAGCATCTCGGGGAAGGACACGTCTTCGGCCGCCTCGGTGCTGACCGTGATCTGGCCGATGTCCTCCTCGGGGAAGAAGCCCTTCGGGATCACGATGAAGAGCCAGGCGGTGGCGACGAAGGTCGCGAGCGCCAGCAGCAGCACGCTCTTGCGCCAGCGCAGCGCCAGGTCCAGCGTGCGCGTGTAGCCCCGCAGCGTCGCGTCGAAGCCGCGCTCAAAGGCGCGCACCAGGGCGCCGGGCCGCTGGTGGTGGGGCTCGGCGCGCAGGAAACGGCTGGCCAGCATGGGAACGAGCGTCAGCGAGACGAAGGCCGACACCAGGATCGCCAGCCCGACCACGACCGCGAACTCGTGGAACAGCAGGCCGATCACGCCCGGCATGAAGAAGATCGGGATGAAGACCGCGACCAGCGAGGTCGAGATCGAGATGATGGTGAAGCCGACCTCGCGCGAGCCGCGCAGCGCCGCGTGGAAGGCGCTCTCGCCGGCCTCGACGTGGCGCATGATGTTCTCGAGCATCACGATCGCGTCGTCCACCACCAGGCCCACGGCCAACGTCAGGCCCAGCAGCGAGACGTTGTCGAGGCTGTAGTTCAGGCCCCACAGCAGCGCGACCGCGCCGACCAGCGACACCGGCAGCGACAGCGTCGGGATCAGCGTCGCGACCGCGTGGCGCAGGAACAGGAAGATCACCAGCACCACCAGCGCGATGGTGCCGAGCAGCGTGAGCGAGACGTCGTGCAGCGCCTCGCGCACCGAGACCGAGCGGTCGTTGACCTGGGTCATCTGCACCGACTGCGGCAGCTGTTCGCGGATCTTGGCCAGCGCCCCCTTGACCGAATCGACCACGCGCACGGTGTTGGCGCCCGGCTGGCGCAGGATGGCCAGGATGATCGAGGGCTCGCCGTCGAGCGTGCCGCTGGTCTTGAGCGTCTCGACGCTGTCCTCGACCTGGGCCACGTCGCGCAGGCGCACCGGGCCGCTGGCGCGGTTGACCACGATGATGTTGGCGAACTCGGCCGCGTTGCCCAGCTGCTGGCTGGCCTGCAGCGTCAGCGTCTGGCGCTCGCCGTCCAGCGTGCCGACCGGGGTGTTGGCGTTGGCGGCCTTGAGCGCGGCCGCCACCTCGTCGAGGCCGATGTTGCGCGCGGCCAGCGCGTCGGGCCTGACGCGCACGCGCACCGCGAAGCGCTTGGCGCCGAGGATGTTGACCTGCGCCACGCCCGCGATGGTCGAGAGCGTGGGCGCGATCATGTGCTCGGCGTAGTCCTGCAGTTCGGCCGGCGCCAGCGAGGGCGAGGTCAGCGCGACCAGCAGCACCGGCGCGTCGGCCGGGTTCACCTTGCGGTAGGAGGGCGGCTGCGTCATTTCCACCGGCAGCGTGCGCTGCGCGCGCAGCAGCGCGGCCTGCACGTCGAGCGCGGCGCCGTCGATGTCGCGGCCCTCGACGAACTCCAGCGTCAGCGCGGTATTGCCCAGCGTGCTGGTCGAGCTGATCTGCGCCAGGCCGGGGATGGTCTGGAACTGCTTCTCGAGCTGCAGCGCGACCGAGGACGCCATGGTCTCGGGGCTGGCGCCCGGCAGCACGGCCGTGACGCTGATCACCGGCGTGTCGTAGCTGGGCAGCGCCGAGACGGGAATCGAGCGGTAGCCTATCACCCCGGCCAGCAGGATGGCCAGGTTGAGCAGCACCGTCATGACCGGACGGCGGATGAAGAGCTCGGACAGGTTCATGGCGCCGCCTTGCCGGACTTGTCCGCCTGGGCGGCCTTGGCGCCTTCGGGCGCGCGCTCGGCGACCGGCGTGTCGGGGCGCAGGTTCTGGCGGCCCTCGACGATCACCTTGTCGCCGGCCTCGACGCCGCTTACGGCGGCATCGTTGCCCTGCGCCGCCAGCAGCTTGACCTGGCGCATGGCCGCCTTGCCGTCCTGCGCGATGTAGACGATGGAGCCGCGTGGGCCCTGGATCACGGCCTGCAGCGGCACCACGACGGCGTCTTCCAGCCGGCTGGTCTGCAGTGACACCTTGACGAAGGCGCCGGGCCACAGGCGCTGGTCGCGGTTGTCGAAGCGCGCCTTGGCCTTGACCGTGCCGCTGTTGGCGTCGACCACGCTGTCGACGAAGCTCAGCTTGCCGCCCACCGGCCTGGGACTGTCGGGCAGCCTGGCCTCGACCACGGCCTGGCCGGACTTGAGCAGGGCCAGCAGCTCGGGCAGGGCGGACTGCGGCAGGTTGAAGGCGACGTCGATCGGGTCGAGCTGGGTCAGGGTGGTCAGCGTCGTGAGGTTGGCCTGCACGACGCTGCCAGCGAACACCGGGACCAGGCCGATGCGCCCGGCGCTGGCGGCGCGCACCTGGCCGTAGGACAGCGGCACCAGCGCGGCGTCGAGCGCGGCCTGGTCGGCCTTGAGGTTGGCCAGCTGCGAGTCGACCGCAGCCTGGTTGGTGTCGACCGCGCCCTGGGCCACGAAGTTCCTGGCCAGCAGATCGCGCGCGCGCGCCAGCTGGCGCTGCGCGTCGGCCAGCAGCGCCTCGTCCTTGGCGACCTGGGCGCGCATCCTGGCCACGTTGGCCTCGTCGGCGCGGGTGTCGAGCGTGAACAGCAGCTCGCCGGCGCGCACGGTCTGGCCCTCCTTGACGTGCACGCGGCTGATCACGCCGCTGAGCTGGGGCCTGACGTCGATGGACGAGACCGGCACGACCGCGCCGGTGGCATCGAGCGCGATCTCCAGCGTGCGCTTGACGGCGGGCGTGGTGCTGACCGGCACCGCGGGCGCAGTGCCGGCGGGCCTGGCGGCGGACGCCGTATCACCGGCTACCGGGGCCGCTGGCCCCTTGTCTCCACAGGCACCCAGCACCAGGGCGCAGGACACGGCCAATGCGGCCGTTGCGAACGACGTCGATGGACTTCTCATTATTCGGGTGATTAATTGGCAATTCTGTTGCGCCAAAGTATCACATATTTCAATGTTGACGCAGACAGCCACCGTGGCAGGCCGGGGTGGCTGAATTATCGGTCGCGCGCTTGGCCGTCCTGCCGCCGGCGCCCAGGTCTTTACCCGGCTTTACCTGCGAGCGTGCCGCGCGACTGGCTGGCGGTGCGCTGCCACAGCGCATAAGATGTCCGGGCAAGGGGAGGGGCTATGTCGTCGAGGAATGCCAGCCAGGACTCACGCTGGCGCATGAGCCGGATCGCGACCGGCCTGCTGCTGCTCATGGTGCTGGTCTACGCGCTGGCGCGCGCTGGCGAAGCCGCGCATCCGGCGCTGGGCTTCGTGCGCGCCTTTGCCGAGGCGGCGGTGGTTGGCGCGCTGGCCGACTGGTTCGCCGTCACGGCGCTGTTTCGCCGCCCGCTCGGGCTGCCGCTGCGCCACACCGCCATCATCCCGCGCAACAAGGACCGCATCGGCGCCGCGCTGGGGCGCTTCGTCGAGCACAACTTCCTGTCGCCCGAGGTGGTGGCAGGCCGCCTCGCCGGGCTGGACCTTGCGGGCCAGCTGGCGCGCTGGCTGGTGCGCCCGGACAATGCCGAACGCGTCGTCGGCCATGTCGCCAACGCGCTGCCGCCCTTGCTGCGCGCGCTCGACAACGAGACGCTGCGCCATTTCCTGCGCGACGCCATCGTGGCCCGGCTGCGCCGCTTCGAGGCCGCGCCGCTGGCCGGCCAGGCGCTCGAGCTGCTGATCGCCGAGGGCCGCCACCGGCCGCTGGTCGACGCGGTGCTGCGCGGCGCGGTCGAGCTGCTGCGCGAGCACGAGGCCGAGATCCGCGAGCGCGTGCGCGCCAACACCGCCTGGATCTGGCAGAAGCTGTCGATGGACGAAAGGATTGCCGACCGCATCATCGCGGCGGCCGAGGACACGCTGCTCGAGGTCAGCGCCGATCCGCAACACCCCTGGCGCCAGCGCCTGGACCGCGGCGTGGCGAACTTCGCGCTCGCGCTGCGCGAGTCGCAGGATTACCGCGCCCAGGGCGAGGCGCTCAAGCAGCAGCTGCTCCAGCACCCCGCGCTGCTGGACTACCTGGCCGGCATCTGGTCAGGCATCAGCCAGCTGCTGCAGGACGATCTGGCGCGCGACGATTCGGCCTTGCGCGCCCGCCTGCTCGAGCTCTGCCGGCTCGCTGCCGAGGGCCTGGAGCGCGACGACGCGCTAAGAGAGCAGCTCGACGACTGGCTGCGCGGCGCCATCGTCTCGACCGTGAGCGCGCAGCGCCACCAGGTCGCCGAGCTGATCGAGCACACCGTGCGCCAGTGGGACGCCCGGACCATGGCCGACAAGATCGAGGGCCAGGTCGGCGACGACCTGCAGTACATCCGCATCAACGGCACGCTGATCGGCGGGCTGGCCGGGCTGGCGCTGCACGGGCTGTCGCTGCTGCTGTTCTGAGGGGTTCTGAGGGGTTCTGAGGGCGGCCCGGTTTTTGCCGCTGACCGGCTCAGAGCAGCCCCAGCTGCAGGCGCGCCGCCTCGCCCATCATCTCCATCGTCCACGGCGGATCCCAGACCAGTTCCACCTCGACCTCGCTGACGCCTTCGACCGCCAGTACGGCGGTGCGCACGATTTCCGGGAAGGATTGCGCGATCGGGCAGGTGGGCGAGGTCAGCGTCATGCGCACGCTGACACGGCCTGCTGTCTCGTCGACCTCGAGCCAATAGATCAGGCCGAGGTCGTAGATGTTGAGCGGAATCTCGGGGTCGTAGATCGTCCGCAACTGGGCGATCACCCTGCCTTCGAGCGATCCCTTCCCCGGGAAGGGCGGTGCATGCGGCGGTCCAGGGTCGTGCTCCATGGCTCACTCCGTCGAAATCGGCTGGTCCTCGCCATGCAGCGCCGCCTGCAGCGTATGCCAGGCGAGCGTGGCGCACTTGATGCGGGCCGGAAACTCCCGCACGCCAGCCAGGACCTGCAGCTTGCCGAGCGCGGCCGCGTCCGCCGCCGCCCCGCTGCTGGTGAGCAACCCATGGAAGCCGGCGAACAGGACCTCGGCCTGGGCCACGCTCTTGCCCTTGAGGGCATCCGTCATGAGCGAGGCCGAGGCCGTGGAAATGGCGCAGCCGACCCCTTCGAAGCGGGCGTCCTCGATGAGCTGGCCGTTCATCTTCAGGTAGAGCGTCAGCCTGTCGCCGCACAGCGGGTTGAAGCCTTCGGCGCGCAGGTCGTGCCCGGGCAGGGGGCCGAAGTTGCGTGGCCGGCGGCTGTGATCGATGATCACTTCCTGGTAGAGATCGCGCAGGTCGGACATCAGCCGAATACCTCCCGGACCTTGCCCAGCGCGGTGAACAGGGCGTCCACCTCGTCGGTCGTGTTGTAGAGCGCGAACGAGGCGCGCACCGTGGCCGGCACGCCGAAGTGCTCCATCACCGGCATGGCGCAATGGTGGCCGGTGCGTACGGCGATGCCTTCCAGGTCCAGGAGGGTACCGACATCGTGCGGATGCACGTCCGCCATCACGAATGACAGGATGCCCGTCTTCGACGGCGCGGTGCCCACCAGGCGCATGTCGGGGGTGCGGGCCGCGCATTCCAGGGCATGGGCCAGCAGTGCGTGCTCGTGCGCGGCAATGGCGTCGAGCCCGATCTGGTTCAGGTAGCCGATGGCCGTGCCGAGCCCGATGCCGCCGGCGATATTGGGCGTGCCGGCTTCGAACTTGTAGGGCAGGTCGTTCCAGGTGGTCCTGGCGAAAGTCACCTGCTTGATCATGTCGCCGCCGCCTTGCCAGGGCGGCATCGCGTCGAGCAGTGCCGACTTGCCGTAGAGCGCCCCGATGCCGGTCGGCCCGTACAGCTTGTGGCCGGAGAAGGCGTAGAAGTCGCAATCGAGCGCCTGCACGTCGACCGCCAGATGCGCCGCCGCCTGGGCGCCATCGACCAGCGCCACGGCCCCGTGCCCATGGGCCAGGGCGATCATCCTCTGCACCGGGTTGATGGTGCCGAGCGCGTTGGAGACATGGGCCAGCGCGACCAGCCGCGTGCGCGGGCCGAGCAGGCGCTCGAAGGCGTCCAGGTCGACTGCGCCGGTCTCGTCGATGGGGGCGACCCGCAGCAGCGCACCGCTGCGTTCGCACAGCAGTTGCCAGGGCACGATGTTGGAGTGGTGCTCCATGCCGGTGATGAGGATCTCGTCGCCCGGCCGCAGGCGCTGGCCGTAGCTGGCCGCGACCAGATTGATCGCCTCGGTGGTGCCGCGCACGAAGACGATTTCCTCGCGCCGGGCGGCATTGAGGAATCCCCGCACGCTCTCGCGCGCGGCCTCGTAGGCCTCGGTGGCTTCCTGGCTCAGGGTGTGGATGCCGCGATGGATGTTCGCGTTGTAGCTGGCATAGTAGCGCGAGCAACTGTCGATGACGCAGCGCGGCTTCTGGCTGGTGGCGGCGTTGTCCAGGTAGACCAGGGGCTTGCCATGCACGCGCCGCCCGAGAATCGGGAAGTCGGCGCGCAGCCGGTCGACGTCGAAGAGGGGGCTGGCCGGCGCAGTCCGCGCCGTCGTTCCACCCGTGGGTGTGTTCATCGTGCCGCCTCCTCTGCCGCCGCCGCCCAGGCGTGCAGCAGGCCGTCGAGCCGCTCGCGCAAGGAGGCCAGGCCGACACGCTGGACCATCTCGGCGGCGAAGGCGTGGGTCAGCAGCGCGCGTGCTGACGCATCGTCCAGCCCGCGCGAGCGCAGGTAGAACACCTGCTCGGCGTCGAGCGGGCCGACGGTGGCGCCATGGCTGCACTTGACGTCATCGGCCCAGATCTCGAGCCGGGGCTTGGTGTCGATCTCGGCCTTCTCGGTCAGCAGCAGGTTGCGGTTGATCTGCGAGGCGTCGGTCTGCTGCGCGCCGGGATGGACGATCACCTTGCCGTCGAACACGGCCCGCGAAGTGCGGCCCAGCACGCCCTTGTAGAGCGCGCGGCTGCTGCCCTGCGGCAGCCGGTGGTCGACGCGGATGTGGTGGTCGAGATGCTGGCGGCCGTCGCCCAGATAGAGACCGTCGAGCGTGCAGCCGGCGCCTGCGCCGTTGAGGGCGACGTGGATGTCGGCGCGCGCCATCGCGCCGCCGAGCGCAAAGGAGCTGGACGCGAAATGGCTGTCGCCGGCCAGCTCGGCCCGGATGGCGGCGATGTGCAGGCCCTGGCGGCTTTCCTGCTGCAGCTTGTGGTGTTCCAGTTTCGCGCTGCGCCCGAGCACGATGTCGGTCACGACGGTGGTGAAGTGTTGCGGCGCATCCAGGGCGGCATGGTGCTCGACCACGGTGGCGCTGCTGTCCGCTCCGGCCAGCACCAGATTGCGGCTGTGGCGGGACAGGCCGGCGGTGCTGGCGAGGAACAGTAGCTGGATGGGTGCCTCGAGCCGAGCTCCCGCCGCCAGCTGGATGCAGGTGCCGTCGACCATGCAGGCCGCGTTCAGGGCCACGAAGACCGAGTCGTCCTGCTTCATCCGCGCCACGCGCTCCAGCGGCGCCTGGATCGCCTCGGGCTGGCGGGCCAGCATCTCGGCGAGACTGCTTATGCCAACCCCCGTCGGCAGCGCCGTGCGGCGCGACAGCGCCGGGGCGTGGCGGCCGTCGACGAAGACCAGCAGATGCGCATCGGGCAGGGCCAGCGCCTCGATCCGGGTGGCATCGACCGCGGCCGTGGCGGCCGGCGCCAGCGTGAAGCCGCCCTGCTCGATCGGCGCGACGCTGGTGTAGCGCCAGTCCTCCTCGCGCAGGTTCGGGAAGCCGGCCGACAGAAAGCGCTGCCAGGCCTGCTCGCGCAGATCGGCGAGCCAGGGCAGGTGCGCGCCGGGCAGGGTGTCCTGGTGCTGCCTGAAGTCGTCGAGGTAGCGCTGGCAGGCTTCGGACACGACCGCGTTCATGCTGGCGCTCCGCCTTCCACCCAGGCATAGCCCCGGCGCTCGAGCTCTTGCGCCAGCTCCGGTCCGCCGGAGCGCACGATGCGTCCGTGCGACAGCACGTGCACCAGGTCCGGCACGACGTAATCGAGCAGGCGCTGGTAGTGGGTGACCAGGATGATCGCGCGCTGCGGGCTGCGCATGGCCTGGATGCCGTCGGCCACGAACTTGAGCGCGTCGATGTCGAGGCCGGAATCGGTCTCGTCGAGGATGGCCAGTCGGGGCTCGAGCAGCGCCATCTGCAGGATCTCGTTGCGCTTTTTCTCGCCGCCGGAAAAGCCCTGGTTCACCGGCCGGTAGAGCAGGGCCTCGTCCATGCCCATCAGGGTGAGCCGGCTGCGCACGAGGGCGAGGAAATCCATGGCGTCGAGCTCAGGTTCGCCGCGGTGCTTGCGCCGGGCATTGAGCGCGGCCTTGAGCAGGTAGATGTTCGCCACCCCGGGGATTTCCACCGGGTACTGGAAGGCGAGGAAGACGCCCTCGCGCGAGCGCTCCTCCGGCGGCATCCCGAGCAGGTCGCGGCCGAGATAGCGGACTTCCCCCGCCGTGACCTGGTAGTCCGTCCGCCCGGCCAGGACCTGCGCCAGCGTGCTCTTGCCGGAGGCGTTCGGCCCCATCACGGCATGCACTTCGCCGGCCTTCACCGTCAGGTCTATGCCATGCAGGATCGGGCGCATGGCTTCGCCCTCGCCGATGCTGACATGCAGGTCGCGGATCTCGAGCATGGCCGAATCCTCCTATCCGATGCTGCCTTCCAGGCTCACGCCGAGCAGCTTCTGCGCCTCGACTGCGAACTCCATCGGCAGTTCCTTGAACACGTCCCGGCAGAAGCCGCTGACGATCAGCGCCACCGCGTCCTCGGCGGCAATGCCGCGGCTCTGGCAGTAGAACAGCTGGTCCTCGCCGATGCGCGTCGTCGAGGCTTCGTGCTCGACCTGCGCGCTCGGGTTCTTCACCTCGATGTAGGGGAAGGTGTAGGCCGCGCACTGGTCGCCCAGCAGCAGCGAGTCGCACTGGGAGTAGTTGCGCGCCCCGGCCGCCCGCTGGGCGACCCGGACCAGGCCCCGGTAGGCGTTGTGGCCGTGGCCGGCCGAGATGCCCTTGGAGATGATGGTGCTGCGGGTGTTGCGGCCCAGGTGGATCATCTTGGTGCCGGTGTCGGCCTGCTGGTAATGGTTGGTCAGCGCCACCGAGCGGAACTCGCCGATCGCATCGTTGCCGTGCAGGATCACGCTCGGGTATTTCCAGGTGATGGCCGAGCCGGTCTCGACCTGGGTCCAGGAAATCTTCGAGCGGTCGCCGCGGCAGTCGCCGCGCTTGGTGACGAAGTTGTAGATGCCGCCCTTGCCGTCCTTGTCGCCGGGATACCAGTTCTGCACCGTGGCGTAGCGGATCTGCGCGTCCTCGAGGGCGATCAGCTCGACCACGGCGGCATGGAGCTGGTTCTCGTCGCGCATCGGGGCGGTGCAGCCTTCGAGGTAGCTCACGTAAGCCCCCTTGTCGGCGATGATCAGCGTGCGCTCGAACTGCCCGGTCTTGCGCGAATTGATGCGGAAGTAGGTGGACAGCTCCATCGGGCAGCGCACGCCCGGCGGGATGTAGCAGAAGGAGCCGTCGGAGAAGACCGCCGCATTGAGGCTGGCGAAGAAGTTGTCGGTGTAGGGCACGACCGAGCCGAGGTATTGCCGGACCAGCTCGGGGTGCTCCTGCACGGCCTGGGAGAAGGAGCAGAAGACGATGCCCAGTTCGGCCAGCCGGGACTGGAAGGTGGTGGCGACCGACACGCTGTCGAAGACCGCGTCGACGGCCACGCCGGCCAGCAGCTCGCGCTCGTTCAGGGGCACACCGAGCTTCTCGTAGGTGCGCAGCAGCTCGGGATCGATGTCGGCCAGGCTTTGCGGCCCTTCCTGCAGCGATTTGGGCGCCGAATAGTAGGAGATGTCCTGGTAGTCGATGTCCGGGTAGCTCACCGTGGACCAGCGGGGCTCGCGCATGGTGAGCCAGTGCCGGTAGGCCTTGAGGCGCCATTCCAGCATGAACTCGGGCTCGTTCTTCTTGGCGGAAATGAGGCGGATCACCTCTTCGCCGAGCCCGCGCGGGACGGTGTCGGTCTCCAGCGCCGTGTAGAAGCCCTGCCGGTATTCCTGGTTGATCAGCTCGTCAAGCTTGAGTTTCTGGTCTGCCATCGCCTGCACCCTTCAACTTGCTGCCTGCCGAGCAGGAGCCCATCGCGTGACGCCATCCGACCAGTCGCCGACGAGAACGGGCCGCCCGGCGAGTCGCCGTACTGGCCGAATCCTGGCAACTGAGGAAATTGTGGACTTTTGAGGCGCCCGTCGCAAGGACTTTGTAGCGCAAATTGAGGGCAGGACGTTCTGCCCCTGACCCCAGGCGGATCTATGCCACGCGCACCGTCTCGGGCGTGCCGACTTGCGTGAATCGGTTCAGGATGGCGGCGCGCACTGGTCTCACACGGTCGCTCATCCTGCAAGCCTACCTTGGCCCGTCGGCGACCTTGTTTGCCATTTTGAATTCTGCAACAAAGCCGCGACGGACTGTATTGGCCGGAGTCAAGGAGGGCGGAAGCCGCTCACTCCACCGTCACGCTCTTGGCCAGGTTGCGCGGCTTGTCGACGTCGGTGCCCTTGGCCAGGGCCGTGTGGTAGGCCAGCAGCTGCAGCGGCACCACGTGCAGGATCGGGCTGAGCACGCCGTAGTGCTCGGGCATGCGGATCACGTTCAGGCCCTCGCCGCTGTGGATGTGGGTGTCGGCATCGGCCAGCACGTAGAGCTGGCCGCCGCGTGCGCGCACCTCCTGCATATTGCTCTTGAGCTTCTCGAGCAGCGCGTCGTTGGGCGCCACCGTCACCACCGGCATCGCGCTGGTCACCAGTGCCAGCGGGCCGTGCTTGAGCTCGCCGGCGGGGTAGGCCTCGGCGTGGATGTAGCTGATTTCCTTGAGCTTGAGCGCGCCTTCGAGCGCGATCGGGTAGTGCAGACCGCGGCCCAGGAACAGCGCGTTGTCCTTCTGCGCGAAGGCCTCGGCCCACTGGATCAGCTGCGGCTCGAGCGCCAGCACCGCCTGCAGCGCGACCGGCAGATGGCGCATCGCCTTGAGGTGGCGCGCCTCGTCCTCGGCGCTCAGGCGGCCCTTGGCCTGGGCCAGCGCCAGCGTCAGCAGGAACAGGCCGGCGAGCTGGGTCGTGAAGGCCTTGGTGCTGGCGACGCCGATCTCGACGCCGGCGCGCGTGATGTAGGACAGCGCGCACTCGCGCACCATGGCGCTGGTGGCGACGTTGCAGATCGTCAGCGTGTGCGGCATGCCCAGGCTCTGTGCGTGGCGCAGCGCGGCCAGCGTGTCGGCGGTCTCGCCGCTCTGGCTGATCGTCACGACCAGGGTCCTGGGGTCGGGCACGCTGGTGCGGTAGCGGTATTCGCTCGCGACCTCGACCTGGGTCGGGATGCCCGCGATGTCCTCCAGCCAGTACTTGGCGGTGCAGCCGCTGTAGTAGCTGGTGCCGCAGGCCAGGATCAGCACGCGGTCGATCTCCTTGAACACGCGCCAGGCCGCGGCGGGCTGCTCGCCCTGGCCGTCGAACAGCTCGGGCACGATGGCCTCGACGCCATCGAGCGTGTCGGCGAAGGCGCGCGGCTGCTCGAAGATTTCCTTCTGCATGTAGTGGCGGTAGGGGCCAAGCTCGACTGCGCCGCTGTGCGCCTGCACCGTCTTGACCGGGCGCTGTTCGGGCGTGAGCGCCTGGCCGTCACGGTCGCAGATCCAGTAGCGGCCCAGCTGCAGGTCGACCAGGTCGCCTTCGGCCAGGTAGACGATCTGGTCGGTCACGCCGGCCAGGGCCATCGCGTCGCTGGCCAGGAAGTATTCGCCGTCGCCCACGCCCAGCACCAGCGGCGAGCCCGCGCGCGCGCCGACCACGCGCTGGGGCTCGTCCTTGTGGAAGACCGCGATCGCGTAGGCGCCATGCAGGCGCGCGGTGGCGGCGCGCACCGCCTGGAACAGGTCGCCGTCATAGAGCGAGTCGACCAGGTGCGCGATCACCTCGGTGTCGGTCTGGCTCTCGAACACGTAGCCGCGGCCCTGCAGCTCGGCGCGCAGCTCGTCGTGGTTCTCGATGATGCCGTTGTGCACCAGCGCCACGCGCGCGGGGCGCGCCTGCGCCTGTTCGCCCGGGCCGTGGCTGAAGTGGGGGTGGGCGTTGTGCACTGCCGGCGCGCCGTGGGTGGCCCAGCGCGTGTGCGCGATGCCGGTGCCGGCGGCCAGGTTCTCGTCGGCCACCTGCTGCTGCAGCTCGGCCACGCGCGCCGTGCTGCGGGCGCGCTCCAGACCGACGCCGGCCGCTGCCGGCGCGCCTTCGACCGCCGCGCCGCGGTGCACCGCGACGCCGCAGGAGTCGTAGCCGCGGTATTCGAGCCGCTGCAGGCCCTGGACCAGGACCGGGACGATGTTGCGCGTTGAGACCGCGCCGACGATTCCGCACATGATGGATTCCTCCTCTAAGCTATGGAGGCATCGTAGTCAGGGTGATGTGAAATTTGATTTTGTTTTCAGTCAAATAATTATTGATTATTTCTCATTGACGATACTGAGAATTTTTATTGCATAAAATTCTTTTTCATGGAAGAAATGCTTATAGATCAGATCGACCTCGCGCTGCTGGCCGAGCTGCAGCGCGATGCCGCGCGCTCCAACCAGGCGCTGGCGCAGGCGGTGGGCGTCTCGCCCGCGACCAGCCTGCGGCGGGTGCGCCGCCTGACCGAGCTCGGCGTGATCGAGCGCCAGGTCGCGCTGCTCAATCCCGAGCGACTGGCGGCCGCGCTGGGCCACGGCCTGAGCGCGCTGGTCGAGGTCAGCCTGGACCGCCAGGGTGCCGAGCAGCTCGATGCCTTCGAGGCCCGAGTCGTCGCCGACGAGGCGGTGCAGCAGTGCTGGCGCGTCAGCCCCGGGCCGGACTTCGTGCTGGTGGTCGCGGTGCGCGACATGCCGTCCTACCAGGCGCTGGCGCAGCGCCTGTTCACGCAGGACGCCAACGTGCGCAACGTGCGCGCCTTCTTCAGCCTCAGGCGCGCCAAGTTCGCGCCGGCGCAGCCGCTGCCGCCGGACTTGGTCGCCTAGGTCCGGTCCCGTTGGCGCGCCGCGCGCCAGCCGCTATAGTGGGCAGCAAAACCGATTTGGGGGGATTTCTCATGCCTTGCACGCGTCGCATCCTGTCGCGCTGGGCCGCGGCCCTGGCTGCTGCCTGCGCCGCATTCTCGGCCGCCGACGCCCAGACCCTGGTCAGCATCAAGGCACTCGCGGCGAACATGCGCACGGCCCCCGGCAAGGGCAGCGAGGTGCTGTGGCAGCTCGATCGCGGCTATCCGCTCGAGGTGCTCGAGCGCAGCGGCAACTGGATCCAGGTGCGCGACTTCGAGGGCGAGCAGGGCTGGGTCGCCGCATCGACCACCGGGCCCGCACGTCACCATGTGGTGCGGGTGCGGAATGCCAAGCTGCGCGCCGGCCCCGGCGACGGCTACGTCATGGTGGGGTCGGCGGTCTACGGCCAGGTGCTGGCGACCGAGTTCCGCGGCGAGGACTGGGTGCGCGTGCGCCTGGCGCCGGGCCGGCAGGCCTGGATCGCGCGCGACCTGGTCTGGGGCTGGTGAGGCCCCGCCGCGCCGGAGCCGGGCCTCAGCCCCTCTGCTTGGAGGGGCGTTTCCAGTTCGCGATGCTGACCTGCTTGCCGCGCGCCACGGTCAGCGCGCCGGCCGGCGTGTCCTTGGTCACGGTCGAGCCGCCGCCCACGGTGCCGCCTGCGCCTATCGTGACCGGCGCGATCAGCACGCAGTTGCTGCCGACATGCACGTCGTCCTCGATCACGGTGCGGTGCTTGTTGGCGCCGTCGTAGTTGGCCGTGATGCTGCCGGCGCCGTAGTTGACGCGCTCGCCGACGGTCGCGTCGCCCAGGTAGGCCAGGTGGTTGGCCTTGGCGCCGTCGGCCAGGGTCGAGTTCTTGACCTCGACGAAGTTGCCGATGTGCACCTCGCGCCCCAGCTGCGCGCCGGGGCGCAGGCGCGCGAACGGCCCGATCAGCGAGCCCGCGCCCACGCTCACGCCGGCCTTCTCGCCGTCGATGTGGGTGAAGGGGTGGATCACCGCGCCGGCGCCGATGCTCGCGTTGGCGATCACGCAGTTGGCGCCTATGCGCACGCCGTCGCCCAGGCTGACGCGGCCCTCGAAGACGCAGTTGACGTCGATCTCGACGTCCTGGCCGCAGCTCAGGCGGCCGCGCACGTCCAGCCGCGCCGGATCGGCCAGGCGCACGCCCTGCAGCATCAGCGCGTCGGCGCTGCGGCGCTGGTAGGCGCGCTCGAGCTCGGCGAGCTGGGCCGGGCTGTTGACGCCCGCGACCTGGACCGCGTCGCTGATGCGGTGCGCCAGCACGCGCACGCCGTCGGCGACCGCGAACTTGACCACGTCGGTCAGGTAGTACTCGTTCTGCGCGTTGCGGTTGTCCAGGCGCGCCAGCCAGCCGCGCAGCAGCCGGGTCGGCACCGCCATGATGCCGCTGTAGATCTCGGTGATGCGGTGCTGCTCGTCGCTCGCGTCCTTGTGCTCGACGATGGCCTGCACGTCGCCGATCGCGTTGCGCACGATGCGGCCGTAGCCGGTCGGGTCGGGCAGGTCCAGCGTCAGCAGCGCGAGGTGCTCGCCGCGGCACACCTGCAGCAGCGCCTCCAGCGTCTCGGGCCGGGTCAGCGGGACGTCGCCCGACAGCACCAGCGTGACGCCGTCGTCGCCCAGCACGGGAATGGCCTGCTGCACCGCGTGGCCGGTGCCGAGCTGGGGCTCCTGGCGCACGAACTGCAGCGCCAGCGCGTCGCTGGCCAGCACGCCGAGCTCGGTTTCGACCTGCGCGGCGCCGTGGCCGGTGATCACCACCGCCTGGCGCGCCGCCACCTGCGCCGCGCAGTCGATCACGTGCGCGGCCAGCGCGCGGCCCCCCAGGCGCTGCAGGACTTTGGGCCGCTGGCTCTTCATGCGCGTGCCCTTGCCGGCCGCCATGATCACCACATCCACAGGAATGCTCATGAATATTTCTCCGAAATCGCGCCTCCCTGGCGCCATCCCTTGATTATCCGCTGGCCGTCCGCGCCTTGGCGGCCCCCTGGCCTTGCGCCGCGTCTGGCGCTATGCTGGCGCTGACCATCCGGCGCAGGCGAAAAGGGAGGCTGACCATGGCCATGGACACCATCGATTACCGGCTCTACGGCGACGACATGCAGATGGTCGAGATCGAGCTCGATCCCGGCGAGGCCGCGATCGGCGAGGCCGGCGCCATGCTCTACCTGGAAGACGGCATCGTGATGGACGCAGTCTTCGGAGACGGCTCGGAGCCAGACGGCGGGCTGTTCGGGCGCCTGCTTGGCGCCGGCAAGCGCCTGATCACGGGCGAGTCGCTCTTCACCACGGTCTACCGCAACGAGGCGCCGGTGCGCCGCAAGCTGGCCTTCGCCGCGCCCTATACCGGCAAGATCCTGCCGGTGGCGCTGGACCGCCTGGGCGGCACGCTGATCTGCCAGAAGGATGCCTTCCTGTGCGCGGCCCGGGGCGTGAGCCTGGGCGTGCAGTTCCAGCGCCGGCTCGGGGTCGGATTCTTCGGCGGCGAGGGCTTCGTCATGCAGCGGCTGCAGGGCGACGGCCTGGCCTTCGTGCATGCGGGCGGCACCGTGATCGAGCGCGAACTGCAGCCCGGTGAGACGCTGCGGGTCGACACCGGCTGCCTGGTGGCCTACACGCCCGAGGTCGATTTCGACATCGAATACGTCGGCAAGATCAAGACCGCACTGTTCGGCGGCGAGGGCCTGTTCCTGGCCCGCCTGCGCGGTCCCGGCCGGGTTTGGATCCAGAGCCTGCCGTTCTCGCGCCTGGCCTCGCGCGTGTTCGCGGCCGCGCCGCGCAACGCCGGCCAGGGCGGCGCACGCGAGGAGGGCTCGGCGCTCGCCGGCGGCTTGCTGGGCGGCAGCCTGCTCGGCGGCCTGCTGGGGCACGACGAGGATTGAAGCCGGTTCAGCCGGTCGCCGGCCCGCCCGGGCCGGTGCCGGCCACGCCGTCGAAGCCGAGCTGCCCGAGCAGTGGCAGCATGGCAGCGTCCGCCACGCCCGGCGCGATCACGCGCAGGCCCAGGTCATGCGCCATAGCGCACAGGCCGGTCAGGAATTCCTGGCTGGCGGGCTGGCGGCCCAGGTCGCCCAGGCAGGCCGGGTCCAGCCTGACATAGTCCAGCCCCAGGCCGGCGAGCCGCTCGCTGCCGAGCAGGCTGCGCCCGAAATGCGCCAGCCCGACGCGGCAGCCCAGCGCCTGGAGCCGCTGCGCCAGGTCCCGGAAGGCGTCGAAGTGGTGCCAGACGCCGTACTCGGGCAGCTCGAACAGCAGGCGGGGGCACAGCCCGGGCTGCTGCTGCAGCAAGGCGAGCAGCTGGTGGCGCGAGCCGAGGTCGGCGATCGTCTCCGGCGCCAGCCTGAGCGCGAGCCCGTCCGGCAGGACGCGCAGGCGCTCGAGTGCCAGCCGCAGCAGCGCCAGGTCGAGCGGGGCGCTCAGATCGAGCTGGGCGGCGACCGGCATGAACTCCGCCGCCGCCAGCGACGGGCTGCCGGGCGCGGGCTGCAGCCTGAGCATGGCCTCGTGGTGCAGCAGCCGGCCGCTGCCGGTCTCGACCACGGGCCGGCAGTCCAGGCTCAACTGGCCGGTCGTGGGCGCCTCGCCCAGCAGGCGGCGCCACTGTCCGGCCGGCAGGGCGGGGCCGCCGTCATCGGCCGCGTGCCAGCTGTTGGGCCCCTTGGCGCGGGCCTGAGCCAGCGCCTGGTCGGCGCGCGCCAGCAGCGCGCCCGCGCTCTCGTGGCGCAGACAGGGCACGACGGCCAGGTGGAACAGGTCGGGGCTGTCGGCCTGCCATTGCGGCAGCCAGTCCCGCAGCAGGCGCGCATGCAGGGCCTGTGCGGTGGTGGCAGGCGGGCCGTCGCCGGGGCAGATGACGGCGAATTCGCCGCCCTTGAGGCGCCCCGCATGCTCGTGGCGACCATCCTCCAGGGCCTGGCCCAGCGAGCCGATCAGCTGGTCGACGCGCTGGTGGCCCAGGCGGGCGTTGAGCCGGTCCAGCCCGCACAGTTCGACCAGGGCCAGCTGGCCTGGCGCCTGCGGCTGCGCCGCGTCGAGGAACTCCCGCAGCTGCGACAGGAAGCCTTCGCGGCTGGCCAGGCCCGAGACCGAGTCGCGGTTGAGCCGTTCGCGCAGGGCTTCGAGCCGTTCGGCTTCCTCGGCGACCGAGGCCTTGAGCCGGGCGACCATGTCGTTCATCGCGCGGCTGACGGCGCGCAGTTCGGGCGTGCGCGGCTCTGCCATGGTCTGGAAGCGCCGCTGCGACAGCGCCTGCGCCTGGGCGACGATGTCGAGCAGGGGTCGGGTGACGAGGCGCAGCACCAGCGTGCCCAGGGCGCCTGCGGCCAGTCCGCCCAGCAGGAACCAGGCCAGCAGCTCCCGCGTGCTGTCCCACAGGCTGCGGTAGACGTACTGCTCCTGGCTGGCCAGGCTCAGGGTGCCGTATTGCTTCCAGCCGTCCTGGATCTGGGCCTGCCCCGCTTCGGCGCGGATCGGGATCAGCTTGACGAACCAGCCCGGCACCTCTTCGGTCTGCTGCCCCTGCCAGCTCCGTTCGACCAGGGGCTGGCCGGCCGGCGACGTGATCCGGATGAAACGGTAGTGGCCGATGTCGAACTGGGCCGACACCAGCAGCTCGATCGCGGCCGGATCCTTGTCCATCTGCGTCAGGGTCAGCGCCAGCGAGTGCGCATTGTCGATGTTCTTGACCTGCAGCTGCTGCTGCAGGTAGTCGCGCAGGAAGTGGGCATGGATCGCGAGGCTGGTGCAGAAGGTC
The DNA here is from genome assembly GCA_041190985.1 of Pseudomonadota bacterium. Taxonomy (GTDB): domain Bacteria; phylum Pseudomonadota; class Gammaproteobacteria; order Burkholderiales; family Burkholderiaceae_C; genus Malikia. Next base: position 18,099 of record JBEEPT010000030.1, read on the forward strand.
GCGCCCATCAGGAGGGTGAGGGCCAGCCAGAGTTGCTTGACGAGGGACATGACAGGCTTTCCTTGCTTGCGTCGCTCACGGCTGCATGCCGTCGGCCTGGATGCGTTCGAGCACGTCGCGCCAGCGCGACAGGCGGGCGCTCGGGTCGGTGGCCACGACGGCCGTCCCCGGCACCCAGAGCCCCTGCGTGTTGAAGCTGAAGACCGGCGCCAGGTCCGGGCGCGCCGAGGCGGGCCGGATCGCGGCGGCCAGGCTGTCCAGGATCAGCGGCTCGCCGGCCGGCTCGGCGTAGTAGCCCAGCACCATGTGGGCTTCGCTGCCGCCGCTTTGGCCCAGGCGCGCGCGCACGTAGATCAGGCGCAGCTTCTCGGCCGGCACGCCGAGCAGCAGCAGCGAGAGGTATTTGGCGATCGCGTAGTCCTCGCAGTCGCCCTGGGCCCGCCCCATGAGTTCGAGCGGCGTGGCCCAGTACTCGGCCTGGCCCCAGGTCTGCAGGTCGCTGGCGTAGCGGATGCGGCGGTTGAAGAAGCCGTTGACGGCGCCGAGCTTGTCGCCTTCGCCCAGCTGCCGGGATTCCTCGAGCAGGCGCCGCCAGCCGGCCACGGTCTCGGCGCCGGCCTGGCCGTAGCGCTGCAGCGCGAGCGCCTGGGCCCGCTCCAGGCCGCTCTGTGCCAGCGTCCAGCCCATGACGGCGAGCAGGGCGCCGGCGCGCAGCCAGGCCGGCGCCCGCCGCGGCAGTCCGCGCGGCGCGAGCCGGAGCGGGAGATCGCTGCTGCGCATTGCGGCTACCATCGTAGCCGGCTTTGCCGGCTGCGGCAGCTGCGCGCCGCTGTGGTTCAGGCCGCGAGGTCGGACAGCTGCAGCAGGGCCTCGTCGCGCCAGTAGCTCATGGCGGCGAAATAGCCTTCCCAGACGCAGCCGTTGCAGCCGCGGCCGCAGCAGGTGGTGGGTTCGGGGGGCGGCTCGCGCAGCTCGATGCCGGCGCGCGCGGCCAGTGTCTGCGCCATCTGCACCAACGCCTGCGCGCTGGGGCCGTCGTCCGGCTGCAGCTGGGCCAGGTATTCGATTCTCATGGGGCGCGATCTTAGCCGGCGCGCGCAGGCGCTGCGCCGGCTGCGGGCATGTTGCTCAGTAGTGCGGCGGCAGCTCGTCGCGCAGGCTGCGGAAAGCCGGCGTGGCGTTGTCGCGCAGCTGCGCGCGCAGCGCGGCGAGCTCGCGCTGCAGCTGTTCGATCTGCAGCTGCTGGCGCCAGACCTGCTGGTTGAGCTGGTCGAGCAGGTCGTCGGCGTAGCTGGCCTTGATCTCCAGCTCGGTCAGCCGCCGCTCGTGGTCGGGAGTGCTGCCGGCCATCAGTACTGGTAGACCCCGCGGCCGCTCTTGCGGCCGAGCCGGCCGGCCGCGACCATTTCCTTGAGCAGCGGCGCGGCGCGGTACTTGCTGTCCTGGAACTCGGAGAAGTAGACGTTCATGATCGCCAGGCAGGTGTCCAGGCCGATCATGTCGGCCAGCGCCAGCGGCCCGATCGGGTGGTTGCAGCCCAGCTTCATGCCGGCGTCGATGTCCTCGGCCGAGGACACGCCCTCGGCCAGCACGAAGAAGGCCTCGTTGATCATGGGCACCAGGATGCGGTTGACGACGAAGCCCGGCGCGTTGCGCACGCTGACCGGCGTCTTGCCCAGCGCCAGTGCCAGTTCGCGCACGGCGTCGTGGGTTGCGTCGCTGGTCTGCAGGCCGCGGATGATCTCGACCAGCGCCATCATCGGCACCGGGTTGAAGAAATGCATGCCGATGAAGCGCTCGGGCCGCGTCGTGACGGCGCCGAGCTGGGTGATGCTGATCGAGCTGGTGTTGGTCGCGATCAGCGTTTCGGCCGGCAGCAGGCCGTCGAGCTGGCGCAGGATGCGCAGCTTGAGCTCGAGGTTCTCGGTCGCGGCCTCGATCACCAGGTCGGTGCCCTTGAGCTCGTCGTAGTCCGTCGCGCCCTGGATGCGGGCCAGCGCCGCTTCCCGCTCGGCGGCGGACAGCTTGTCCTTCTTGACCAGTCGCTCCAGGCTGGAGGCGATCGTGGCCAGGCCCTTCTGTACCGCCGCCTCGCTGATGTCGAGCATCACGACGCGGATGCCGCTGACGGCGCAGGCCTGCGCGATGCCGTTGCCCATGGTGCCGGCGCCTACGATGCCGACGGTCTGAATGCTGGTCATGAATCTTCCTGCTGGGTGAGAGGTGAAAGCTGGATCACGGCCATTATGCCGGGCAAGAAAAATGCCCCAGGGCGGGCGGCCATGGGGCATTGCAGGGGGCGTTCAGGCCCCCTTCCGGTCGGGGACCGCTCAGGCCTTGGTCTTGGGCGCGACCTTGGGCGCGGTCTCGGCCAGGGCGTTGATGTTGGCTTCGGTCAGCTCGGTCGCCTGCTTGACGGCCTTCTGCACGGTCTCGATCGCGGCCGAGGCGGTGGAGACAGCGTTCTTGACGGCGGCCACGGCGGCTTCGGAGCCTTGCGGGGCGTTCTTCAGGGCGCTGTCGACGGCGGCGACGAACTGCTGCTGGGCGTCGGCAGCCTGGCTGTTGGCCACCTTGCCGAACTCGGCGCTGGCGCCGGAGGCGATGTTGTAGAGCTCGCGGCTGTAGGCGGCAACCTTCTCGGCCAGGGGCTGGACGGCGCCGGTGTACAGGGCCAGCACATCCTGCGGGCTCTTGACGCTCAGCAGGTCCTGTACATAGGCGGCGGACTCGGCCAGCACGGCCTTGCCGGTCTTGAGGTTGAGCTCGGTGAGCTGCTCTGCGCTGTCCAGGGCCTTGTTGCCCAGGTGGTTGAAGGCGGCGATCTGGGCCTTGGGAGCGGAAACGATCTGGTCGATGGTCAGCATGGAAATCTCCTTGAACGGACAGGTTGCAGGGGCGGCGGCCGATGCTGTGACTGAGCGGATTCGGTGCTGCCGACGTATGTTGCAGTGCAACATGACCTCGAGTATAGGGTAATTCCCGACTCGTGCAAGCGATTTTTGTTGCAATGCAGCAGAAATCGTCCGGCGGCTTCAGCTGCCCGTGCCCACCGGCGTCTGCAGCGGCAGCTCGACCCAGCGCAGGCTGGGATCCTCCGGATGCGGCCGGACGCTGAAGCCCAGCTGCCGCGCCAGGTCCAGCATGCCGGTGTTCTCGCGCAATATCGTGCCGACCACGCGCCGGGTGCCGTGCGCGCGCAGGTAGCGGATCAGCTTGTCCATCAGGATCCAGCCCATGCCCTTGCCCTTCTGGTCCGAGCGCACGATGATGCCGAACTCGGCCTCCTCGTTGTCCGGATCGCTGATGCCGCGCACCGAGCCCAGCGTCTCCTCGCGCCCGTCGGGCCCGGACGCGGTCGCGATGAAGGCCATCTCGCGCTCGTAGTCGATCTGCGTCAGGCGCGCGAGCTCGCTGTGCTCCAGGCTGCGCCGGCTGTTGAACATGCGCAGCCGCACGTCCTCCGGATCGAGGCGGTGGAAGAACTCCAGGTGCTGGGCCTCGTCCTCGGGCCGGATCGGCCGCAGCGTCAGCGTGGTGCCGCCTTCCCACGGCAAGGTCTCGGCCAGATGGCGGGGATAGGGGCGGATCGCGAAGCTGGCGGCGCCGGCCGGTCGGGCCGCGCTCAGGCGCACCCGGGCGTCCAGCGCGATCGCGCCCTCGTGGTTGACGACCAGCGGGTTGATGTCGAGCTCGGCGATCTCAGGGATCTCCGCCAGCAGATGGGAGATCGCGACCAGCACGTGCAGGATCGCGTCGTGGTCGGCGGGCGGAACGTCGCGGTAGCCCTTGAGCAGCCTGGCAATCCGGGTGCGCTCGACCAGCGAGCGTGCCAGCGCGGTGTTGAGCGGCGGCAGCGCGAGCGCGCGGTCAGCCACCACCTCGACCGCGACGCCGCCGGCGCCGAACAGGATCACCGGGCCGAACAGCGGATCCACGCTGGCGCCCACGATCAGTTCGTGCGCGTGCGCGCGCCTGACCATGGGCTGGACCGTGAAGCCCTCGATGCGGGCGTCGGGGCGGCGCTCGGCGACGCGCTCCAGCATGGCCTGAGCGGCGGAGCGCACCTCGGTCGCGCTGTGCAGGTTCAGGCGCACGCCGCCGACGTCGGACTTGTGCGTGATCTCGGGCGACAGGATCTTGATCACGACCGGATAGTCCAGCGTTTCGGCGGCATCGACCGCCGCTTCGGGCTCGGGCGGCACCACCCGCGTCGGCGTGACCGGGATGCCGGCCAGGCGCAGCAGCTCCTTGGCCTCGGCCTCGCACAGCAGCTCGCGCCCCTGGCCCAGCACCGATCCGACCAGTCCGTGGATCGCGGCCAGGTCCGGCGCCGAGCCCAGCGGGTCGGAGGCCGGGGTTTCCATCAGCTCGGCCTGGTGCCGGTGGTAGGCGCGCAGGAAGGAGAAGGCGCGCACCGCTTCCTCGGGGGTCTCGTAGTCGGGCACGCCCGCTTCCCGGAACAGTCCGCGTGCCTCGGCCACCGCGCTGTGGCCCAGCCAGCAGCCGAGCAGCCGCGGCGGGCGCTGGCCGGCCAGCGGCAGCAGCGCGCGCGCGACCTCGGCGCTGGGCACGATGGCGGTGGGCGCCTGCACGAACAGCACTGCGCTGTCGCGCTCGGTCAGCAGCGCCTGCAGCGCGTCGACGTAGCGCTCGGCGGGCGCGTCGCCGATGATGTCGACCGGGTTGCCGTGCGACCAGGTGGCGGGCAGCACCGCATCGAGCTGCTCCAGCGTCGCCGCGTCCAGCGTGGCGAGTTCGACGCCGGCATGCGCGGCCGCGTCGGCGGCCATCACCCCGGCGCCGCCGCCGTTGGTCAGCACGATCAGTTTTTCGCTGCGGTTGTCGCGGAAGCGCGCCAGCAGCTCGGCGGCCGAGAACAGCTGCTGCAGCGTGTAGACGCGCAGCATGCCGGCGCGCGAGATCGCGGCCTCGAACACCTCGTCCGAGCCTGCCAGCGCCCCGGTGTGCGAGGCGGCTGCCTTCTGGCCCTGGGCGGAGCGGCCGGCCTTGACCACGATCACCGGCTTGTTGCGTGCCGCGGCGCGCGCCGCCGACATGAACTTGCGCGGCGACTCGATCGACTCGATGTAGAGCAGGATGGCGCGCGTGCGTGCGTCGCTGCCCAGGAAGTCCAGCATGTCGCCGAAGTCGACGTCGGCATGTTCGCCGAGCGAGACGAAGTGCGAGAAGCCGATGCCGCGCGAGTTGGCCCAGTCCAGCATCGCCGTCACGAGCGCGCCCGACTGCGAGACGAAGGCGATCTGGCCGGGTGCTGCGCCGGTGGGCGCGAAGCTTGCATTCAGGCCCAGGTGCGGCACCAGCATGCCGATGCAGTTGGGGCCCAGGATGCGCAGGGTGTGGCGGCGCGCCGCCGCCAGCATGGCCTGCTTCTGGGCCGGCGTCAGGCCGGCGGTGATCACGACCGCGGCGCGCGTGCCGAGTTCGCCGAGCTCGGCCACCAGGCACTCGACGGTTGCCGGCGGGGTGCAGATCACGGCCAGCTCGGGCGGCTGGGCGCAGCGTTCGGACAGGGTCCTGAGATCGGGGTGGACCGGGTGGCCGTCCAGCGTGGACAGGCGCGGATTGACCGCAAGCAGCTCGCCCCGGAAACCCCGCACCAGGTTGTTCCAGACCGTGGCGCCGACGCTGTGCGGGCGGTCCGACGCGCCGATGACGACGACGCTGCCGGGGGCGAACATGGAGTCTAGGTTGCGGATGCTCATCGTGTGGACTGTGCTCGGGTCGGACAGGAGTGGCCCGGAGGGTGGGCGCGGGACCGACCCGGTCATTCCCTTGCCCGCCGCAGCCTTGCGCCGCCGACCTCGCCCCCCGTGCGCGGCTGAATCTGCGAACCATGTTGGCACAAACGGCGCGCCCTGTGCGAGGCTGTGGCGCGCATGCCACGGCCCCCGTCGATCGCGCGCGATGCGCGGCCGGCTTCAGTCGGTGCGCGGCTTGAGCGCCAGGCCGGCCTGGTAGAGCGCGTTCTTCGATTCGCCGGTGATCTCGGCGGCCAGCCGCGCCGCGCTCTTGAGCGGCAGCTCCGCCAGCAGCAGCCCGAGCACGCGCAGCGCTTCGGCGCCGGGGCCTTCCTCGCTGGCCGCGGAGCGCGTCTGCGGATGCAGCACGAGCGCAAATTCACCCCGGCTGTGCGCCGTATCGGCGTCCAGCCAGGCGGGCAGGGCGTCGCAACGCAGGGTCACGACCTGCTCGAACTGCTTGGTCAGCTCGCGCCCGACGGTCACATGCCGTTCGCCCAGACCGGCCAGGTCGCGCGCCAGCGCCTGGATGCGGTGCGGCGCCTCGAGCAGCACGCAGGCCTGGTCCTGCTGCGCCAGCCGGCGCATTGCCTGCGCGCGCGCCGCGCCCTTGGCCGGCAGGAAGCCGGTGAACTCGAACGCCGCGTCGGTCTCGGTCGCGGGCAGGCCGGCCACGCTGATCAGCGCCGTCACGCTGCTGGCGCCCGGCAGCGGCAGGCAGCGCAGGCCCGCCGCCTGCACCGCCGCGCACAGGCGCGCGCCCGGATCGCTGATGCCCGGCGTGCCGGCATCGCTGACGTAGGCGATGCGTTCGCCGCGCTGCAGCCGCTCGACGATGCCTTGCGCGGCGCCGGCCTCGTTGTGCTGGTGCAGCGCCAGCAGCGGCCGCTGCAGCCCGTAGGCCTGCAGCAGGCTGGCGGTGTGGCGCGTGTCCTCGCAGGCGACGGCGTCGACCAGGCCCAGCACGTGCAGCGCGCGCAGCGTGATGTCGGCCAGGTTTCCGATCGGGGTGGCTACCACGTAGAGGGTGCCGGCGGGATAATGCTGGGGGCCGGCGGCTGCCTGTGCGGCAGCCAGTGCCGGCTGGAAGGATGGGTTCACGGTGACGATCCAGATTCAGGGAACGGCCAGCACCACCAAGGCCTCGGGCGACAGCGCGGAGCAGCTGGCGCTGGACTATCTGCAGCGCCAGGGCCTGCGCCTGCTGCGGCGCAATTTCCGCACGCCCGGCCGTGGCGGCGGCGAGATCGACCTGATTATGCGCGAGCGCGACGGCACGCTGGTCTTCGTCGAGGTGCGCCAGCGCAGTTCCGCCAGCCACGGCGGCGCCGGTGCCAGCATCGTGCCGGCCAAGCAGCGCCGCATCGTGTTCGCGGCGCGCCACTACCTGGCGCATCTGCCCAGCCCGCCGCCCTGCCGCTTCGACGCCGTGCTGGTGCAGGGGCGGCTCGACGGCCCCGCGCCGCCCGCGATCGACTGGCTGCGCGGCGCCTTCGACGCCGGCTAGCAGCCCGCCAGGCTGGTCGGGTTTATCATCCGCCCCATGGTTTTGCAACGCATCCAACAGCAGTTCATAGACAGTGCAGACCTCCAGTACCAGTGCGCTCAGAGCCTGGGGCCGGCGGTGGAGGGCGCCCTGGGCGCCATCCTGGCCTCGGTCACCGGCGGCGGCAAGGTGCTGGCCTGCGGCAACGGCGCCTCGGTCGGGCTGGTGCAGGCCTTCGCCAGCGCCTTCGTCGGCCGCTTCGAGCGCGACCGCCCGGAGCTCGCCGCCCTGGCACTGGGCGGCGACGCCGCCGTCTTCACCAGCGTCTACAACGCCTTCGACGCGCGCTCGGTCTACGCGCGCCAGGTGCGCGCGCTGGGCCAGCCCGGCGACGTGCTGCTGGTCGTCACCAGCCTGTCGCAGGCACCCGAGATCCTGGGCGCGGTGGAGGCGGCGCACGAACGCGAGATGACGGTCGTGGCCCTGTGCGGGGCCCGTGCCGGCGCGCTCGGCCAGCTGCTCAAGGACACCGACGTGCTGGTCGCCGCCCCGACCGAGCGCGTGCCGCGCATCCATGAGGCGCACCAGGTGGTGCTGCATTGCATTTGTGATGGCGTCGACGTCCAGTTGCTGGGCGACGACAGCAGCGAGGAGTTTGTCGAATGAAGAAGTTTGCTGTTTCCGGCCCGGTCCGAGCGCTCGCCGCAGCGCTGGCGCTGGCCACCCTCTCCGGCGTGCTCTCGGGCTGCGCGGCGCCGGTCGTCGTTGGCGCCGCGATCGGCTCCGGCGTGCTGATGGCGGCCGATCGCCGCACCTCGGGCGCGCAGGTCGAGGATGAGGGCATAGAGCTCAAGGCCGCCGGCCGCATCCACGATACCTTGGGCACGCGCGTGCGCGTCAGCGTCACGAGCTACAACCGCCAGGTGCTGCTGACCGGCGAGGTGCCGAACGAAGCCGATCACCAGCGCGTCCAGCAGCTCGTTGCCGGCCTGGACAACGTGCGCTCGGTCGTAAACGAGCTCGGCATCGTCAACAGCCCGACGCTGACCGAGCGCGCTTCCGACACCTTGATCACGGGCCGTGTCAAGGCCGGCTTCGTCGATTCGAGCGAGCTCTCCGCCAACGCCTTCAAGGTCGTCACCGAGCGCGGCACCGTCTATCTGATGGGGCGCGTGACCCGGCGCGAGGCCGATCTCGCGACCGCGGTCGTCCGCAACATCAGCGGCGTCAAGGGCGTGGTGCGTATCTTCGAATACATCAGCGAGGAAGAGCTGCGGCGCCTGCAGGCCCAGCCGTCCAAGGTCTGAATGCCGGGTCGCGGCGACCGGCAACGCCGCCCCGGCCCGCTGCCGGGCCATGGGCTCAGAGCAGGGTCAGGTGCTCGGTGCCGGCCGACAGGTCGGTGCTGCGCGCGCGCTGGCTGTTGAGCTTGATCGCCAGCCGCAGGTCGTTTTGCGAGTCGGCGTTGCGTATCGCCTCCTCGTAGCTGATCACATTGGCCTCGAAGGCGTCGAACAGCGCCTGGTCGAAGGTTTGCATGCCGACCTCGCGGCTGCGTTTCATGGTCTCCTTGAGCTCGTGGATCTCGCCCTTCATGATCTGGTCGGCCACCAGGCCGCTGTGCAGCAGCACCTCGACCGCGGCCCAGCGACCCTTGCCGTCCTGGCGCGGCAGCAGGCGCTGCGCGATCAGGCCCTTGAGGTTGAGCGAGACGTCCTTGAGCAGCTGCGGATGGCGCTCCTGCGGGAAGAAGTTGATGATGCGCTCCATCGCCTGGTTGGCGCTGTTGGCGTGCAGCGTCGCCATGCAGAGGTGGCCGGTCTCCGAGAAGGCGATCGCGTGCTCCATGGTCTCGCGGTCGCGGATCTCGCCCATCAGGATCACGTTGGGTGCCTGGCGCAGCGAGTTCTTGAGCGCGTTGTCCCAGCTCTCGGTGTCCAGGCCGACCTCGCGCTGGGTGATGATGCAGTTCTTGTGCTGGTGCACGAACTCGATCGGGTCCTCCACCGTCACGATGTGGTCCTGGGTGTGTTCGTTGCGCCAGTCCACCATCGCCGCCAGCGTGGTCGACTTGCCCGATCCGGTGCCGCCGACCAGGATGCAGATGCCGCGCTTGGCCAGCGCGACGTCCTTGAGCACGGCCGGCAGGCCGAGCCCGTCCAGGGTCGGGATCTGGGACGGGATGGTGCGCATCACGATGCCGACCTTGCCCATCTGGATGAAGCAGTTGACGCGAAAGCGCCCGATGCCGGCCGGCGCGATCGCGAAGTTGCATTCCTTGCTGCGCTCGAACTCGGCGGCCTGCTTGTCGTTCATGATCGCGCGCGCCAGCGCCTGGGTGTGCTGCGCGGTCAGGGGTTGGGGCGAGACCTTGGCGATCTGGCCGTCGACCTTGATCGCGGGCGGAAACTCGGCGGTCAGGAACAGGTCGCTGCCGTTGCGGCTGAGCAGCAGCCGCAGCAGGTCGTTGACGAATTTGCTGGCTTGATCGCGTTCCATCAGGGGCTCCGGTGGGGGGTCAGCCGGGGAAGTTCTCCGGGATCTTGGCCTTGCCGCGCGCTTCCGCGGGGCTGACCTGGTTGCGCCGCACCAGGTCGGCCAGGCTCTGGTCGAGCGTCTGCATGCCGAAGGAGTTGCCCATCTGGATCGCCGAATACATCTGCGCGACCTTGTTCTCGCGGATCAGGTTGCGCACCGCCGGCGTGCCGAGCATGATCTCGTGCGCGGCGACGCGGCCGTTGCCGTCGCGCGTCTTGCACAGCGTCTGCGAGATCACCGCCACCAGCGACTCGGACAGCATCGCGCGCACCATCTCCTTTTCCTCCGGCGGGAAGACGTCGACGATGCGGTCTATGGTCTTGGCCGCGGACGAGGTGTGCAGCGTGCCGAACACCAGGTGGCCGGTCTCTGCCGCCGTCATCGCCAGCCTGATGGTCTCGAGGTCGCGCATCTCGCCGACCAGGATGGCGTCCGGGTCCTCGCGCAAGGCCGAGCGCAGCGCGTTCGCGAACGAATGCGTCATCGGCCCGACCTCGCGCTGGTTGACCAGGCATTTCTTGGACTCGTGCACGAACTCGATCGGGTCCTCGATCGTCAGCACATGGCCGTACTCGTGCTCGTTGAGGTGGTTGACCATGGCCGCGAGCGTGGTCGACTTGCCCGAGCCGGTCGGCCCGGTCACGAGCACCATGCCGCGCGGCTTGAGCGCGAGCTCGCCGAAGATCGGCGGGCAGTTGAGCTGCTCCAGCGTCAGGATCTTGGACGGGATGGTGCGAAAGGCGGCCGCGGCGCCGCGCTGCTGGTTGTAGGCATTGACCCGGAAGCGCGCCAGGCCCTCGATCTCGAACGAGAAGTCGACCTCGAGGAACTCCTCGTAGTGCTTGCGCTGGGCCTCGTTCATGATGTCGTAGATCATGGCGTGGACCTGCTTGTGGTCCAGCGGCTCGACGTTGATGCGCCTGACGTCGCCATGCACCCGTATCATCGGTGGCAGTCCCGCCGAGAGGTGCAGATCCGACGCCTTGTTCTTGGTGCTGAACGCCAGCAGCTGAGTGATGTCCATCCAGGTCGCCCTCCCGTATCTTGTTTCATTATGTCCATGATCTCCCACAATCTCCAAGCGGTTCATCAGCGCATCGCGCAGGCCTGCGCCAGTGCCGGTCGGGTCGCCGATTCGGTGCGCCTGCTGGCGGTTTCCAAGACCTTCGACGCCGAGGCGGTGCAGCAGGCCTGGTCCGCCGGCCAGCTGGCCTTCGGGGAAAACTATGTCCAGGAGGGCGTCGACAAGGTGCGCCAGCTGCGCAGCGCCGGCTGCGCGGGGCTCGAGTGGCACTGCATCGGCCCGCTGCAGAGCAACAAGACCCGCTCCGTGGCCGAGCATTTCGACTGGGTGCAGACGGTCGACCGCCTCCGGATCGCGCAGCGCCTGAGCGAGCAGCGCCCCGAGGGTCTGGCGCCGCTGCAGGTCTGCGTGCAGGTCAACGTCGACGGCGGGGCGACCAAGTCCGGCGTCGCGCCGCACGAGGCACTCGAGCTGGCGCGCGCGGTCGCCGCGCTGCCGCGGCTGCGCCTGCGCGGTCTCATGTGCATCCCCGAGCCCGAGCCGGACTTCGACCGTGCCTGCGCCGTGTTCGGCCGCGCGCGTGCGCTGTTCGAGGCGCTCCAGGACCAGGGCCTGGCGCTCGACACGCTCTCGATGGGAATGAGCGGCGACCTCGAGGCCGCCATTGCCAGCGGCAGCACGATGGTGCGCGTCGGCAGCGCGATCTTCGGCGCGCGCAGCTACCCGGTGTCCGGCTGAGCGCGGGCCGGTCGGGGCCGGTCGCGTCGCAATTCCCCTTGATATCCCTGATGATTGCCATTATTGTCACCTATGTGCCGGGATTTTCTTCCGGCTTTTTCCGGCCCCCGGGCCGGAACCGACAGTGACCCAGTCTTCATCAAGGAGTGCGATCCATGAACGGTCTCATGACCCGCGGCAGCCTGTTCGACGACCTCTTCAAGGACATGATGTCCCCGGGCTTTTTCATCAAGCCGCTGCACGGCGACCCGCTGCCGCAGTCGATCAAGCTCGACGTCAAGGAATCGGCCGACGCCTACACGGTCAATGCCGAGCTGCCCGGGGTCGCCCGCGATGACATCCAGGTGACGGTCGAGGGCAACGTCGTGACCCTGCGCGCCGAGGTCAAGCAGCTCGACAGCCAGAGCTCGGACGAGAAGCTGCTGCGCAGCGAGCGCTACTTCGGTTCGGTGGCGCGCAGCTTCCAGCTGCCGGCCGACATCGACAACAGCAAGGCCAAGGCCAGGTTCGACAACGGCGTGCTGGTGCTGACGCTGCCCAAGAAGCCGGGCGGCTCCGGCGGCCACCGGCTCGCGATCGAGTGAGGTCGCGGAGCGCCCCAGCTAGCGCCGTCCCGCCCGTCAGCGGAAGACCACGGTGCGGTGGCCGTTGAGCAGCACCCGGTGTTCGCTGTGCCACTTGACCGCGCGCGCGAGCACCTGGCTCTCGGTGTCGCGCCCGATCGCGGTCAGGTCGTCGACCGTCATGCTGTGGTCGACGCGCGCGACATCCTGCTCGATGATCGGGCCCTCGTCGAGGTCGGCGGTCACGTAGTGCGCGGTCGCGCCGATCAGCTTGACGCCGCGGTCATGCGCCTGGTAGTAGGGCTTGGCGCCCTTGAAGCTGGGCAGGAAGCTGTGGTGGATGTTGATCGCGCGGCCGGCGAGCCGGCGGCACATGTCGTCCGACAGCACCTGCATGTAGCGCGCCAGCACGACCAGGTCGGCGCCTTCCTGCTCGATGATCTCGAGCTGGCGCGCCTCGACCTGGGCCTTGGTGGCCGCCGTGACCGGCAGGTGGTGGAAAGGCACGTTGTAGCTCGCCGCGAGCTGGTAGAAGTCGCGGTGGTTGCTGATGATGGCGCGGATGTCGAGCCGCAGCAGGCCGCTCTTCCAGCGGAACAGCAGGTCGTTGAGGCAGTGGCCCTGCTGGCTCACCATGATCACGGTCGGCATCGCCGCCTTGAGCGCGTGCAGGTCCCAGTCCATGCCGTGGGCCTGGGCGAACAGGCGTGCCTCGTTGCGCAGGTCTTCCTCGCTCAGGCGCAGGCAGACGAACTGCACGCGCATGAAGAACAGGCCGGTGTCGTGGTCGTTGTACTGGGCGGCCTCCTCGATGTTGCCGCCATGCTCCAGCAGGAAGCCCGAGACGGCATGCACGATGCCGGGTTTGTCCTGGCAGGACAGGGTCAAGACATAGGTTGGGTTCATGGTCCAGCGATTGTCGCGTATCGCGCGGCGCAGCCGGCGCGCTCGGCGACACCGCCCCTGTCGGCCAGCGACCCCGCCAGGTGCCCGGCGCTCCGATTGCGTCGCTGGGGTCCTCATGATGTTTTGCTATCGTCGTGATTGAACGGTTCAGGCCGAAAGTCGCTTTTCGTTCATCCACGGTCAGTATTTTTGAGTCTATAGTTTCCCAGGCTGATGCCTTCCGATATCGGAACAGGATATTCGTGGGGCCAGGCGC
>JBEEPT010000031.1:0-5745 GCA_041190985.1 Pseudomonadota bacterium
CGCCCCTCGGGCTGCCCGCTGGGCGTCACGCGCCAGTCGGTGCGGGTGGCCACCTCGTAGCCCTGGATCGCCTCCATCGCCGGGCCGATCAGGTTCTCCATCGCCGGCGGGATGCCGAGTCTGGCCTGCGCCTGCAGCAGCGCGGTGTCGAGCTGGTTGCCGTCGGCGTAGTCGGCCTCCTTGTCCGCGTTGGCGCGCCAGCCGAGCGGCTGGTTCTCGAGCTCGAACAGGACCTCCGCGTACTCCTCGCGGGTCATCGCCTGGTCGTCGCCCGCCGGCGCTGCGGCCGGCTTCGGCATGACGTGGCTTGGCACGATCTTCGAGTCCATCTTCAGCTTCTCCAGTCGGGCGGTGGTGCTTCGGTGTATCCGCTGTTGCCGAGCCTCGGCGCAGGGATGCCGTCGACGAACGTCATGGCCACGGCATCGCCCTTGTCCGGGCTGCGGCCGAGCACCTCTCGGATCTCGTCCTTGTCGCGCATCTGGATGCCCGCAAGGCTCTTGCCCATCTGCACCACCTTGTATCGAACGGCGGCCAGGTCGCCGAGCAGTTCCTGGTCGGGCGGCAGTGCGATCGGTTTCGGGTTGGTGGGGTCGAGCGCTTCGCGCAGGCGCCAGTACATCTCGGCGCGCCGGTTCTTGAAGCGCAGGTTGCCGGTGGCATCGACGCTCGGCGAGCCCTCCGAGCCGACCACCGGGTGCACCGGCAGACCCAGGCCGCGGATGAAGTCCAGCGCCGAGGAGCCGATGCCGATCGCGTCGACGGCGATGTAGGCGCCATTGCGCACCAGCGGCGCCACGAACGCCGCGGCGGTCGGCCCGTCCTTGGTGATCACGCCGGGCACCTGCACGAGCTCGTCGAACCACGTGCCGTGCCGGCGCGCCGCGCAGGTCTTGTCGATGCCGCCGCGGGCAGGGTCCAGACCGAGCGCGGTCATCGGGCCCTTCTCATCGCGCGGCTTCCATCGCGCCTGGGCGGCCTTGATCCAGTCGGTCGGGATCGCCTGCCACACCGGGTCGGTGCGCCCGGCCATGAAGTCGCCGCGCAGCATCTGCGATCGCAGCGGCTCGGGCAGCGACTGCAGCGTGGCCTTGTAGCCGGTGAGGGTCAGGAACAGGTTGTCGTCGACGCTGGATCGGATGAAGGTGCGGCTCTTGGGCTGCATCCACTCGCTGCCGACCTGCACGGGCTCGGGGCCAGGAACTTCCTTGTCCTTGCCCTGCTCGTCGGTCACGTACCAGCGCAGCTCACCGTCCTTGGCCGGGTTCGGGTGCAGCGGGTCCAGCCACGGTCCCCAGAAGCGGATCACCCACTCGCCGTCCGAGTCGGTCGGCGGGTTGCCGGCGCACACCACGCGCTGGCGGATCTTCGGGTTGTCCGTGCGCATCCAGCCGATAAGCGCGCGGAACTGCACCTCGAGGAAGTGGCTGATCTCGTCGAAGGCCTTCAGGTCGTGCGGCCGGCCCTGGTACTTGAGCCAGTCGTTCGGCTCCTTGACGCTGCCCAGCTCGAGCACGCGATTGCCGGGCACGGGAAGGTGCCACACGCCGTCCTGGCTGTTGTAGCCCTTGCGGCTGCCGAGGATCGTGGTCAGCCGCTCCTCGATGCCGACCAGCTGCACGGCCTCGCGGCGGAAGATGATGCTCTTCTCGTGCTGCGTCAGCGCCAGGCCCAGCAGCAGGTCGGTCTTGCCGCCACCGGCCTGGCCGCCGTAGAAGACGATGTCGGCCTGGGAGTCCAGGGCCCTCATCTGCGGGCCGATCTGCTCCAGCCACGGCCCGATTCCGGCGGTCAGCAGTTTGTCGAGCTCCTGGCGCTCGGCCGCGCTCATGTGCGGCATCAGCCGCACCAGCTCCTGGACGTCAAGATCCGGGAGCATTGCCACCTGCACCTGCATCGCCTGCTTGGGCGCGCTGCCGCGCGCGCTCGAGGATCGACGCCAGTCGGCTGGCCCGCTCCGCATCGGTCAGCGGGCGCGACAGGTCGCCGACGCCACCACCGCCGCCACCGTCCCCGTCGTCGATCTTGTAGGCCTGGCGCTCGAGCGGGATGAGGCCCTTCAGCGTCTCGACCAGCCGCGCGCTGACGTTGGCCCTGGCGGTCAGGCTCTTGGTCAGCGCCTCGACGGCTGCTGCCACGCGCTCCAGGCGCGTGTCCTCGGTGTCGTCCGGGCGCGTCTTGGCGGCTTCGGACAGAACCTTGGCCACGTCCTGGTGGCCAGCAATCATCTCGAGGTCGGCTTGCAGCCGCGCCAGCACCTCGCGGCTGCGGCGGATGTCGGCCCGGTGCGCCAGTTGGACCGCCGCGCTGTCCAGCGCCGCCTTCTCCACCACCACCGCGGTCGCCGGCGGCAGGGTCTTCGACTCGATCTTCCCCGTGACGCCGGCCTCGAGGACCATTGCGTCGGCCTTGGCCCGCACCTGGGCGGTCAGGTCGCGCGGGATGCCGCGCTTGGCGAAGTGCTTCTGGATCGCCTGCCGGGAGACCTTGATGCCGGTCTCGGCGGTGTACTCGGCAGCGAGCTGGTCAGGGCTCTTCAGGCCAGCCCGCCAGGCTGGCTCGATACGCTCGTAGTCGACCTTGGTCGGGGGTGCCATAACGCGCGCGACTGTGGGTGTCGCACGCGGGGCATGCAACCGAGGGTCAGCGGTGCCGGCCCTCGGTGCCGATCAGCACTTGCGGCCGCCGCCGCCCTTGCCCTTGCCTTTGTCCTTGGCCATGGGTCTGCTCCTACAGTCGGTTGAACACACCCCCGCGAGGGGGTCGGAGCGGACTGTCGGCGTCGATGGGATGGGAAGCAACCGCCAGGCGCTGCGGCTTTCCCCACGCGAGGTCCAGCACGCGCACGCCGCCGTCCGACGTGTACAGCGCGAGCCTGGTGAGCGAATGGTGATGGCCGGGGCCCAGTTGATCCAGCCCAAATCCACGCTGCTGATGAAGCTGACGTCGTCGGCCAGCAGTGTCGTCTCGCGCGGCACGACACGCATCAGCGCGTCGGCGCGCACGATCGCCGGCGCCGCGCCCAGCGCCAGGATCGAGCCGAGGAAGCTGCGGCGGGTCCCGCTAGAGCGCATGAACAGCCACGATCACGCCGCGTCCGTCGATTGCTGCCACGTGCGTGACCAGAACCTCGTCGTCCTGTTCGCTGGCCGGAAACACGATCTCCGTGAGATTCGTGTTGCGGTCTGCGACCATTGGCACCCGTCTGTAGCCGGCGTACTTCACCTCGTGCGCACAGTCGGTGCTTCCGATGTCAGGCGCTTGAGTGAACAACGCGGCTTCGAGTTGGTCGAGTGGCGGCGGCCCCTGCGTCACCGTCGGCGTGCCGACGTTCCAGCCGGGCTCGCGCACCTCGATGGTCGGGCCGACCTTGGACACCACGAACGCGCGGCACAGGATGGACAGGGCTGTCTCGGACCCATCCTGCCCTGCGGCCACCTCTTCATCATCATCATCATCGGCACTGATGAACGACTTGGCGAGCTTCTGGCCGTCCTTTGCGGCCCACCAGATGTCATGCCCATCGAAGAGCAGGCTCATTCGCGCCTTGTCGATCAGCGCCGGCCCGCCGACGCCCCAATCCGTGGAGAACGGCGGCGCGGCCCCGTACCCGTAGAACACCATGTTGCCGCCGTCGACCAGTACCAGCGCGCCACCTTCCGGCCAGCGCTCGCGCACGTTGGGAGGCACGCCCTCCGGCGGATCGAGCACCCGCATGGCGCCCATCGCCAGCAGCACGGCCTGGTCCAGCAGCGGCCCGGCCTCGAGATCTTCGACTTTGAACATCGTCATGTCTGTTTCACCTCATGGTCACGTTGAAGACGTTGCGCAGGTTGGACAACGTGAGCGTGGAGCCGGAGGGGAGTTCGACATCGGGCACCAGCGTCCTGACGGGCAGGCTGTCCCTGGAGCGCTCCAGCACGACCTTCAGGACCACACCACCCGAATCGGTCACAGTCGCCTGGATGCTCAGTCCGTAGTCCTCCGGCACCGCCGGGCCCCAGCGCCCGTGCAGCAGCGCCTCTATGGCTTCCGGCGTCAGCCGGTGCGTTTCGTTCATGTCTCACGTCCCTTTCAGGAAGTTGGGCAGGCAACGATTCTCGCCCTGCATCCGCGCCTGCCGTGCCGCGGTGCAGTCCTCGCAATAGCTGAAGTCCGGGTTCAGCGCCGGCGAGCCCCGAATCCAGATCACCGGGCCGTCGAGGTGCGCCATGCGCCCAGCGGCCGCGGCGTGCTCGATGAAGTCGCGCCAGTCGTTGGCGGTGTCGAAACACGCCGGGCGGCCGGGTGGGAGCAGCTTGGCCAGCGCCGCCACGTTCGCGCTGCGCGCCCTGGGCTTGCGGTGCGGATCGGCGCGGCTGGCCGGCTGCTTGTGGGTGGTCGGAGCGGTCAGATCCAGAAGCGCGCGGGTGACGATGATTCGCCATGGGTTGAGTTTCCCGCCGCGCTGCTGCGCCATCATGAGTGGGCTACGCCACCATCGTCCGCTTCGACCGCATGGTCTCGGGCATCACGATCGTGCGGCCCTCGTCGCGCAGCTCCTGCAGGGTCGCCTCGCGGCATCCTGGCAGGTGAACGATCAGGCCGCGCTCCTTGTCGTGCGAGTACACGAACTTGAAGCCGTCGACCAGGATGAACTCGGCGCGCGCCCAGGGAACGGTGTGGGCGAACCGGTAGTTGCTGGTGGGCTCGGTCAACGCAGTTCCTCCTTGCACAAGAGGCCGTTGGGTAGCCGGCCGTTGATGACCTGCCCGCCGCGGCAGTGGCCCTCGAAGCACGCGCAAGCGCCCGGGGGCGGCACCGTGTAGTCGCGCGGCAGGGCGTCGATGACGCGCTGCTGCTCGGCCAGCATCTCGGCCTGGGCGGCCTGGGCGTCTCGGAGCATGTCCCAGAGGGTGGTCATAGTTCCTTCCCGGCGGCGTCAAGGTCGTCTTGCAGGCCGATCCTGTCGCGCCACACGTCCTTGCCAAGCCAGCCAGCGCGGTAGGCGTTGAACTGCTCAACGAGCCTGCCGAGCGCGCCGCGCAGCCGCTCGCACTCTTCGTCGCGCACTACCGCTGCGTTCCACGCGCTGCGCTCACTTGCGCGCAGCCGCTCAACCTCGGCTTGGAGGGCGTCGTTCTCTGCCCGCGCGTAGCCCAGCAGGTCCGCCACTCGCTCACCATCGGCTCGGAGTGCGGCTAGCTCGGCGTCGCGCGCGACTTCGGCCTCTTCCCGGAAGTCTTGATCTGGCGGGTCTCCCCAAGCTTCCCGGCTCATCCCTGCCCCCCATCCATAGCCGCAGCCGCGCGGACGATGGCTCGGCGGGTGGCGGCGAAGATGTCTCCGCGGTGGTCTTCGAACACGTAGCGCACGCGCGGGTCGCTCTCAGTTGAATAGCCGACAGAGGCGCGCGTGTAGCGGCCGTCATTGCCGGGCTCGTCATCCACGAAACCGACCTCAAGGCCGAGTTGCACCGCCAGCCGCAGCGCGTCGCCGTCGTCGGTGAGGGGGTTCCATGGCATGCCGCGCGCATTGCTCCACAAGTCGCCCGCAACGCTGCGCTCTTGCCCCGCCGCCCTCGCCGCAGCCTCCAGCATTTCACGGTCGGTCATGCCGCGATCTCCATCTGCGGGCTCGCCGCGCGCACGATCGGCTGCACGCGCAGCACCACGCGGCCCTCGCCGTCGGGCTCCTTGCGCTCCTTGACCAGCCGCCAGATCCAGCGGTCGTCCGGGAAGACGATCCCCTGCAGCGCGTCGGCCA
>JBEEPT010000032.1:0-32942 GCA_041190985.1 Pseudomonadota bacterium
CGCCCGAGCGCGCCAGGATCTCGGCAATCGCCTTGTCGTGCAGGTTCTTGACGATCGGGCTCTGCAGGCCGTCGCGGCCGGCGGCCACGTCGTTGACCTTGATCCAGGCCAGGCCCTTGGCGCCGTAGATCTTGACGAACTCGGTGTAGGCGTCGATCTCGCTGCGGCTCATCTCGGCGCCGCCGGGCACGCGCAGGGCGACCACGCGGCCGTTCTTGGCCTGGGCCGGCGCACTGAAGACCTTGAAGTCGACGTCGGCCATGACGTCGGTCAGCTCGGTGAACTCGAGCTTGACGCGCAGGTCCGGCTTGTCCGAGCCGTACTTGTACATGGCTTCGGCGTAGGGCATGCAGGGGAACTCGCCCAGGTCCACGCCCATGGTGGTCTGGAACACATGCTTGATCATGCCCTGGAACATCGAGCGGATGTCCTCCTCGGTCAGGAAGGAGGTCTCGATATCGATCTGGGTGAACTCGGGCTGGCGGTCGGCGCGCAGGTCCTCGTCACGGAAGCACTTGGTGATCTGGTAGTAGCGGTCGTAGCCGGCGACCATCAGCAGCTGCTTGAACAGCTGGGGCGACTGCGGCAGCGCGAAGAAGTGGCCGTCGTGCACGCGGCTGGGCACCAGGTAGTCGCGCGCGCCCTCGGGCGTGGACTTGGTCAGCATCGGCGTCTCGATGTCGATGAAGCCGTTGGCGTCGAGGAACTTGCGCACCTCCATCGCGACCTTGTAGCGCAGCATCAGGTTCTTCTGCATGTAGGGGCGGCGCAGGTCGAGCACGCGGTGCGTCAGGCGGGTGGTCTCGGACAGGTTCTCGTCGTCGAGCTGGAACGGCGGCGTGACCGAGGCGTTGAGCACGGTGATCTCATGGCACAGCACCTCGATCTTGCCGCTCTTCATGCTGTCGTTGCTCGTGCCCTCGGGGCGCGAGCGCACCACGCCCTTGACCTGGACGCAGAACTCGTTGCGCAGGCCCTCGGCGGTCTTGAACATCTCGGGGCGGTCCGGATCGCAGACCACCTGGACGTAGCCTTCGCGATCGCGCAGATCGACGAAGATCACGCCGCCATGGTCGCGGCGGCGGTTGACCCAGCCGCACAGGGTCACGGATTGACCCAGCAGGGCCTCGGTCACCAGACCGCAGTATTCGGAACGCATTGCCATTTTCAGCTTTCTAAAATTTTCTGTGGGTACGGACTCAGGCGTGGACATCGACCTCGCCGGCCGCCTCCAGCGCCTTCGGGCCGCCGGGCACGATCACGCCCATCGAAATCACGTAGGTCAGCGCCTCGTCGACGCTCATCGCGAGCTCGACGCAATCGCGCTTGTGCACCATCACGAAGTAGCCACCGGTCGGGTTGGGCGTGGTGGGCACGTAGACGCTGATGTAGTCCTGGCCGTTGAGGTGGCGCGCGACGTCGCCGCCGGGGGTGCCGGTCAGGAAGGCGATGGTCCACATGCCTTCGCGCGGCCACTGCACCAGCAGCGCCTTGCGAAAGGCGTTGCCCTTCTCCGAGAACAGGGTGTCGGACACCTGCTTGACGCCGGAATAGATCGAGCGCACCACCGGGATGCGGTGCAGCAGCGCGTGCCACCAGTTGACCAGCTTGTTGCCGATGAAGTTGGACGCCAGCGCGCCTATGGTCAGCACCACCACCAGCGCGAACAGCGCGCCCAGGCCGGGGATGCGCATGCCCAGCAGGACATGAGGCTGCCAGGCCTCGGGCAGGATCAGGAGCGTCTGGTCCAGCGTGGAGATGACCCAGTCGAGCACCCAGAGGGTGATCACCAGGGGCACGAGGACCAGCAGGCCCGAGAACAGCCACTTGCGCAGAGCGGACATCTTCAGGAAGCCTTTCTCAGTGGCAGGCGCATGAGGCGCCGCAGCCGCCGGCGGGCGCGGCGACCGTCTCGGCCGGCGCGGCAGCCGATGGCTCGGACGGCCCGCTGGCGACCGCGCTGGTGCCGCCGCTGCCGTTGGTGCTGCCGCGGAAGTCGGTCGCATACCAGCCCGAACCCTTGAGCTGGAAGCCGGCCGCGGTCAGCTGCTTCCTGAAGCTCGCCGCGCCGCAGGCGGGGCAATCGGTCAGGGGTGCGTCGGAAATCTTTTGCAGAACATCCTTGGCATGGCCGCAGGACTCGCATTTGTAGGCGTAGATCGGCATGGCGATACTTCAGTCGAGTGGAGACAAACCCTAAATTATAGGCCGCAGCCCCGAAATCAAGCAGGAAACCCCGACTGGCGCCTCAGGCCAGGCCGGGCAGCTTGTGATGCGGGGCATGGCTGTTGCGTATCGCCTGCGGCCCGAGCGAGCCGATCAGCATGCCGGCCAGCGCGGCCAGCAGGCCGGCGAGCTGGGCCGGGAATTCCTCGCCCGCCGGCGTCGCCAGGAACAGGCCCCAGGCCAGGGAGCCGAGCACGATCGCGAACAGCGCGCCCTGGGTGGTGGCGCGCTTCCAGTACAGGCCGAACACGAGCGGCACGAAGGCACCGACCAGCGTGATCTGGTAGGCGCCCGAGACCATCTCGTAGATCGAGGTGCCCTGCATGCGGATCGCGTACCAGAGCACCAGGGCGCTGAACAGCAGCACCGTCACGCGCATGGTGCGCAGCTCCTGCTGGTCGCCCATGTGCGGGCGGAACTGGCGCCAGATGTTCTCGACGAAGGTCACGCTCGGCGCCAGCAGCGTGGCCGAGGCGGTGGACTTGATCGCCGACAGCAGCGCGCCGAAGAACAGCACCTGCATCACGAAGGGCATCTTCTCGAGCACCAGGGTCGGCAGCACCTTCTGCGGATCCTCGGCCAGCAGCGCGGCGGCGCGCTCGGGCATGATGATCAGGGCGCTGGCGACCAGGAACATCGGCACGAAGGCGAACAGGATGTAGCAGACGCCGCCGATCACCGGGCCGCGCGTGGCCGCGTTCAGGCCGTTGGCCGACATCACGCGCTGGAACACGTCCTGCTGAGGGATCGAGCCCAGCATCATCGTGATGGCCGCGGCGATGAAGAACACCACGTCCTTGAAGCCGGGCTCGGGCAGGAAGCGGAACAGGTCGCGGCTGGCGACCAGGTCGAGCACCCGGCCCGCGCCGCCGGCCTGCTGGCCAGCGAACACGGCCAGGATGGCCAGGCCGCCGACCAGGATGATCATCTGGATGAAGTCGGTGATCGCGACCGACCACATGCCGCCGAACAGGGTGTAGGCCAGAATCGAGACCACGCCGATCACCATGCCGACCGGCACGCTGATCGCCCCGCCCGACAGCAGGCTGAACACCAGGCCCAGCGCCGAGACCTGGGCCGAGACCCAGCCCAGGTAGCTCAGCATGATCAGCAGCGAGCAGATCACCTCGACCACGCGGCCGTAGCGCTCGCGGTAGTAGTCGCTGACGGTCAGCAGGTTCATGCGGTAGAGCCGCGCGGCGAAGAACAGGCCGACCAGGATCAGGCAGCTGCCGGCGCCGAAGGGGTCCTCGACCACGCCGTGCAGGCCACCGTTGAGGAACTTGGCCGGAATGCCGAGCACGGTCTCGGAGCCGAACCAGGTGGCGAAGGTCGTGGTCACGATCATGGCCAGCGGCAGGTGGCGGCCTGCCACGGCAAAGTCGGCCGAGCTCTTGACCCGCTTGGCGGCGAGCAGGCCGATGGCGATCGTGACCAGGAGATAGGCGATGACCAGGGTCAGCAACACGGCAGGGAACCTCGCGGACAGGAGAGTCAGAACAGGGGCAGCAGATGCAGCAGCGGGAGCAGCAGCATGCCAAGCACGAAGCCGATGCCGGCGCAGAAGCCGCGCTCGAGCCAGCGGCGGCTGCGCCGCTGCTCGGCCAGCAGCTCCTGCAGCAGCGCCTGGCTGGCGCCGCCGCGCTGGCGCTCATGCAGGAAGCCGTGCAGCAGGCGCGGCAGCTCGGGCAGGAGCTTGGCGTAGAACGGTCCTTCGGCCTTGAGCTGCTCCCAGAACTTCTTCGGGCCCAGCTGCTCGACCATCCAGCGCTCGAGGAAGGGCTTGGCGGTGCTCCAGAGGTCGAGCTCGGGGTCGAGGTCGCGCCCCAGGCCCTCGATGTTGAGCAGCGTCTTCTGCAGCAGCACCAGCTGCGGCTGGATCTCGACGTTGAAGCGGCGCGAGATCTGGAACAGGCGCAGCAGCACCATGCCGAGCGAGATTTCCTTGAGCGGGCGGTCGAAATAGGGCTCGCAGACCGAACGGATGCCGGACTCGAGCTCGTCGACCCGGGTGTCGGCGGGCACCCAGCCGGACTCGATGTGCAGCTCGGCGACGCGCTTGTAGTCGCGCCGGAAGAAGGCGGTGAAGTTCTGCGCCAGGTATTCCTTGTCGTACTGCGTGAGCGTGCCGACGATGCCGAAGTCGAGCGAGATGTAGCGCCCGAAGCTGGCCGGATCCAGGCTGACCTGGATGTTGCCCGGGTGCATGTCAGCGTGGAAGAAGCCGTCGCGGAAGACCTGGGTGAAGAAGATCGTGACGCCGTCGCGCGCGAGCTTGGGGATGTCGACGCCGGCCGCGCGCAGGCGCTCGGCCTGGCTGATCGGCACGCCCTTCATGCGCTCCATCACCAGCACCTCGGTGCGGCACCAGTCCCAGTGCATCTCGGGAATCAGCACCAGGTCGAGATCGGCCATGTTGCGGCGCAGCTGCGCGGCGTTCGACGCCTCGCGCACCAGGTCGAGCTCGTCGTGCAGGTACTTGTCGAACTCGGCCACCACCTCGCGCGGCTTGAGGCGCTTGCCGTCGGCCGAGAGCTTCTCGACCCAGGCCGCCATCGTGCGCATCAGCGCGAGGTCCTTGTCGATCACCGGCAACATGCCGGGGCGCAGCACCTTGACCGCGACCTCGCGCCCGTCGTGGAGCACGGCGAAATGCACCTGCGCGATCGAGGCGCTGGCGATCGGCTGCTGCTCGAAGCTCGAGAACACCTGGTCAAGCTTCTGGCCGAAGGCGCGCTCGATCGTCGCGACCGCCACCTCGCTCGGGAACGGCGGCACGCGGTCCTGCAGCCGGGCGAGCTCCTCCGCGATGTCGGGCGGCATCAGGTCGCGCCGGGTCGACAGCACCTGGCCGAACTTGACGAAGATCGGCCCCAGGCGCTCGAGCGCCTCGCGCAGCCGCTGGCCGCGCGGTTCTCTGAGGTCGCGCCCGATCGTGATCAGGCGCCGCAGCGCGCGCACCAGCGGGTTCGGAAAGCTCGACAGCACGAGCTCGTCGAGGCCGTAGCGCAGCACGACCCAGACGATGAAGAAGCCGCGGAAGAAACGTGTCATGACGCGGCTTTCGTGCCGCGGCCGGCACCTTGCTGCAGGAAGCCGCGCAGCCCCTGCAGCAGCGCCCGGCCCGCACCGGCCAGTCGGTGCGCCATCGCATCGCCCAGCAGGCGCGCGAGGTCTTCCTCGAGGTCCCAGCGCAGGTTGTCGACCAGCCAGCCGACCTCGGCGGCCAGCTGGACGTCGCCCTGGATCTCGACCGGCGGCCTGGCGCCGGCCAGCACGGTCTGGGCCAGCGCCAGCGGCGACGCTTCGGCGACGCGCAGCTGCAGGTCGGGCGCACCGCAGGGCTCGCCCAATGCCAGCAGGCCGGCGGGCGTGGGCTTGAGGACCAGCTCGATGCGCCCCCAGTGGAGCTGCAGCACCTTGCCCTGCTGGCGCCTGAGCCGGTCCATCGCTGCGGGCTCCTGCAGCAGCACGTGGTTGAGCAGCAGCACGAGGCGGTTGCTCAGTTCCGCGCGCAACCAGGGCGGCGGCGGCGGCAGGGAATCCGCCAGTTGCAGCAGCAGGTCAGCCGCAGGCAAGAAAAAAGGGGGCTTTTTCATAAGCCCCCGATTTTGACGGATAAAGCGCGTCCCTTTATTGCAGCGCCTGCACACCCGCCACCAGCCAGCCACCCGGGCCGCTCTTGGGCCGGGTGATGTTCCAGACTTCGCGGAAGGGGTTGGGGCCGGCCGCGGGCTCCTCCCGGACCAGGCCGGAGAACTCGACGCTGGCCATGTACTCGCCGGGCAGTTCCTCGATGCCGAGCAGCTTGGCGTCGAGCATCACGACCTCGGTCTGGTTGGCGGGCGCGCCCGCCTGGCGCTCGCGCTCGGCCAGCTGGGTCTGGACCTGCCCGATCATCTCGTCGGTCATCATCGCGCGCAACGCCGGGATGTCGGCTTGATCCCAGGCCGCCTGCAACTGAATGAAGTTGGTCTTGGAAGCGCTCAGGAAGCCCTCGGCGTCGAAGCCGGCCGGAATGCCCCAGCCCTGCTGGCCGGCCAGCGCCGCGCCCGTCATCGCGCCGCCCGAGCCGCCTTCGAAGGCATCGCCCAGCCGCTCCCAGGGCCGGGCCGAGGCGTCGTTGCCGACGTTCTTCGGGCTGTAGTCGCGCGGCAAGCCGTGGCCGGCGGCGTAGGCCAGGCCGGATTCGTGCGCAGTCCGCGGCGCTGGCTTGCGCGAGCGCAGCAGCCAGCCCAGGGCCGCCAGCGCCAGCGCTGCCAGCAGCGCGATGGTCAGGAACTGCGCCAGCGCCTCGCCGAAACCCAGCGTGTGCGCCAGCCAGGCCAGGCCCACGCCGGCGGCCAGCCCGCCGAGCATCGCGCCCCAGGGTCGCTTGGTGGCCTGCGCCGGCACAGCTGAAGCCGGCCTGGGCGTGGCGGCCTGTTGCTGGGCCGCGGTGTTCTGGGACGGTGCAGCGGCGGGCGAGGCCGGCGCGGCGTTGCGCTGCGTCACGTTGCCCGATTGCCTGCCGAACGACCCGCCCCCGCCCAGGCGCTTGGCGAAGGTTTCCTGGGAGTTCAGCGCCAGCGCCAGCACCAAGATCGCGGACAACAGTTTCATTTCAGCTCTCCCCACTATGGTCACATCGCATGCCGGCACGCCCTCAGCACTTGATCCCCAGGTGCAGAGCCGCGACACCGGCCGTCAGGTTGTGCACGTCCACATGGCCGAACCCGGCTTCGCGCATCATGCCGCGCAAGGTCTCCTGGTCCGGGTGCATGCGGATCGATTCTGCCAGATAGCGATAGCTGGCCTCGTCGCGCGCCACCCACTTGCCCAGCTTGGGCAGGATGTTAAAACTATACCAGTCATAGGCCTTCTCCAGTGGCGGAGCCACTTTCGAGAACTCGAGCACCAGCAGCTTGCCGCTCGGGCGCAGCACGCGGTTCATCTCGCGCAGCGCAACGTCCTTGTGCGTCATGTTGCGCAGGCCGAAGGCCACGGTCACGATGTCGAAATAGCCCTCGGGGAAAGGCAGCTTCTCGGCGTCGCAGACCAGCGTGGGCAGCACATGGCCCTTGTCGAGCAGGCGGTTGCGGCCCTCGCGCAGCATGGCCTCGTTGATGTCGGTGTGCACCACCAGGCCGTTGGGCGCGACGCGCGGCGCGAAGGCCAGGTCGAGGTCGCCGGTGCCGCCGGCGATGTCCAGCACCCGGTCGCCCGGACGCGGATTGGCGACCTGTATCGTGTAGGCCTTCCACCAGCGGTGCAGGCCGGCCGACATCAGGTCGTTCATGATGTCGTAGTTGGACGCGACCGAATCAAAGACGCTGCGCACATGGCGCGCCTTGTCGCGCTCATCGACGGTCTGGAATCCGAAGTGGGTCTGGCTCATGGGTATGGTCCTGCTTGTCCTGGAGCGACGCGTGTTTCAGTGGGAATGGCCGCAGCCGTGCCCGGCCTTCACGGGCATGGGCGCGTCGCGCTCCACGCCGGCGGCCTGCAGGCGGCGCTCGTAGTCGGCCCAGTGCTGGTCCTGGCGGGCGCCGAGCTCGTAGAGGTAGTCCCAGCTGTAGATGCCGGAATCGTGCCCATCGGAGAAAAGCGGCTTGACCGCGTAGTGACCGACCGGCTCAAGCGCGACGATCCCGACCTCGCGCTTGCCGGTCTGCAGGACCTCCTGCCCCGGGCCGTGGCCCCGGACTTCGGCGGAAGGCGAATAGACGCGCAGCAGTTCGAAGGGAATGCGGAAGCGCGCCCCGTCGTCGAAGGCGATCTCGAGCACGCGCGACTTGGCGTGCACCGTCAGTTCGACGGGATTGGGCGTATCGGGACTCAGGCCGGCCATGGTTTGCTCGCTTTGCTGTCTGTGGAATCGGGGAATATCGTAACGCGCGCCATGGCGGCGCCGCAGGCACGCGGCCTCAGAAGGCGAGCGCCGCGAGGGCGGCGTCGCAGGCGCCCAGGCACGCGGCCAGCTCGGCCAGGCGGGCCTCGTCGCGCTCGCGCGCGGCCGGCGCCCAGACCGGTGCCGGCCAGCGGCTGTCCCAGTCGTAGCGCGCGATCACGTGCCAGTGCAGGTGCGGCACCACGTTGCCGAGCGAGGCCAGGTTGATCTTGCTCGGCTGCAGCAGCTGGCGCAGCACCGTCTCGACCTTGGCCACGGCCTGCATGATCTGGCTGCGCTCGGCCGGGACCAGGTCGGTCCACTCGGCCACATGCGCGTTCCAGATCACGCGGTAGAAGGCCGGGAAGTCGGCCGCGTCCGCGCCGGTGGCGCGGATGATGCGGAACTTCTCGTGGCGCGCGATCAGCAACCCGCCGTCCTCGCGGCACAGCGGGCAGTCGGGCGGCAGCGCCATCAGACCAGCACCCGCTCGATGCCGCCGGCGTTGGCCTGGGCGACGTACTCGGGCAGCCAGTTCTCGCCCAGGATGTGACGCGCCATCTCGATCACGACGTAGTCGGCTTCCAGCAGGCCATTGGGCAAGTCTTCGCTGTAGCGGCTCAGGCCCTGGAAGCAGCTCGGGCAGCTGGTCAGGATCTTGGTCTTGCCGGCTTCCTTGACCGCGCCGTTCTTCTCCGCGAGCTTGACGAGCTTCTGCTCGTTCTTGCGCAGTTCCTCTTCCTTGCGGAAGCGCACCTGGGTCGAGATGTCGGGGCGCGTGACGCCCAGCGTGCCCGACTCGCCGCAGCAGCGGTCGCTCAGCACCACGCTGTCGCCGACCAGCGCCTTGACCGTCTTGAGCGGTGACTGCAGCTTCATCGGCGAGTGGCAGGGGTCGTGGAACAGGTAGGCGCCCTTGCCCTCGAGCTTGATGCCCTTCTCGAGCAGGTACTCGTGGATGTCGATGATGCGGCAGCCAGGGAAGATCTTGTCGAACTGGTAGCCCTGCAGCTGGTCGTAACAGGTGCCGCAGCTGACCACGACGGTCTTGATGTCGAGGTAGTTCAGCGTGTTGGCGACGCGGTGGAACAGCACCCGGTTGTCGGTGATCATCTGCTCGGCCTTGTCGAACTGACCCGAGCCGCGCTGCGGATAGCCGCAGCACAGGTAGCCCGGCGGCAGCACGGTCTGCACGCCGGCGTGCCAGAGCATGGCCTGGGTCGCGAGGCCGACCTGGCTGAACAGGCGCTCCGAGCCGCAGCCGGGGAAGTAGAACACCGCCTCGCTGTCGGCGCTGGTCGTCTGCGGGTTGCGGATGATGGGGACGTAGTCCTTGTTCTCGATGTCGAGCAGCGCGCGCGCCGTCTTGTTCGGCAGGCCGCCGGGCAGCTTCTTGTTGATGAAGTGGATCACCTGCTCCTTGATCGGAGCCGTGCCGACCGAGGCCGGCGGCGCGCTGGTCTGCTTCCTGGCCACGCTGTTGAGCACGGTGTTGGCCAGGCGCTGGGCCTTGAAGCCGACTCCGACCATGGCGCTGCGCGCGAGCTTGATGGTCTCGGGGCTGGTGGCGTTGAGCATGAACATCGCGGCCGCGTTGCCGGGACGGAAGCTCTTCTGGCCCATCTTGCGCAGCAGGTTGCGCATGTTCATCGAGACGTCGCCGAAGTCGATCTTCACCGGGCAGGGCGTCAGGCACTTGTGGCAGACCGTGCAGTGGTCGGCCACGTCCTCGAACTCCTCCCAGTGCTTGATGCTGATGCCGCGGCGGGTCTGCTCCTCGTAGAGGAAGGCCTCGACCAGCAGGCTGGTGGCCAGGATCTTGTTGCGCGGGCTGTAGAGCAGGTTGGCGCGCGGCACGTGGGTCGAGCAGACCGGCTTGCACTTGCCGCAGCGCAGGCAGTTCTTGACCGAATCGGCGATCGCGCCGATGTCGCTCTGCTGCATGATCAGCGACTCGTAGCCCATGAGGCCGAAGCTGGGCGTGTAGGCCATGCTGAGGTCGGCGCGGCGCTGCTCGGGCGCGTCGAACAGCGCGCCGCCACGCAGCAGCTTGCCCCGGTTGAAGCGGCCCTCGGGGTCGACCTTTTGCTTGTAGCCGGCGAAGGGCGCGAGCTCCTCGTCGCTGAGGTACTCGAGCTTGGTGATGCCGATGCCGTGCTCGCCCGAGATCACGCCGTCCAGGCTGCGCGCCAGCACCATGATGCGGTCGACTGCCTCGTGCGCGGTCTGCAGCATCTCGTAGTCGTCGCTGTTGACCGGAATGTTGGTGTGCACGTTGCCGTCGCCCGCGTGCATGTGCAGCGCGACCCAGACCCGGCCCTTGAGCACGCGCTGGTGGATGGCGTTGCACTCGTCGACCACCGGCTCGAACACCGAACCGGTGAAGATGGCGCGCAGCGGCTCGCGGATCTGGGTCTTCCAGCTCGCACGCAGCGAGTAGTCCTGCAACTGCTCGAAGAAGCTGCGACCGCTGTCGGCCTGCACCACGTCGAGCCCGTCCTTCCATTGCTGCCACTGCCCGCGCACCGCGCGGATCACGGCCAGCGCGCGCTCGGTGTGCTCCTGCAGCGTCTCGGCGCCGGGCATCTCGTGCGCGTCCTCGGCCTTGCCCAGCGGCAGGTTGCCGCGCTGGAAAAAGGCCTCGAGCTCGTTGGCCAGCCGGATCTTGTTGCGCAGGCTGAGCTCGATGTTGATGCGCTCGATGCCGAGCGTGTATTCGCCCATGCGCGGCAGCGGGATCACCACGTCCTCGTTGACCTTGAAGGCGTTGGTGTGGCGGCTGATCGCGGCGGTCTTCTTGCGGTCGGCCCAGAACTGCTTGCGCGCGTCGGCGCTCACGGCCGTGAAGCCCTCGCCGGCGCGGCCGTTGGCCAGGCGCACCACCTCGCTGGCGGCGCGCGCGACCGCGTCGGGGTCGTCGCCGACGATGTCGCCGATCAGCACCATCTTGGGGAAGCCGCCGCGCCTGCTCTTGGTCGTGTAGCCCACCGCCTTGAGGTAGCGGTCGTCCAGGTGCTCCAGGCCGGCCAGCAGCGTGCCGCTGCGCGTCTGCTCGGCGAACATGAAGTCCTTGATCTCGACGATGCTCGGCACCGCGTCCTTGGGATTGCCGAAGAACTCCAGGCAGACGGTGCGGGTGTGCTCGGGCATGCGGTGCACGACCCAGCGCGCGCTCGTGATCAGGCCGTCGCAGCCCTCCTTCTGCACGCCCGGCAGGCCGGCGAGGAACTTGTCGGTCACGTCCTTGCCCAGGCCCTCCTTGCGGAAGGTCTTGCCCGGGATGTCCAGGCGCTCGGTGCGGATCGGCGTCTTGCCGTCGGCCTCGAAATAGCGCAGCTCGAAGCTGGCGATCTCGGCGTCATGGATCTTGCCGAGGTTGTGGCCCACGCGCGTGACCTCCAGCCACTGCGCGTCGGGCGTGACCATGCGCCAGCTCGCGAGGTTGTCCAGCGCAGTGCCCCAGAGCACGGCCTTCTTGCCGCCGGCGTTCATCGCGATGTTGCCGCCCACGCAGGACGCCTCGGCGCTGGTCGGGTCGACCGCGAACACGAAGCCGGCGCGCTCGGCCGCATCGGCGACGCGCTGCGTCACCACGCCGGCTTCGGTCCAGAGCGTCGGCACCTTGTGGTCCACGCCGGGCAGGTCGATCTGCTCGACCTCGGTCATGCCCAGCAGCTTCTCGGTGTTGATGACCGCGCTCTTCCAGGTCAGCGGGAGCGCGCCGCCGGTGTAGCCGGTGCCGCCGCCGCGCGGCACGATCGTCAGGCCCAGTTCGATGCAGGCCTTGACCAGGCCGGCCATCTCGGCCTCGGTGTCGGGGGTCAGCACGACGAAGGGATACTCGACGCGCCAGTCGGTCGCGTCGGTCACATGGCTGACGCGGCTCAGGCCGTCGAACTTGATGTTGTCCTTGCCCGTGTGACGGCGCAGGGCCTTGGACGCCCTGGCGCGCAGCGCGGCCATCTCGTCGAAGGCGCTGGCAAAGGCCTGCACCGCCACGCGCGCGGCGGCGAGCAGCTCGCCGACGAGCGCGTCGCGCTCGCCATCCTCCTGCGGGCGGCGGCGCTTCTCGACCTCGCCCAGGCGGTGGTGCATGGCATCGACCAGGGCCTGGCGGCGCTTGGGGTTGTCGAGCAGGTCGTCGTGCAGATAGGGATTGCGCTGCACCACCCAGATGTCGCCCAGCACCTCGTAGAGCATGCGGGCCGAGCGGCCGGTGTGACGCTCCTGGCGCAGCTGGTTCAGCAACTCCCAGGCTTTCGCGCCAAGCAGGCGGATGACGATTTCCCGATCCGAAAACGAGGTGTAGTTGTACGGAATCTCGCGCAGGCGCGGGGCGTCGCTAGCGGCGTCTAGCAAGTGCTGGATCGGGGTGGGAGCGTTCATGTCCGGGGAAGCTTCTTCAGCCGTGGTACGGGGTCAGCGATGTTACCGCAGCACCGCCGTCGCCGGCTCCATGCGCCAACAAGGCAATACTGCGAGCGGGGCTACGTCCTGCGCCAACCCCGGCTTCAGCGGGCCGGGCGGTCCTTGCCGCGCCGCCCTGCCCCCGCGGGCGGCAGGTGGCGCCGCTGCAACCACCAGGCCAGGCTGCCCACGGCCAGCACCAGGACCGCGTAGGTCGCCATCTTGCCGTCGCGCCCGAACCAGGCCAGGCCCGCCGCCAGCACGGCCAGCCCTGCGGCGGCCAGCAGCGCCCAGGTCCGCAGCAGCCGCCGCAGGCCTGCGCCAGGCGGCGTCAGCCCCCCGCGCCCAAGCACGCCGGGGCTGAGCAGGGCGGCGACGACGAGCGCCGGCAAGACGAAATTGCCCAGATGCAGGACGAATCCCCAGATTCCCATGGTGGCCGCTTTGTTTCCATCGAAGAAGGATCAGATTTTTGAAAATTTTATAATCCGTGCCTCTATGGCTGTCTGGGCGCTCGGCATCAACCACCAAACCGCTCCGCTCGATCTGCGCGGGCGGTTCGCGTTCGCGCTCGACCAGCTGCCGGCCACGCTGGAGCGCCTGCGCGGCTCACTCGCGCGCCAGCCCGAGGCGACGCTGCTGTCGACCTGCAATCGCACCGAGATCTACTGCGCCGGCGACGAGCCCGGACTCGAATCGACCCTCAACTGGCTGGCCGAGACCGGCGGCGTCTCGCCCCAGGTCCTGCGCCACCACGCCTACCTGCTGCGCGACGACCAGGCCGCGCGCCACGCCTTCCGCGTCGCCAGCGGGCTCGACAGCATGGTGCTGGGCGAGGCGCAGATCCTGGGCCAGATGAAGGACGCGGTGCGCGCCGCCGACGAGGCCGGCGCCCTGGGCACGACGCTGCACCAGCTGTTCCAGCGCAGCTTCGCGGTCGCCAAACAGGTGCGCAGCAGCACCGAGATCGGCGCGCACTCGATCAGTATGACCGCCGCGGCCGTGCGGCTGGCGGGCCAGCTGTTCGAGGACCTGCGCGACATCCGCGTGCTGTTCGTCGGCGCCGGCGAGATGATCGAGCTGGCCGCGACGCATTTCGCCGCCAAGCACCCGAAGGCGATGGCGATCGCCAACCGCACGCTGGAGCGCGGCGAGAAGCTCGCCGGCCGCTTCGGCGCCGAGGTGCTGCGCCTGTCCGACCTGCCGCAGCGCCTGCACGAATTCGACGCCGTCATCAGCTGCACCGCCAGCACACTGCCGCTGATCGGCCTGGGCGCAGTCGAGCGCGCGCTGAAGAAGCGCCGCCACCGCCCCATGTTCATGGTCGACCTGGCGGTGCCGCGCGACATCGAGCCCGAGGTCAAGAGCCTGTCCGACGTCTACCTCTACACCGTCGACGACCTCGCCGCCGTGGTGCAGACCGGCCGCGACAACCGCCAGGCCGCCGTCGCACAGGCCGAGGCCATCATCGACGCCGGCGTGCAGAGCTTCATGCACTGGCTGGACCAGCGCGCCCCCCACGGCGGCGTCGTCGAGCTGATCCGCGACCTCAACACCCAGGCCGAGCACTGGCGCCACGCCGAGATCGCGCGCGCGCGCCGGCTGCTGGCCCGCAGCGAGGACGTCGATGCCGTGCTCGAGGCGCTCGCGCGCGGCCTGACGCAGAAGATGCTGCACGGCGCGATGGCCGAACTGCACGCCGGCGACGCCGCCACGCGCCAGGCCACGGCCGCGACCGTCGCGCGCCTGTTCCTGCGCGGACAGCACGGCCACGGCGAGGCGGGCACCCGCAAGACATGAAACCCTTCATCCGAGACACCCTCGAGCGCCAGCGCCTGCGGCTGCACGAGCTCGACGCGCTGCTGAGCGCGCCCGACGCCACCGACGACCTGGAGCGCTTCCGCAAGCTCACGCGCGAGCACGCCGAGGCGGACGCCGTGGTCCAGCCCTGGCGGCGCTTCCAGCAGCGCGAGGCCGACCTGGCCGAAGCGCGCGCGATGGCGCAGGAGGACGACGCCGAACTCGCAGCGATGGCGCGGGAAGAGATCGCCGAGGCCGAGGCCGAGCTCGCCGCGCTCGAGGAAGATCTGCTGCTGCTGCTGCTGCCCAGGGACGCCGACGACGAGCGCAACACCTTCCTCGAGGTCCGCGCCGGCACCGGCGGCGACGAGGCGGCGCTGTTCGCCGGCGACCTCGCGCGCATGTACACGCGCTACGCCGAACGCCAGGGCTGGCGGGTCGAGACCGTCAGCGAATCGCCGAGCGAGCTCGGCGGCTACAAGGAAGTGGTGCTGCGCGTCGTCGGCCAGCAGGCCTACGGCCGGCTGCGCTTCGAGTCCGGCGGCCACCGCGTGCAGCGCGTGCCCGCGACCGAGTCGCAGGGCCGCATCCACACCAGCGCCTGCACCGTCGCCGTCATGCCCGAGCCCGACGAGGCCGAGGCGATCAAGCTCAACCCGGCCGAGCTGCGCATCGACACCTTCCGTGCCAGCGGCGCCGGCGGCCAGCACATCAACAAGACCGACTCGGCCGTGCGCGTGGTGCACCTGCCGACCGGCATCGTCGCCGAATGCCAGGACGGCCGCAGCCAGCACAGCAACAAGGCCAAGGCGCTGCAGGTGCTGCAGGCGCGCCTGCAGGAGAAGGAGCGCAGCGAGCGCGCCGCGAAAGAGGCCGCCGAGCGCAAGGGCCTGATCGGCAGCGGCGACCGCAGCGACCGCATCCGCACCTACAACTTCCCGCAGGGCCGGCTGACCGACCACCGCATCAACCTGACGCTGTACAAGCTCGGCGCGGTGATGGAGGGCGAGCTCGACGAGGTGGTGCACGCGCTGCAGCTCGCGCGCGGCGCCGAGCTGATGGCCGAACTCGAAAGCAGCGCCGCGGCGCACGGCACGCTGGCCTGAGCCGCACGGCTCCATTCCCGCCCACCGGACACCCCATGACAGACGATCTCCCGGCCAGCGTGCAGCAGGCCCTGCTGCGGGCCCGCCAGTCCGGCCTGGAGCGGCTCGACGCCCAGGTGCTGCTGCTGCACCGCCTGGGCCGCGCGCCGCACGACCGCGCCTGGCTGATCGCGCACGACACCGACGCGCTGCCGGCCGACGTGGCGCAGGACTTCCTGGCGCTGTGCCTGCGCCGCCTGCAGGGCGAGCCGGTCGCCTACCTGGTGGGCCGGCGCGAGTTCCACGGCCTGGAGCTGCAGGTCGACGCGCGCGTGCTCGACCCGCGCCCCGACACCGAGACCCTGGTCGACTGGGCGCTCGACGTGCTCGATGGGTGCGAACAGCCCACAGTACTCGACCTCGGCACCGGCAGCGGCGCGATCGCGCTCGCGCTGCAGCACCGCCGCCCCGACGCCCGCGTCTGGGCGCTCGACGCGAGCCCGGATGCGCTGGCTGTTGCGCGCGCCAACGCACAGCGCCTGGGCCTGCCGGTGCGCTTCCTGCTCGGGAGCTGGCTGGCCGGCTGGCCGGCGCGCCAGGCCGAGGCGGCCGAACAGGCGCCAGCAGGCCCCGCCCTGCCCGACCGCTTCGACCTGATCATCAGCAATCCGCCCTACATCCGCGCCGACGACCCGCACCTGGCCGCGCTGACGCACGAGCCGCTGTCGGCGCTGGCCAGCGGCGCCGACGGACTGGACGACATTCGAACCATCGCCGCACAGGCCAGGGAACACCTGCTGGCGGGCGGCTGGCTGCTGCTGGAGCACGGCTGGGACCAGGGCGAGGACGCCGCACGGCTGCTGGCCGCGCACGGCTACGCCGAGATCGGGCACCGACTGGACCTCGCGGGGCATGTGCGCTGCACCGGCGGGCGCAGCGGCCGTCGCGCGGGCTAACCCACTGCCCACGCCCGCGCCGCCGGCGCTCCTGCGCAGCGACCGCAGCCCACCGTGCGCGACCGCCACCTCGAGGCCGGCAAGGTCAAGCCAGCGCTGGGATAATCGGGGGTTTTCACAAACACCACTATCCGGAGCCCCTCCCATGAGCAACGCCAACCAGCGCATCGACCAACTGGTCAAGAACAACGAGATCGTGCTCTTCATGAAGGGCAGCGCCAGCTTCCCGATGTGCGGCTTCTCGGGCCGCGCGATCCAGATCCTCAAGGCCTGCGGCGTCGACACCAAGACCGTCCAGACCGTCAACGTGCTCGAAGACCCCGAGATCCGCCAGGGCATCAAGGAATACAGCAACTGGCCGACCATCCCCCAGCTCTACGTCAAGGGCGAGTTCATCGGCGGCTCGGACATCATGATGGAGATGTACGAGTCGGGCGAGCTGCAGCAGCTGCTGGGCACCGAGGCCTGAGATGTCCGACGAGACCCTGCAAGTGCTGAGCGCCGAGCAGGTGCGCGCGGCCCTGGCCGAGCTGCCGGACTGGGAGTACGACGAGGATGAGCAGGCCATCACGCGCTGGCTCGCCTTCCATGACTTCGCCCAGGCCTTCGGCTTCATGACGCGCGTCGCGCTCGAGGCCGAGCGCCGCCAGCACCACCCCGAGTGGTTCAACCTCTACAACCGGGTCGAGATCAGCTTCACGACCCACGACGCCGGCGGCGTGACCGCGCGCGACCTCGAGTTCGCGCGCTGGGTCGAGGACACCGCCTCGGCTTCGGGCGCCTGAGCCTGCCCGGACACGGCGCCTGCCTCGGCGGCGCGCGTCGTGTAGCCGCAACGCCCGCGCGGCCCGGCAACGGGCAGCGTGCAAGCCGCGACGAGCTGTGCTAAAACTGTCCCCAGAGACAGCTCGTGAAGAGGAGGTTGCGATGAGCCAGCAGGAACTCGCCATCATCACCCCGACTATGGGCCTGCCGATCGCGCGCATGCGCAGCGTGTACCGGCCCGAGGAAGTCGAGCAGCGCCTCGTCAGGCTCAGGCAGCGCGGCCAGGAGCGCGAGCACGAGTCGCTGTGCAGCACCTACGAGCGCATGCTCGAGCGCGGTCCGCAGCGCTTCGCGGTCAAGCCCTCCGGCGTGCCCGACATGGGCCCGCTCTACGAGCAGCTGCCCAACTTCGGCGAGGTGCTCGACGAGGTCAGGCGCCATGTCGCGCTGAGCCAGGACAGCCAGGACAGCCTGGAACTCACCCCCATGCTGCTGCTCGGCCCGCCCGGCGTGGGCAAGACCCATTTCGCGCACAAGCTGTCCGACCTGCTCGGCACCAGCATGAACCTGGTGCCGATGAGCTCGATGACCGCCGGCTGGCTGCTGTCGGGCTCGTCCTCGCAATGGAAGGGCGCCAAGCCCGGCAAGGTGTTCGAGGCCCTGGTCGACGGCGAATACGCCAACCCCGTGATCGTGGTCGACGAGATCGACAAGGCCAGCGCCGACGCGCAGTACGACCCGCTCGGCGCGCTCTACAGCCTGCTGGAACACGACACCGCCACCCGCTTCGTCGACGAGTTCGCCGAGGTGGCCGTGGACGCGAGCCAGGTGATCTGGATCACCACCGCCAACGACGAGCGCGCCATCCCCGAGCCCATCCTCAACCGCATGAACGTGTTCCAGATCGAGCCGCCCGACCTCGAGGCGGCGCGGCGGATCGCGCGCCAGCTCTACCGCAGCCTGCGCGCCGAGCACGACTGGGGTCGGCGCTTCGCCGAGGAGCCCGGCGACGACCTGCTCGACCAGCTCGCCACGCTGGCGCCACGCGAGATGCGGCGCGCGCTCATGACCGGCTTCGGCAACGCCCGGCTGGCCCGGCGCGTCGAGGTCGTGGTCGCCGACCTGCCGCGCCAGTCCGGACCGAAGAAGACGATCGGCTTCGTGCAGTAGGGGCAGCCGGACGCATTCAGGCCCGCCGCCACGCGCGCTGCGCCGCGAACACCGCGTTCGGGTACTCGGCGCGACCCCGGCTGCCGTTGTAGCGCCCCAGCGCCAGGAACAGGTCGCCGCGCTCGCGGTCGAGGTAGTGGCGCAGGATCACGCAGCCGAAGCGGATATTGGTCTGCAGGTGGAACAGCCGGGACGGGTCGCCGTCGCCGATCAGGCGCGCCCAGAACGGCATGACCTGCATGTAGCCGCGCGCACCCGCGGGCGAGACCGCGAACTTGCGGAAGGCGCTCTCGACCTGGATCAGCCCCAGCACCAGCGAGTTGTCCAGGCCGGCGCGCTGGCTCTCGTACCAGACGGTCTTGAGGAACTCCACCCGGGTCTGCAGCTCGGGCTTGCGCGGCTGCAGCCTGGGGCTCAGGGCGCCCAGCCAGCGCAGGTAGGCCAGCCTGGCCTCGCTGTGGGGAAACTCGGGCTCGGGCGGCCCGGCGAAGTCGACCGCGGCGCGCAGCGCCAGCCGCACCGAGTCGGCCAGCGGCTCCTCGACCTGGCCGCCGGCATGCGCCGGCATGGGCCAGCCCAGCGGCAGCAGCACACCCAGGCCGCCGAGTCCGGCCTGGCAGGCCCCGCCGAGCAGGGTCCGGCGGCGGCGGTCGACATCGGGGTCCGGACGCATCGCCGTCAGCCTCGCATCCGCGCCGCCGCGCTCCCGGCTCAGAGGCCCAGCTTGCCCTTGAGCAACTCCAGCACTTCGGCGGCGCCGACCTTGGTCGAGACCTCGTCGCGACGGTGCTGGTACTCGACCAGGCCTTCCTTGAGGCCCTTGTCGCCGATGGTGACGCGGTGCGGCACGCCGATCAGCTCCCAGTCGGCGAACATCGCGCCCGGGCGCTCGCCGCGGTCGTCGAGCATGACGTCGACGCCCAGCGCCAGCAGCTCGCCGTGCAGCTTCTCGGCCGCTTCGCGCACCGCCTCGCTGCGGTCCATGCCGATCGGGCAGATCACCACCGTGAACGGCGCGATCGCGTCCGGCCAGATGATGCCGCGTGCGTCGTGGTTCTGCTCGATCGCCGCCGCCGGCAGGCGGGTCACGCCGATGCCGTAGCAGCCCATCTCGAAGTGGCGCGGCTTGCCGTCCTCGGCCAGGAAGGTCGCGTTCATGGCGCGCGAGTACTTGGTGCCGAGGTAGAACACATGCCCGACCTCGATGCCGCGCTCGATCGCCAGCACGCCCTTGCCGTCCGGCGACAGGTCGCCCGCGACCACGTTGCGGATGTCGGCCACCAGGTCAGGCTCGGGCAGGTCGCGGCCCCAGTTGACGCCGGTCAGGTGGTAGTCGGCCTCGTTGGCGCCGCAGGTCATGTCGGCCATGATCATGACCTCGCGGTCGGCCACGATGTTGACCGGCTGCTTCAGCTTGAGCGGCCCCAGGTAGCCCGGCTTGCAGCCGAAATGCTCCAGGATCTCGGCCTCGGTCGCCAGGCGGAAGCCCAGGTCCAGGCCCGGCAGCTTGCCGACCTTGACCTCGTTCATCTCGTGGTCGGCGCGCAGCAGCAGCAGCCAGACCTGGGTCTTGACGACCTCGTCGTTCTCGTTGATCTCGTCGGTCGCCAGCACCAGCGACTTGAGCTGGGTCGCCAGCGGCGTGCCGAGCTGCTCGGCCACGGCCGCGCAGCTGGTCTTGCCGGGCGTGAGCACCTTGGCCATGGCCATGGACGGCGCAGGGCGCGCGCCCTGCGGCGGCAGCGCCTCGGCCTTCTCGATGTTGGCCGCGTAGTCGCTGTCGGGGCAGTAGATGATCGCGTCCTCGCCGGTGGCGGCGATGACCTGGAACTCCTCGCTCAGGTCGCCGCCGATCGCTCCGCTGTCGGCCGCCACCGCGCGGTAGGTCAGGCCGAAGCGGTCGAAGATGCGGCGGTAGGCCGCCGCCATCACCTGGTAGCTGGCCTGCGCGCTGTCGCGGTCGCGGTCGAAGCTGTAGGCGTCCTTCATGACGAACTCGCGGCCGCGCATCAGGCCGAAGCGCGGACGGCGCTCGTCACGGAACTTGGTCTGGATCTGGTAGAAGTTCTTCGGCAGCTGCTTGTAGCTGCGCAGCTCCTGGCGCGCGATGTCGGTGACGACTTCCTCGGAGGTCGGCTGCAGCACGAAGTCGCGCTCGTGGCGGTCCTTGATGCGCAGCATCTCGGGGCCCATCTTGTCAAAGCGGCCGGTCTCCTGCCAGAGCTCGCTGGGCTGGACCACGGGCATGCTCAGCTCGACCGCTCCGGCGCGGCCCATCTCCTCGCGGATGATCTGCTCGACCTTCTGGATCACGCGCAGGCCCATCGGCATGTAGGTGTAGATGCCGGCACCGAGCTTCTTGATCATGCCGGCGCGCGTCATGAGCTGGTGGCTGACGACTTCGGCGTCGGCCGGGGCTTCCTTGAGGGTGGAGATGAAGAATTGGGAGGCTTTCATGTCGGCTGGATCTCGGCGTCGCGTGCGCCCTGTCACCGGACCTGGCGCAGGCGGCGCGGTTTGTCCCGGCCGCCCCTGTCACGCCACCCGGCAGCGGTGCATAATGAACGCAGTTAGAAAAATTGGGATTTATTATGCTTGACAGAGACGGCTTCAGGCCGAATGTCGGCATCATTCTGCTCAACCAGAGGAACCAGGTGTTCTGGGGCAAGCGCATCCGCACCCACTCCTGGCAGTTTCCGCAAGGTGGCATAGACCGGGGCGAGACACCCGAGCAGGCCATGTACCGCGAGCTGCACGAGGAGATCGGACTGCTGCCCGAGCACGTGGCCATTGTCGCCCGCACGCGGGACTGGTTGCGCTATGAAGTGCCGGACCGCTACATCCGCCGGGATGCGCGCGGCCACTACAAGGGACAGAAGCAGATCTGGTATCTGCTGCGACTGGTCGGAGGCGACTGGAACCTCAACCTGCGCGCGACCAACCATCCGGAGTTCGACGCCTGGCGCTGGAACGACTACTGGGTGCCGCTCGATCTGGTGGTCGAGTTCAAGCGCGGCGTCTACGAGATGGCGCTGACCGAGCTCGCGCGCTACCTGCCGCGCCACGACAACCGCAACCGCTACCTGCGCGGCAATGCGCGCCAGCGCCAGCATCACGAGCCGCAGCACGCCGCCCCGCAGCACCCCAGCGTGCCGGTGCACCTGGAACTGCCGCCGGGCGCGACCTTCGATCCCGACCCAGAGCACCCGCTCGGGCTCTGAGCGCCGGCGGGCGGCCCGCAGGCCGTCGCGTCAGCCGCGCACCAGCACCAGGTTGTCGCGGTGGATCATCTCGGGCTCGGCCACGTAGCCGAGCAGTCCTTCGACCGCATTCGACGACTTGCGGCACAGCAGCCGTGCCTCGGCCGACGAATAGTTGGCCAGGCCGCGCGCGACCTCGGTGCCGCGCTCGTCGCGCACCGCGATCACGTCGCCGCGCCGGAAGTCGCCGCTGACGGCGGTCATGCCGATCGGCAGCAGGCTCTTGCCTTCGGCCACGATCTTGGCGACGGCGCCGTCGTCGATGGTCACGTAGCCGCGCAGCTGCAGGTGGTCCGCCATCCACTGCTTGCGCGCCTGCTGCTTGGGCATCTGCGCCACCAGCAGCGTGCCGATGGGCTCGCCGTGCGTCAGGCGCAGCAGCGCATCGGGCTCGCGCCCCCAGGCGATCACGGTCGAGGCGCCCGAACCGGCGGCGCGGCGCGCCGCCAGAATCTTGGTGATCATGCCGCCGGTGCCGACACGCGAACCCGCGCCGCCGGCCATCTCCTCGAGTCGCGGATCGCCCGCGCGCGCGACATGGATGAACTCGGCCTCCGGGTTCTTGCGCGGATCGGCGCTGTACAGGCCCTTCTGGTCGGTCAGGATCACGAGCAGGTCGGCATCGACCAGGTTGGCGACCAGCGCACCCAGCGTGTCGTTGTCGCCGAACTTGATCTCGTCGTTGACGACGGTGTCGTTCTCGTTGATCACCGGCACCACGCCGTGCTCGAGCAGCGTCAGCAGCGTCGAGCGCGCGTTGAGATAGCGCTCGCGGTCGGCCAGGTCGGCGTGCGTCAGCAGCACCTGGGCGCTGCCCACGCCCTGCTCGCGCAGCTTGGTCTCGTACATCTGCACCAGGCCCATCTGGCCCACGGCCGCGGCGGCCTGCAGCTCGTTGATCTCCTTCGGGCGGCTGGCCCAGCCCAGGCGCTTCATGCCCTCGGCAATGGCACCGCTGCTGACCATGATGAGCTCGCGGCCCGACTTGACCAGCGCGCCGAGCTGCTCGCTCCACTGCCCGATCGCGGCCTCGTCCAGACCGCGGCCCTCGTTGGTCACGAGGCTGGAGCCGACCTTGACGACGATGCGGCGCGCGGCGCCCAGCAGTGCGGAGGGGTCGGCGTTCGGGGGGGTGCCGGCGTTGGCGGCGGTGGCGTGGCTCATGTCTCGAGGGCGGTTCTGGTCATGGAAACAGGCTGGAACACCCCCGGCGCCGGGCGGCTGTCCAGCCCGGAAGTTCAGCGGAAACGGGGATCGTCCGGATCGACCGAAGGCTCCGCGTCGGCCTGGCCGCGCGCGGCGTCGAAACGCGGATCGACCTCGACATGGGGTTTTTCGGCCTCGCGGGTGGCGACGATGTGCTGGTAGATCTTCTGCACCAGCAGCTCGCAGCCCTCGCGCGTCAGTGCCGAGATCTCGAACACCGGCCCCTTGTAGCGCATGCGCCTGACGAAGTCCTTGACGCGGGCGGCGCGCTCGTCCTCCGGGATCATGTCGAGCTTGTTGAGCACCAGCCAGCGCGGCTTGGCGTGCAGGCCGGGGTCGTACTTCTTGAGTTCCTTGACGATGGCCTTGGCCTGCGCGACCGGGTCGACCGCCTCGTCGAAGGGCGCCAGGTCGACCACGTGCAGCAGCAGCCGGGTGCGCTGCAGGTGGCGCAGGAACTGGTGGCCCAGGCCCGCGCCTTCGGACGCGCCCTCGATCAGGCCCGGCACGTCGGCGACGACGAAGCTCTTCTCGGGGCCGACGCGCACCACGCCCAGATTCGGGTGCAGCGTGGTGAAGGGATAGTCGGCGATCTTGGGCCGCGCATTCGAGACGGCCGCGATGAAGGTGGACTTGCCCGCGTTCGGCATGCCGAGCAGGCCGACGTCAGCCAGCACCTTGAGCTCGAGCGCCAGGCTGAAGCGTTCGCCCGGGTGGCCCGGCGTCTTCTGGCGCGGCGCGCGGTTGATCGCACTCTTGAAGCGCAGGTTGCCGAAGCCGCCGTCGCCGCCCCTGGCGATCAGGATCTTCTCGCCTGGCTGCAGCAGCTCGTGCATGATCTCGCCGGTCTCGGCGTTGCGGATGATGGTGCCGACCGGCATCTTGAGCACGATGTCGTCGCCCTTGGAGCCAAACATGTCCGAGCCCTTGCCGTGCTCGCCGCGCTGCGCCTCGAAGCGGCGCGAGTAGCGGTAGTCGATCAGCGTGTTGAGGTTTTCGTCGGCGAGCGCCCAGACCGAGCCGCCGCGGCCGCCGTCGCCGCCGTCGGGACCGCCGAATTCCTTGTATTTCTCGTGGCGAAAGGACGCGCAGCCATTGCCTCCGTCGCCGGCGGCCACGTCGATATAGGCTTCATCAACGAATTTCATGACTGGATTGTCCTTGAAACGGATAAAAACAAAAGGCCCGCAACGCGGGCCTTTGCGGTTTGAACGCCTGGGCGATCAAACAGGCAACATCACACCGGGGTGACGTTGACGACCTTGCGGTTCAGGGCGCCCTTGACGCCGAAGCTCACCACGCCGTCGCAGGTGGCGAAGATGGTGTGGTCCTTGCCGACACCGGTGCCCACGCCGGCGTGGAAACGGGTGCCGCGCTGGCGCACGATGATGGAGCCGGCGCTGACGTCCTGGCCGCCGAACACCTTCACGCCCAGCATCTTCGGCTTGGAGTCGCGACCGTTGCGGGTAGAGCCGCCGCCTTTTTTCTGTGCCATGGTGCTTTACTCCTTAGCCGTTGATCGAGCCGATCTGCAGCTCGGTGAAATTCTGACGATGGCCCTGGCGCTTCTGGTAGTGCTTGCGACGGCGCATCTTGAAGATGCGGACCTTGTCGCCACGACCGTGGGAAACCACAGTGGCAGTGACCGTTGCGCCGGAGACCAAGGGGGTGCCGACCTTCAGTTCAGCGCCGTTGCCGACAGCCAGAACCTGATCGATCACGATCTCTTGACCCACGTCCGCAGCAATCTGTTCTACTTTAAGTTTTTCGCCAACGGCAACGCGATACTGCTTGCCGCCGGTTTTTATGACCGCGTACATATGAACCTCTGAAATTTTCCGTCTTGCGACGTGTCTCGGCGGACGGATTTCCACCGAACCGCGAATTATAGCCACGCCAGCCCGGCCGCGCAAGCGCCGGCCGCAAGCGCAAAGCCCGGCGACTGCCCGCTGCGGGCGAGAATCCGCGCATGACCGCGCCCCGCTCCGCACCGCCCGACGCCAGCCCCGGCCAGGCCCGACTCGGCCTGCTCGCCATCTTCGGCTCGACCTTCTTCGAGCTGGTCGGCTACTTCATGCTCGCGCCCTGGCTGCTGCTGCGGCTCAAGGGCGCCGAGGTGCCGACCTACCTGGCCGGGCTGTTCGCGGCCACCGGCTGGCTCGGCATCTTCCTGATGACGCCCTTCGCCTCGGCGCTGACGCGCGCGCTCGGCCGCCGGCCCACGCTCTGGCTGTCGGGCACGGCGCCGCTGCTGGCCGGCCTGGTGTTCGGGCTGTCGGACCACCTGCCGCTCTGGTTCGGCGTGCAGCTGCTGGCCGGCACCGCCTCGGGCCTGCGCTGGGTGCTGGCCGAAGCCCTGGTGGCCGAATTCTCGCCACCGCAGCGGCGCGGACGCAACGTCGGCCTGTTCGAGACCATGGTCGGCGCCACCTTCGTGCTCG
This sequence comes from Pseudomonadota bacterium, assembly GCA_041190985.1. GTDB lineage: Bacteria > Pseudomonadota > Gammaproteobacteria > Burkholderiales > Burkholderiaceae_C > Malikia. Next base: position 25,186 of record JBEEPT010000032.1, read on the forward strand.
GCCCGCTGCTGCTGGCCGCGCTCGGCCCGCAGGGCATGGCGCCGCTGCGGGCGGCGCTGGGCCTGATGCTGCTCGGCCTGCTCTGGAGCCTCGTGATTCCGCCGCTGCCGCCCGCGCACGACGCGCACGAGGCCGAGGTCGGACTGCGCGGCGTCTGGCGCGCGCTGCGCGAGCACCCCGTGATCATGCTGGCGGGCTTCGTCGGCGGCTTCTTCGAGAGCGGGCTGACCTCCATCCTGCCGCTCTACGGCCTGGCGCTCGGGCTGGGCGCGGCGGCGGCGGCGCTGCTGGTCTCGGCCAGCGGCCTGGGCAGCTCGGCGCTGATGCTGCCCGTCGGCCTGCTGGCCGACCGGCTGGGACGCGGCGCGAACGGCGGCTTCTGGGGCGGGCCGCGCCACACCCGGCTGCAGCTGATGCGCGGCTGCGCCGCGATCACCCTGCTGGGCTCGCTCGCGCTGCCGAGGGTCGCCGCGCAGACCTGGCTGGCCTGGCCGCTGGCCCTGGTCTGGGGCGGCGCGGGCGGCTGCCTCTACACGCTGGCGATGATCGACGTGGGCTCGCGCGAGCGCGGCATCACCCTGGTCAACAGCACGGCGGTGCTGGTGCTGTCCTACACCCTGGGCGGCGTGCTGGCGCCGGCGCTGGGGGCGGCGGCGCTGCAGTGGTCGCCGCGGCTGGGCTTCCCCGCGCTGCTGATCACGGTGGCGGCGGCCGGGCTGGCGATGCTGCTGCGGGCGCGGCTGGACCGGCGGGTCTGAGCCTGCGAGTCGCCAAACGAAACTGGGAACGGCAAGGAAAGAGGCGGTCCGACCTGATGGTCGGACCGCCTCGGGGCTTCCTGCGTCAATTCAGGAGAAAGCGGGCATCAGGCTGCGGCCGCGCCAGGGGTCCGGCGGCGGCGGCCCACCAGGCCGATCGAGCCCAGGCCCAGGCCGAGCAGGGCCAGCGAGGCGGGCTCGGGCACGTGCTCGATCGAGAAGCCGAACTGGACCGTGGTGGCCACCCCCTCCGTGGTGAAGAAGCCCACGCAATCGTTGTTGAGCTGGGGCACGACCGAAGGATCGGCCGAGCCATTGATCGCCTGGCACATGCTGGCCCCGAGCGGCGTGAAGGGCTGGAATTGGTTGTTGGGGTTCGTCGGATCCAGGAACAGGATGCTCAGCCTGTACAGCTCACCGTCGTATGGCATGAGAAGGTTCGAGATGGGCCCGGGATTGAAGGCGAACACGTCGGGGGCGGGGTTCGGCGTCTCCCAGAACCGGAAGTCGAACTGAACGCTGGGCGCATTCACCGAGGGCCCGCCGGCTACCGGCGTGAGCGTCAGGGTGTCAAGCAGGGAGGCCGCTTGCAGCCAGCGAGTCGACGGATCCAGGACGTTGTTCCAGTGCGTCAGCGAGATGCCGACGCCGGTGGTGGTGATGTTGATATTGGTGGAGTTAGTGAGAGAATTGTCGATCCCAGTCTTGGGCGTCACATAGTTGGGGATCAGGCCGCTGCCAAATTCATTGGTGATGACCCGACCAGTGCGGGGCCCGCCGTTGATGCGCTCCTCTTGGTTGGGGAGAGCACCACCAGGTGGCGGTACTGGGCCCGTGTAGTTGTCCTTGCCGATGGTCAGCGCGCTCGAGGTGGGCGGAGTCGTGAACAGGGGGCTGGTGTTGTTGAGGTAGTTCTGGTTGGTGTCCGGCCCCCAAACCAGCGCATCCGGAGTCGCAGTCCCAGCCGGGTAGCCCACACCACCTGGCGCCCAGACCGGCGCGGGCGCGGCCAGGAAGTTCGCGTCGGTCGAGAAGTTCCACTGGGTCACGACGGCGGCATTCGCTGCGCCGCCAGCCAGTGCACCCGCCGCTGCCAAGGCGACTGCGGTGAGCGACCTGGCCTTGTTGATAGTGACAGTTTTCATTTGTAGCTCCTGTTGATCGGAGGACACCCCCCGTTTTCTCTTTAGCAGCTTCCGTGCCAGCCCCGGCCCATCTACAGAAAAGCCCGGGAAGAAAATCGCAACACATTGAATTCAAAGGATTTTTATTTTTCATTCAGGATTGCTCGGAAATTGGCCGGGTTGCAAGACCTCGGTTTTCCGCCGCGCGCCCCGAATGGTGTAAAGAATTCCGACAATTCCGGCGCCCTCAGACAGCCGCGCGGGCAGGAATTGGCGTGCCTGCCGGCCAAGCACCCCGCTCTCTCCAGAGAGACGGGCAGACCGGCCGGACTGCCGCGCCGCCGGGGCGTGCGGCCGCGGCGGGACTGTAAAGAAATGACGACACTGCCGGGCCGACAGGGGATGCCCGGGGTGCGGGGCAGGCCTCACAGCCATCCTCCTACTTCTAGAGGATAGGCAGCACCGCGCCAGCGGCTCATAGTGGAGCGCATCGACATGTCCTGCCCGGTGTGCCTGCGTGGCCGCTGGCGACCGCACGCGATGGAACCCACCGCCACGACCAAGCACGAAGCGGACGACCCCGCCGCCACGACGCAGAACGAGCCCGCGCGCCTGCGCGCGCAGCAGCAGGGCTACGCCCGGCTGCCGCTGGTCTATGCCTGCTCAGGCTGCTCGAGCGCCGCGCAGCTGGCCAACCAGCTCGCGCTGCGGCTGGACCACCAGGGCCTGGCCGAGATGTCCTGCATCGCGGGCGTGGCGGCCGATGTCAAGCCGCTGGTGCGCACCGCCCGGGCCGGCCGACCCATGCTGGCGCTGGACGGCTGCCCGCTGCACTGCGTGCGCCACGCGCTCGCGCGCCAGGGCGTGGCGGCCACGGTCCATGTGGATTTCTCGCGCCACGGCGTCGCCAAGGACCTGCACCGCCTGCCCGAGCCCGAGGAGGCCGAACAGGCCTGGGCCTGGGTGGTGCTGCCGGCGCTGCTGCAGGTGCACGAGAGCGGCCAGGCAGCCGCCCGGCCGGCCTGAAGGCAGAAGGCCGGAGCGCTCAGCCCCGCGCCAGCACCGGCGCCAGCGCGCGGCCGGTGTGGGTGCCCAGGCGCACCAGGTCCTCGGGCGTGCCGGCCGCGACGATCTCGCCGCCGCCCGAGCCGCCCTCGGGCCCGAGGTCCAGGATCCAGTCGGCCTCGGCGATCAGGTCCAGGTCGTGCTCGATCACGACCACGCTGTGGCCGCCGTCGACCAGGCGGTGCAGCACCCGGATCAGCTTGTCGACGTCGGCCATGTGCAGGCCCACGGTCGGCTCGTCGAGCACGTAGAGCGTGTGCGGCGCGCGCTGGCCGCGCCGGCCGACCTCGTCACGCACCTTGGTCAGCTCGGTCACGAGCTTGATGCGCTGCGCCTCGCCGCCCGACAGCGTGGGCGAGGGCTGGCCCAGCGTCAGGTAGCCGAGGCCGACGTCCTTGAGCAGCTGCAGCGGATGCGCGATCGCCGGCATGGCGGCGAAGAAGCCCACCGCCTCGTCCACCTCCATCTGAAGCACCTCGCCTATGCTCCTGCCGCGCCAGGTCACGGCCAGGGTCTCTGGGTTGAAGCGCGCGCCGTGGCAGGCCTCGCACGGCACCTTGACGTCGGGCAGGAAGCTCATCTCGATCGTGCGCACGCCCTGGCCCTCGCAGCTGTGGCAGCGGCCGGCGCCGGTGTTGAAGCTGAAGCGCCCCGGCGCGTAGCCGCGCGCCTTGGCCTCGAGCGTCTCGGCATAGAGCTTGCGGATCGCGTCCCAGAAGCCGATGTAGGTGGCCGGGCAGCTGCGCGGCGTCTTGCCGATCGGGGTCTGGTCGACCTCGAGCACGCGCTCGATGTGGCCAAAGCCCTGCAGCCTGGCGCAGCCCGACCAGACCGGCGGCCTGCCGGCGGCGAGCGCATCGCGCCCGGCCTTGGTCGAGGTCTGCGCCACGGCGGCGGCCACGTTGGCCAGCAGCACGTCGCGCGCGAAGGTCGACTTGCCGGAGCCGCTCACCCCCGTGACGGCGACCAGGCGCTTGAGCGGCACCGACGCTGTGACGGCCTTGAGGTTGTGCAGGCTGGCGCGCTCGACCGTGAGCCAGTTGAGCTTTTCGGGCAGGGGCGCGACTTCGGGCTCCGGCTGCTTCCTGGATTTCCTGCCGGCCTTCTTGGCAACGGGCCGCGAGGGCACGGCGGACTCCTCATACTGCGAGCAGAAATCGTCGCCCGCCGCACCCTCGCGACCCTGCGACGCTTCACTGGCGACACGAATGCCAAAGTCCCCAGCTGTCACTGCCATGACAGCACCCGCCTCGGCAGCGAGCGCCTGGGCGGCAGCGGCACAAGCCTCCTCGCTGACGGGGCGGCGCGGCTGCAGCGGATGCCGCATCGCGTGCAGCAGGTAGCGCCCGGTCTGCGAGTCCTCGGCGCGCATCACGTCGTCGACCGTGCCCTCGGCCACGACGCGCCCGCCGCGCAGGCCGGCGCTGGGGCCGATGTCGATCACATGATCGGCGCGCCGTATCGTGTCCTCGTCGTGCTCGACCACCACCAGCGTGTTGCCCTTGTCGCCGAGCTTGTGCAGCGCGTCGAGCAGGATCTGGTTGTCGCGCGCGTGCAGGCCTATGGTCGGCTCGTCGAGCACGTAGCAGACACCCTGCAAATTCGACCCGAGCTGCGCCGCCAGCCGGATGCGCTGCGCCTCGCCGCCGCTGAGCGTGGGCGCGCCGCGGTCCAGCGTCAGGTAGCTCAAGCCCACCTCTTCCAGGAACTCGAGCCGGCTCTGGATCTCGGGCAGCAGGTCGCGCGCGATGTCGGCCTCGCGCTCCGACAGCCCGCCGCCCGCGCGCAACGCCTGGACCCAGACACGCAGGTCGCTGACGCTGTAGCGCGCGATCTCGGTGATGGACAGCCCCTGGAAGCGGACCGCGCGCGCCGTCGGATTCAGGCGGGTGCCGCCGCAGCTGGCGCAGGCGGTCTCGGCGACGTCCTCGACCTCGGGCTCGGCGAAGCTCTGCTCGCGGCCGCGCTCCTTGTCGTCGCGCACCGAGTCGTCGTAGGCCTTGCGCTGATCGCGCGTCAGCGTCACGCCGGTGCCGACGCAGTCGGGGCACCAGCCGTGCTTGCTGTTGTAGGAGAACAGGCGCGGATCGAGCTCGGCGTAGCTGCTCGCACAGACCGGGCAGGCGCGCAGCGTCGAAAACACCTGCAGCTGGCCGATGCCGGCAGTGGACTGGCCAGCCGCCAGCGCCTCCTGCAGGCCGTCCAGCCCGGCCAACAGGTGGACCACGCCCTTGCCGTGCTCGAGCGCGCGCTCCAGCAGCTGGCGCAGTTCGGCCTCGTGCTCGGGCGCGACCTCCAGGCTGCCGACCGGCAGCTCGATGGTGTGCTCGCGGAAGCGGTCCAGGCGCGGGAATCCCTGCGTCGGCAGGAATTCGCCGTCGACGCGCAGATGGGTGTAGCCGCGCGGGCGCGCCCAGTCGGCCAGCTCGGTGTAGACGCCCTTGCGGTTGATCACCAGCGGCGCGAGCAGGCCGACATGCTGGCCGCGCAGGCGGGTCATGATCTGCGCGAAGATGCTCTCGACGCTCTGCGGCTGCACCGGCGTGCCGTCATGCACGCAATGCTGGGTGCCGAGCTTGACGTAGAGCAGGCGCAGGAAATGCCAGACCTCGGTCGTGGTGCCGACGGTGGACTTGCGCCCGCCGCGCGACAGGCGCTGCTCGATCGCGACCGTGGGCGGGATGCCGTAGACCGCGTCGACCTCGGGCCGGCCGGCCGGCTGCACGATCGAGCGCGCATAGGCGTTGAGGCTCTCGAGGTAGCGGCGCTGGCCCTCGTTGAACAGGATGTCGAAGGCCAGCGTCGACTTGCCCGAGCCGCTGACGCCGGTGATGACGTTGAAGCGCCCGCGCGGAATGTCCACGCTCAGGCCCTTGAGGTTGTGCTCGCGGGCGTTGACGATGCGAATCGCATTGGCATGCTGGCTGGCCTTTTGTGCTGGCGCGGGGCCAGCGGGTACGGCGGCCTCCTCATGCTGCGAGCAGAAATCGTCGGCCGCCGCACCCGCTGTCCCCTTTACCGTCTGCTTGGCCATCGCAGCGAGAGTGCCAGGACTTGCCGGGGCGAGGGGCATGCCGGGTGACGATTTCTGCTCGCAGTATGAGGAGCCCGACATGCCCCTCGCCCCGGCCCCCAGCAAAGAAACCGGAGCCACAAGGTAATCCGACACCCGGCCCTCGTTGGCCTCCATCAGCTCGCCAACCGCCTCGGCGTAGTCGCGCAAGGCCCTGGCCGTGTAGCTGGCCGGGTGCAGGCGCACGTCCTCGGGCCGGCCCTGCGCCACGACCAGCCCGCCGCCGTCGCCGCCGTCCGGACCGAGGTCGATCAGCCAGTCGCTGGCGCGGATCACGTCCAGGTTGTGCTCGATCACGATCAGCGAGTGGCCGACATCGAGCAGCTTGCGCAGCGCGCGCATCAGCTTGGCGATGTCGTCGAAATGCAGGCCGGTGGTCGGCTCGTCGAACAGGAACAGCGTGCCCTTGGTCGCGAGCGGCTGGCGCGAGCGGCTGGCCGGCGCCCTGCCCCGACCCTTGCCGCCGCCGAAGGCCCGCGCCGCCTCGGCCAGGTGCCCGGCCAGCTTGAGGCGCTGCGCCTCGCCGCCCGACAGCGTCGGCACCGGCTGGCCCAGGCGCACATACTCGAGGCCGACGTCGACGATGGGCTGCAGCGCGCGAATCACGTCGCGGTCGCCCGCGAACAGCTGCGCCGCCTCGCTCACCGTGAGCTCCAGCACGTCCGCGACATGGAGGTGACGCCCACCGCGCTCGATGCGGACCTCAAGCACCTCGGGCCGGTAGCGCCGGCCGTCGCAGTCCGGGCAGCGCAGGTAGACGTCGCTCAGGAACTGCATCTCGACATGCTCGAAGCCCGAGCCGCCGCAGCTCGGGCAGCGCCCGTCGCCGCTGTTGAAGCTGAACTTGGCCGCGGTATAGCCGCGCTGCTGCGACAGCGGCGTGGCGGCGAACAGGTCGCGGATCGCGTCCCAGGCGCCGACGTAGCTGACCGGGTTGGAACGCGCGGTCTTGCCGATCGGCGACTGGTCGACGAACACCACGCCGGCCAGGTGCTCGGCGCCGAGCAGGCGGTCGTGCGCGCCCGGCGCCTCGGTCGCCTGGCCGAAATGGCGCAGCAGCGCCGGCGCCAGGATGTCCTGCACCAGCGTCGACTTGCCGGAGCCGCTCACGCCCGTGACCGTCACCAGTCGCTGCAACGGGAACTCGATGTCCAGCCCCTTGAGGTTGTGCTCGCGCGCGCCCTCCAGGATCAGGCGCGGCGTGCTGTCGGTCACCATGCGCTTGAAGCCGAAGCCGACCTGCTTGCGCCCGCCCAGGTAGGCGCCGGTCAGCGTGTCGGCCTGCGACAGCTGCTCGACCGTGCCGTCGAAGACGATGGAGCCGCCGCGCTCGCCCGGCCCGGGCCCCATGTCGATCACGCGGTCGGCGCACAGCATCACGGCCGGGTCGTGCTCGACCACGACCAGGGTGTTGCCGGCGTCGCGCAGCCGCGCCATCGCCTGGTTGATGCGGTCCATGTCGCGCGGGTGCAGACCGATGCTGGGCTCGTCGAGCACGAACAGGGTGTTGACCAGCGAGGTGCCCAAGGCGGTGGTCAGGTTGATGCGCTGCACCTCGCCGCCCGAAAGCGTGCGGCTCTGGCGGTCCAGCGTCAGGTAGCCGATGCCGACATCGCACAGGTACTTGAGCCGGGTGCCGATCTCGTCGAACAGCAGCTTGAGGGCCTGCTGCTCGCCAGTCCTGGGTGTCTGCGCTTTCGTTATCGATTGGGCAGGAGCAGGGGGTGGGGGGGGGGG
>JBEEPT010000033.1:0-3151 GCA_041190985.1 Pseudomonadota bacterium
GCGCCGGTGGAGCCGTTCGATCGCTCGATGGCCGACCAGGACGAGGCTGCCGCGCAAGAGTGCATCGAAGCGTCACGGCCTGCGGAACTGCGGCCGCATGTGCGGACCGTCACGGAGCCACGCAAATGAACACGACCCTCCTGCGCCGCGCTCGTCGGCACTTCGTGCATCCCCTGGCCCCGCGCAACGTGCAGCGGCACAACATCCGGCAATGGGCCCGGGCTGTGCGCCTGCTGGGCTCGCGGTGGCTGCTGGCTCAGCCTGTGGAGCGCCGCCATGTGGCCGCGCGTTGAGCTTCCTGTGCTGCTGGTCCTGCTGGCCGTCAGCGTCATCACTATCTATTTCCAACCCTGAAAGGCAATCCCGTGAACGCACCCGTCAACCACAACGCGCTGGCCACCGTCAGCGACCAATCCGCCGCCATCACGATGGGTTTTGGCAGCGCCAGCTCATTCGAACTGATGCAGCGCGCCGCGCGCCTGCTGGCTGCCAGCACGCTGGTGCCGGCTCAGTACCGCCAGTTGAACGAGAAAAAGCGCGGCAGCGAGATCGACATCATCGAGAACCCCAGCGCGATCGCCAACTGCGTGGTCGCCCTGAACATGGCGCAGCGCATGCGGGCCGACCCGCTCATGGTCATGCAAAACCTGTACGTGGTCGAAGGTCGCCCGTCCTGGTCCTCGCAGTGGATCATCGCCGCGATCAATGGTTGTGGCCGCTTCTCGCCGCTGCGCTTTGAGCTGACCGATCTGGGCGAGAAGGAGGTCGAATACTCGGTCACCGAATGGGTGGACCGCCAGCGGGTCAACAAGAAGCTCAAGACCACGATCCGCAACTGGCAGTGCGTGGCCTGGGCGATCGAACTGGCCACGGGAGACCGTGTCGACAGCCCCAAGGTCTCGATGGAGATGGCCGTCAAGGAGGGCTGGTACGGCAAGAGCGGGAGCAAGTGGCAGACCATGGAGGAGGTCATGCTGCGCTACCGCACGGCCAGCTTCTTCGGCAAGCTCTACGCGCCCGAGTTGCTGATGGGCATGCAGTCGGTGGAGGAGGCGCAGGACATCATGACGCTGAACCACGACGGAACGGTCGACGTGCCCGGCAAGCCGGTCGTCACCATGCCCGTGGCGCGCGCGGAAGCGCCTGCAGCTGCAGCTGTACAGCCGACCGCCGCAGCCGCAGCGGATCCGGCCACCGGCGAGACCACGCCCCCACCGACAGCCAAGGTGATCGACCCGGCGGACGCTCCGGATGTCGGCGCCAGCGCGACGGCCCCCGCCGAACAGGCAGCGCAGCCCAAGCCGCCGCGCCCGGCGTCCGATCCGGGGGCCATGGCCACCGAAGGCGAGCGCAAGTTCATCCTCCACCGGGCCAAGAGCGCCGGCGTCGAAGTGGCGCAGCTGGTGATCAATGCCGGACTCGAGGGCCTGCCCGCTGACCTCACCGGCCTGACGAAAGACGGCTTCGTGGCGGCGCGCGACCTGCTGCCGAAATCGGCATGACCACTCGTCCCGACTGCCTGCCCATGCCCGCGCGGTTCTGGGCCAAAGTGCGCGTCACGCCAGGCTGCTGGCTTTGGCTGGCCAGCACCACGCGCGGCTATGGCGTGTTCGGCCTGGATGGCAAGACGCCATTGGCGCATCGCGTGTCGTGGGAGCTGCACAACGGCCCGCTGCCCGCCGGGAAATGGGTGCTTCATCGGTGCGACAACCCGTCGTGCGTGAACCCGGACCATCTGTGGCTCGGGACGCATGCCGACAACATGGCAGACATGGCGGCAAAGCGCCGTGGACGCCAAGGCCATCCATCGGGCACGAAGGCCTACCACGCCAAGCTGACCGCCGAGCAGGTGACGACGATCCGCGCCTTGCGCGCGGCAAACGTCAACCAACGCGCCGTGGCCCGCCAGTTTGGCGTGTGCCGTGGCACCGTACAGGACATCACGCAAGGGCGGACCTATGCTGACGTTTGACCCCATCAAGCACGAGTACCGGTGGAACGGCGCAGTCGTTCCATCTGTCACGCAGATCCTGGCGCCGCTCACCGATCTGTCGTTCGTGGATCCAGACGTTCTGCGCCGCGCCCAAGCCTTCGGTACCGCGGTGCACTATGCCTGCGAGCTGCACGACACCGGGCGCCTGGACGAGGAAGCGCTGGACCCCGAGCTGGCGCCCTACCTGGCCGGGTGGCGCAAGTTCTGCAGCGAGCACGCGTGCACATGGGATCTGATCGAGCAGCGCGTCTACCACCCCACGCTGCGCTACGCCGGCACGCTGGACCGCCGCGGCAACGTCGACGGCTATCCCAGCATGGTCGACATCAAGTCCGGCACCAGCCTGTACCCCAGCGTGGGCCCACAGCTGGCCGCTTACACCCACGCCAGCAGCCCAACCCCTGCAGCGTACCGGCGCTATGCCGTGCGCCTGTTTCCTGACGGCTACGAGCTCAAGCAATACACCAGCGCGCTCGACTGGCCGGCCTTCGCATCCCTCATCACCCTTCGCAACTTCTGCGGCCAACACCGCATCACCATGAAAGAGGTTTCCCATGCCTGACAACATCACCCCCGCCCAGACCAAGGGCGCCGTTTCCTATGACGCGAGCGCCGCCATCGTGCTCACCGGCCAGGCGCAGCGCGCGCTTGCCGGCGCCGAGGACTTCACGGTCGACAGCGATGAAATGCTGGAGGCCGCAGCCGACGACCTGCGCGCCATCAAGGCGCTGCAGAAGAACGTCGAAGCCCAGCGCACGAGCATCACCGCGCCCCTGAACCAGGTGCTGCGCGCCGTGAACGATCTGTTCCGCCCGGCTGGCGAATACCTGGCCAAGGCCGAGAACACGCTCAAGGGCGCGATGCTCACCTACACGACTGAGCAGCAGCGCAAGGCCGAGGAGGCCCGGCGCAAGGCCGAGGCCGAGGCCGCCGCCGAGCGCGCACGCCTGGCCGAGGAGCAGCGCCGCCAGGAAGCGATCGCCCGCGACGCCGCCCAAGCCGCCGAGCGCGCCGCACGCGAAGCCGCTGAAGCCGCCGCCCGGGGTGACGCCGAAGCAGCAGCTGCAGCCCAGGAGCAGGCCCGGGTGCAGGCCGAGGCCGCGCAGCAGGCCAACACCGAGGCCCAGGCCGCCGAAGTCACCGCCGCCGTGGTCAGCA
>JBEEPT010000034.1:0-2805 GCA_041190985.1 Pseudomonadota bacterium
CGCCGCCACGGCTCGCGGCATGGCTGGTAGAGCTGGCGGCGAAGTGCAAGACGCACAACTTGAATTCCGCGACACCACAAGTCCGATAACGCCCCGCACCTGTCCGATAACCAGAGCCACCACCATGGAAGCCACACCTGTTATCACGACACCACAAGCCACCAAGCCAGCGCGCCTCGAAGACCAGATCCGCGCAGCCTGTCGCGTGCGGCACTACAGCCTGGCCACCGAGCGGGTCTATGTGTCCTGGTACAAGCGGTTCGTTAGGTGGGCCGGGTTGAAGCACCCCGCCACACTTGGCGGCGACCGAGTGGAGGCGTACCTGTCGCACCTGGCCACAGAGTCGGAGGTATCGGCCAGCACCCAGCGCCAGGCCCTGGCTGCGCTGCTTTTCCTCTATCGCCAGGTGCTGTGCATGCAGCTGCCATGGCTGGACAACATCACGCGCGCCAAGCAACCGCAGCGGCTGCCGTGCGTGCTGAGCGTCGACGAGGTGCGCCGCCTGCTGGCCGCCCTGCCACGCACCAGCGCCGGCTTGGCGCTGTCGCTGGCCTACGGCACCGGCATGCGGCTGATGGAAGTGCTGCGCCTGCGCGTGAAGGACGTCGACTTCGAGCGCCGCGCCATCACCGTGCGGGCCGGCAAAGGCGACAAAGACCGCGCCGCCATCCTGCCGCAGGGCCTGGAGGCCGGCCTGCGCGCCCAGTTTGCGCACCGCCGACGGCAGCATGACGTCGACCTGGCGCGCGGCATGGTCGACGTCGAGCTGCCGCACGCGCTCGCCATCAAGTACCCCAGCGCGCCGCGCGAGTGGGGATGGCAGTGGCTGTTCGCTGCCAGCGACTACAGCACCTGCCCGCGCACCGGAGCCATCCGCCGGCACCACCTGCACCCGAAGACGCTGCAGCGCACGATGGCGCGCGCGCGTGCTGCGGCCGGCATCGCCAAGCCGGTGACGGTGCACACGCTGCGGCACAGCTTCGCCACGCACCTGCTCGAGCAGGGCCGCGACATCCGCACGATTCAGACGCTGCTGGGCCACTCCAGCGTCGAAACGACCATGATCTACACGCACGTCGCCAGCACCGGCGCCACGGGTGTGCGCAGCCCACTGGATGCCCTGCTGTGAGCTTGCTCACGACCGAAGCCATTGCCTCCAGCCTGGGCGTGAGCGCGCGGCAGGTGCAGCGACTGCGGGCGGCCGGCATGCCATGCACAGCGGTTGGGGCTCGGTCTGTCCGCTACGATCTGCCCGCCTGCATGGCCTGGCTGCAGGCCAACACCGAGCGAGTCACTGCATGCCTGTCAGCCGCACGGCCTCCGGCCGCTACGAGGTCTCTGTCTGCGTCCGCGGCTGCCGCCTACACCGACGCCTGCCGCCGGGCGCAACTGCGAGTGACGCCAAGCGCCTCGAGTCCGAGCTCAGGATCGCGGCCGACCGAGCTGCTGGCCAACGCCGGCCGCAGATCCCCGGCGACCCGCTGCTGACCGACGTGATGGCCGCCTACGTGCTCGACGCAGCACACCTGCGCAGCCCGGAAACTGCCAAGCACCACGCCCAACGCATTGGCGCCTGGGTGGAGCGATACCGGGCCAGCGATGCCAGGCGCTGCGCCGCGCACATCGTGGCCGACATGCGTGGCCACTATGCTGCGGCCACGATCAACCGCAGCCTGGGCACGCTGAAACGAGCCCTGCGCGTGGCTTGGCAGCGCGGCGTCTGCGCCGAGGACTGGAGCGGGCACGTCCAGCGGCTGCCCGAGCACAACGCGCGCGACGTCTACCTGACCGTCGACCAGGTGGGCCAGATCGCGCAACACGCCAGCGAGGCCACACGCGCGGCCATCTGGATCGCGCTGCTGACCGGCTGCCGCCGCGGCGAGGTGCTGGCCATCACGCAGGCTGACATCGGCACGGACAGCATCACCATCCGCGCCGGTAACACCAAGGCCCTGCGCACGCGCACCGTGCCCATCGTGCCAGCGCTGCGCCCATGGCTGGCGCATGTGCCGGTGCCGCTCACCTTCGAGGGCCTGAAGTCAGGATTCCGGCGGGCGCGCGAGGCGGCCGGCATGCCCCATGTGCACTATCACGACCTGCGCCACTCGTGCGCCACGATCCTGCTGGCGCTCGACGTGCCGCTCGACGTGGTGCGCGACATCCTCGGCCACTCGACCATCAAGGTCACGGAGCGCTACGCGCACGCGCTGGTGCACCGGCAGCGGCAGGGGCTGGCAGCCCTTGGCGCGCTGGTCGATTTACATTTTGGTCTTACACCAGGGGCAGCTGAGGCCGCATGATCAGCGACCGCTTTACCTATGGTGGGCGGTGCAGGGTTCGAACCTGCGACCCCTGCCGTGTGAAGGCGACTGGCGCGAGCCGTCACCTACGGCGTGCCCGGCAGATTCACGCCTTGGCGGGGTCTGTCGGGCTGCGGATTACACCAGATCCTGCACCAGAGCTCAAAGCCACCAGCGGCACCAGCTCGCCATGATGCGCGGCCGCGTAGGCTTCGGCCAGCGCGCGGTCTGCGAAGTAGCTTTCACGCGGCTCAGGTGACCTCCACCTGACCAGCCAGCGGCCGGGCTGCGCCTGCACGCGGCAGACCCCGGCGGGGCACTGGCAGGCGCGTTCAGGGCAGGTGAGCACGTCAGCCCCTGCTGCGCCGCGGGTCGCTGCTGCGCGGGTAGGTTCCGCCCTTGCGGCTGATCCGCCCGTCCATGCGGTGCACGACGATTTCGGCGGTGCCGCCCGAGTCAGCCTGCCACAGCGCCAGGCCGCGGGCCTGCCACAGGGCATCTGCGC
>JBEEPT010000035.1:0-4140 GCA_041190985.1 Pseudomonadota bacterium
TCCTCGAACCACACCCGCGTGTAGCCGATCGTCTCGTAGACCGTGCGCAGCTCGGTGCCGTCGTCGTCCAGCAGCAGCAGGTCGTTGTCGACCACCGCCAGCAGCCCGAAGATGCTCTCGTGCAGCGAGTGCGCGCCGCCGGCCTTCAGCATCTCGCGGCCGCGCCGGCTCAGCAGCGTGCCGGCGATGTCCACGTTCGACGCCACCAGCATCTCGCCCGGCTTCAGCCGCGTCGGGTCATCGACGTTGTTCAGCCCCAGGAACTTGTCGTAGGTGATCACGATGGGTCGGTCCTCTCGGCCTGCGCCAACCCGAACTTGGTGCGGAAGTACGCGCTGCGCGCGTGCAGCACCCAGGATCCGGCCGAGGGCCCGCCGATGTTCGTGGCCAGGAAGCCCGAGGCCGCGCACACACGCGGCGAGTGCACGGTGGGCGTGCCGACCTGCGTGCGCTGGAAGCCCGCGGGGAACCCGTACAGCACGATGCGCGGCGTGCCCATCTGCGTCGCCAGGAAGCCGCTCGCGCTGCGGGACATCGTCACCTTGGCCGTGCCGAACTGCGCGCCCGGCTCCAGCCCGCTGGCCACCTGCGTCAACCGCGCCGAGGCGGTGCCGAACACCGTGAACAGCGAGCCCGAGGCCTGCACCGCCAGCACGTTGGTCGCCGTCGGCGTGCCGACGCGTGCCGTGGGCCCCAGGCTCGAGGCCCGCTGCGACGGCTCCGGCGCGATGCCCAGCGTGGCGAACGGCGTTCCGATGCCGGCCAGCACGATCCCGAGGCTGTCGGCCGCGCGCGTGGTGTTCGGCTGGTAGGCCGGCGTCCCGAAGTTGCTCGTCGGGCCGAGCGCCGTGGCGCGCTGCTGGCGCGTGGCCACCGCGGTGCCGAAGGTCGTGCTCGGCGGCGTCAGGCCGACGTTCGGGTAGGAGCGGCTGACGATGATGTTCGAGCCGACAACCGCGAACGGCTGGGCAGCCAGCGAGTACCCGCGGATGTACGCGTCCGGACCGAACTGCGTGACAGAGCCCAGGGAAGTCGCCGCGCAAGTGACCGCCGGCGGGACCACCGAGCTGGTCAACGTCCCAGTGCCGACGCTCACGCCCAAGTCGGAGCCCAGCGACAGCGAGGGCGCCGATGGCCGAGTCCAGGTGCCCGGCGTCGAGACGGTGGCCGTGCCGGAGACCAGGTTGTAGTTGATGGTCGCACGCACCGTCGACCCGTACGTGCCGTCGTCGCCAGACCCTGCTGGCGATTGAACGATGTACAGGGAGTTGTCGTCGAAGTCGACGTCGGTGTACTCGCTGTATCCGAAGAGCACCGACGAGCCGATCTGACCTGCTCGCACGACGGTGTTCGAGTACAGGCCCGGCGTGTAGTGCGTCAACGGCACGTTGCCAGTGCCTGTAGCGCCGTCAGCCGGGACACTCAGGTGCCCATGCTTGCCGGAAAGCATGTTGCCGGCGATCTGCACGCCATTCGAGTCCGCGGTCAGCGCGCCTCGATTCGGGTTGAAGGTCGGCGACCCAGTTCCCTTGCGGACGTTGCGAGCCCACACGGTAGAGCCGTCGGAGGCCAGCTTGACCACGGGGTATTCGTTGCCGCTGCCATAGTTCCAGGCCAGACCTGCGCAATAGATGTTGTCAGAGCCGTCGATGCCGATCTGGAGATTCGACGGGTAGAAGGCATCGGGAGCGCCGGACCCGAAGTTGATCGCGCGCGTCCACACCACTGAGCCGTCCGACGACGACAACCGCTGCACGTGGCCGTGTCCATCGTCGGTCGAGCCCGGGCCCCACAGCGCGATGACGATGTCCCCGCCGGAAAGCTGGCACATCGACCCAAAGCGTTTGCCGCTGTCATTGAAGCCCGTGGTGCCGGTGTCGTTCAGTCCGACCTGCCACGTGATCGCACCTGTGGTCGGGTTAAGCTTCAGCAGCGCGGTGTCGTACTGGCCAGAGCCGGAGAACAGCGGCCCCTCGTAGGTGCCGCACACGTACACCGAGTTGTCGGAACCGATCAGCAGTCCCTCGGTCGGGATCACATCGAGACCGCTGACGACGCTTTCCCATACGAGGGAACCCGTGTCGTCAAGCATGAAGATGCAGGACTTCGTCGGGAACCCGCCAGAGAAGCCGATTGCGAGACGCGTCGATGAGCTGGCAGCCGCGCCCTCGGCTGGCGACAGCGTCGGGATCGTGACGTCCTTGGCCCAGTTGAGCGTGCCGTCGCTGTTCAGCCGCGCGGTCAGCACGGTGCTGATGCTGCTGAGGAACGCTACCGCGTACGCGCCCGCGCTGGGGCCCGGGGCGACGGCGCCCAGATACATGACGCTGTCCCCTGTGCGGGACAGCTTGGCGAACATCGTCGTCATGATCTCAGTCGGCGCCCGAAGGCGCCGCCCCGATCAGAGCGAGAAGATCTTGTAGGAGCCGTTGTCCCACGTGATCGTGATGTCGCCGCCGTTGGTCGCCAGCGGGAACCCGGTGATCGTGTCGATGTACACGAGCAGCGGGCTGGTGCTGGCCGTGCCGGTGTCCTTCCAGATCACCACGGCCTTCACGGTGCTGCCGGAGGTCACCGCGGTGAAGGTCACGTCGGCCGCATCGAACACGCCTGCGGTGACGCTCTTCGAGCCCAGCGTCTGCGACGTGTTGAGCAGGTTCGCCGAGATCGTCGACCAGAACTCGTCGGTCGACAGGTTCGCGGTGTAGGACGAGCTCAGCAGCGAGGCCTTGATCGTGTCCGACGGGAGGTTGATGGCGCCGGAGAGGATCTTCTCCTTGCCCTTGGCGTACAGCGCGTTGGCCATGGTCGTGCCTTTCGGTGGAAACGGGTGTCAGATCAGGTAGGAGACGTTGCTGTGCTCGACGTCTTCGCGCGTGATGCGGCGCAGGTTCGCGTCCGGCCGCTCGCCGAAGTACCTGGTGAAGCGCTCGAGCGCGGCCTCGGCCCTGGCGGTGTCTTGCAGTTCGCTGTCGGGGACGCTGTAGGTGCGATACAGCGCCCAGTCGACGAGGTAGCGGTGGTGGGCCTTGTGGATCTCGGGCGAGTCCTCGTCGTCCATCGGCTCGAGCGGCAGCCTGTAGCCCTCCAGCAGCAGCGTGCCGGCGGCGTCGGGCTCTGGGACCAGCCGGATGGTGGTCTCGAGTTGCACCGCGTACAGCGGCGTGCCCGTCTCGTCGCGCCAGCAGGGCCGCTTCTGGTCGAGCCAGCCGGTGGACACCAGCCGCACGGGGGTGCGCTCGGTGGTGCCGTCCAGGCGGAACGCGGTGTGCGTGAGCTCGAACAGCGCCGGGTGCAGCGCATAGACCGCGGTGCCGGAGGCCACGTCGATCTCGCACACGTCGGCGTCGGCGCTCTCGTGCAGAAGCCGCATGCGCACCGCGGCCTCGTTCTCGGCCTCGTTGATCCACTCGATCGCCCTGTCGTCGCTGACCAGGTACGGCTGTACCGTGTCCTCCGCGTCGCCGCGGTAGGCGAGGAGCAGTTCCTCGAGGTTCATCAGGTCGCCCCGAACCGATCGACGAACGCCTTGGCGTCAGCGCGCAGCACGTCCAGGCTCTTGCGCTTGTCCACGTTCTGCCCGTACTTCAGGCAGAACTCGGCGATCGAGGCCTTGTCCATGCGGTCGATCTGGTCGAACAGCTCGTACACCTCGGTGGTCTTCTGCTCCTCCTCGGCCTTCTTCTTCGCGGCTTCCTCCAGCGCCTGGTTCGTGGCCTCCTGCGGCGTCGGCTGCTGCTCGACGACCGCCTCGCCACGCGCGAAGGTGTCCTGGTGCGTGAGGAACCGCAACGCCAGCGCCTCGGGCAGTTGCAGCGTCTGCCCTTGCTCGAAGCGCAGTCGCGTGTCGTAGAGCAGACCGTGCCAGTAGGGGTCCGGGCCGATGTACTTGACGGGGATGGTGCTCACGCGTGCTTGCCTTGTTCGTGGAAGAAGGCGGGGCGGCTCAAGTCGGAAACCTGGCCGCCCCGAATCAAGGAGAGGGAGACCCTCAAGCCTCGATGCCGACCGCCTGGGCGAAGATCAGGATGTCCGCGATGCCCGCGGCCGCCTGCGCCGCACCGGCGTTGGTCAGGATCAGGTAGGCGTCCTTCGGCAGCGTCACCGGCGCGGTCGTGGTCGACTTGCGCTGCACCGCCA
>JBEEPT010000036.1:0-2520 GCA_041190985.1 Pseudomonadota bacterium
GGGGCTGGGGGGGGTGCATGGCGACGATTTCTGCGTACCCGCGCAGCATGAGGAGTCAGGCACACGTCCCAGCCCCGACGCAGAAGACCCGCCCCCAATAGCGGACAATCAAAACACAACACACTAAGCTGTCACACCGTGTCTCCCCATCTTCCGATCCTGCGCGAGGTCTTTGGCTACGACGCCTTTCGCGGCCCGCAGCAGGACATCATCGACCACGTCGCCGCAGGCGGCGATGCGCTGGTGCTCATGCCCACCGGCGGCGGCAAAAGCCTGTGCTACCAGATCCCGGCGATTGCGCGTGAGCGGGCCGGGCTGGGGGTGACAATCGTCGTCTCGCCGCTGATCGCGCTCATGCACGACCAGGTGGGCGCGCTGCACGAAGCCGGCGTAGAAGCCGCCTTCCTCAACAGCACCCTGAGCGCCGAAGAAGCGTTTGACACCGAACGCCGGCTGATGCGCGGCGAAATCACCCTGCTCTACGCTGCGCCCGAGCGCGTGACCACCGCCAAGTTCCTCGGCCAGCTCGAATCGCTGCGCGAACGCGGCCTGCTGTCGCTGTTTGCGATCGACGAAGCACACTGCGTGAGCCAGTGGGGGCACGATTTCCGACCCGAGTACCGGGGCTTGGCGGTGCTGCACGAACGGTTTGCCGATGTGCCGCGCGTAGCGCTCACGGCCACCGCCGACGCGCTCACGCGCGCCGACATCGTCGAGCGCCTGCAGCTGCAGGACGCGCGCCAGTTCGTCAGCAGCTTTGACCGGCCCAACATCCGCTACACCATCGTCGAGAAAAAAGACGCCAGCACGCAGCTGCTGCGCTTCATCGAACGCGAACACGCCGATGAAGCGGGGGTGGTGTATTGCCAGTCGCGCAAGCGGGTGGAAGAAGTGGCTGCGCAGCTGGTGCAGGCCGGCATCCGCGCGCTGCCCTACCACGCGGGCCTGGCGCCCGAGCTGCGGCAAAAGCACCAGGACCAGTTCCTGCGCGAGGACGGTGTGGTGATGGTCGCCACCATCGCGTTTGGCATGGGCATCGACAAGCCCGACGTGCGCTTTGTGGCGCACCTGGACATGCCCAAGAACATCGAGGGCTACTACCAGGAAACCGGTCGCGCTGGGCGCGACGGGCTCGCGTCCGACGCCTGGATGGCCTATGGCCTGCAGGACGTGGTCAACCAGCGACGCATGATCGACGAAAGCCCGGCGGCCGAAGAGTTCAAGCAGGTCATGCGCGGCAAGCTCGACGCGCTGCTGGCCCTGGCCGAAGCCACCGATTGCCGGCGTGCGCGCCTGCTGGGCTATTTTGGCGAGGCCTACAGCGGCCAGCAGGAGGTGGGCGGTGGCGTCTACATGCCGTACTGCGGCAACTGCGACAACTGCCTGAACCCACCCGAGGTGTGGGACGGAACGGACGCGGCGCGCAAGCTGCTCTCGACCGTTTACCGCTGCCAGCAGGCCAGCCGCAGCGGTTTCGGCGCGGCGCACACCATGGACATCGTGCGCGGCAAGCTGACCGAAAAGGTCCAGCAACGTGGCCACGACACGCTCAGCACCTTTGGCGTGGGCGCCGACTACAGCGAACAGCAGCTGCGCGCGGTGCTGCGCCAGCTGATCGCCATGGGCGCACTGAACGTGCGCAGCGAAGACGGCTTCAACACGCTGGAGCTGACCGCAGGCTCGCGCCCGGTGCTGCGCGGCGAGCAGTCGGTGTTGCTGCGCGAATCGGTCACGGCCGAAAAAGCGCCGCGCGGCTCGCGCAGCAAGGCGCGCAGCACCCCCGCCGTGGCCGCCGCCAACCTGGGGCCGGACGCGATGGTGCGCTTCATCAACCTCAAGGCCTGGCGCGCCGAGGTGGCACGCGAACACAACCTGCCGGCCTACGTCATCTTCCACGACGCCACGCTCGCTGCCATTGCCGAGGCCGACCCGCAATCGCTGGCCGACCTGCAGGGCATCAGCGGCATCGGCGCCAAGAAGCTCGAGGCCTATGGCGAGCAGGTGATGCGCGCCTGCCGGGCCTGATCAGGCCTTGGCGCCCTCGATCGCGCCGCGCCGGAGCTGGTCGCGCTCCATCGATTCAAACAGCGCCTTGAAGTTGCCTTCGCCAAAGCCCTCGTCGGCCTTGCGCTGGATGAACTCGAAGAACACCGGGCCCAGCAGCGTCTGGCTGAAGATCTGCAGCAACAGGCGTTTTTCGCCGTTCGCGGTGGAGCCGTCGAGCAGGATGCCCCGCGTCTGCAGCTCGGCCACCGGTTCACCGTGGCCCGGCAGGCGTTCGGCCAGCATCTCGTAGTAGATGTCGTTGGGCGCCGTCATGAGCGGGATGCCGGCCATCTGCAGCGCGTCCACGCTGGCCAGCAGGTCGTCGGTCAGCAGCGCAATGTGCTGGATGCCTTCGCCGTTGAACTGCATCAGGTATTCCTCGATCTGGCCGCCGTTGTGGCCCGACTCCTCGTTGAGCGGGATGCGGATCAGACCATCGGGCGCCGTCATGGCGCGGCTGGTCAGGCCGGTGTA
>JBEEPT010000037.1:0-5908 GCA_041190985.1 Pseudomonadota bacterium
CACCTCGCGCATGATGACCTCGATGCTCCTGAGCACCAGCTGGCCGGGCTCGGTGACGCGCCGCAGCTGCTTGCCGTGGCGGGCGAAGATGTCCACGCCCAGCTCGGCCTCCAGCTCCAGCACGGCCTTGCTGATCCCGGGTTGGGACGTGTGCAGCGCCTTGGCGGTTTCGGTCAGGTTCAGGTTGCGGCGCACCGCCTCCTGCACGAAGCGGAACTGGTGCAAGTTCATGCGCCTCCCTCCGCGGCGGCCACCTCGGCGTCGGGCGGCGCCTCGAGCGCGAGCTCGGCCAGCAGCGCGGTCAGGCGGGCCTGCTCGCCCGCGGTGGTCAGCAGCCGGAAGGCGACGCCGGGATGGTGCTCGCGCAGCTGTTGCATCAGCACCGGCAGGTCCTCGCGCGCGTGCTTGCCCATGCCGAAGAACAGCGGCAGCACCCGCACCTCGGTCGCGCCCCGGGCGACCGCCTGGGCGGCGGCTTCGGGCAGCTCGGGGGCGCAGAGCTCGAGGTAGGCGCAGTCGACGAGCACGCCCGGCGCGCGCGCACGCACGGCCCGGGCGACCGCCTCGACCGGGGCGCGCCAGAGCGGGTCGCGCGAGCCGTGGGCGAAGACGATGATGGCAAGCATGAGGGAGATCCTGTGATGTGGGGGTGCGTGAAGGGGGTCAGTGCCGCAGCACCAGCCAGCCGAAGGCGCCCAGCGAGACGATCGAATAGAGCAGCGAGGGCGCCGCGGCCGCCAGCCAGGGCTGCCAGGCGCGCAGGTTGCCGATGTAGCCGAAGACGTTGCTCAGCAGGAAGAAGCTGATGCCTATCATGACGCCGAGAAAGACGTAGGCCGCGACCCCGCCCGAGCGGAAGTGCAGGTAGGCGAAGGGCAGTGCCAGCACCACCATGACCAGGCAGCTCAGCGGGTAGAAGACCTTGCGCCAGAACTCGATCTGGTAGCGCTGGGCGTTCTGGCCGTTGGCCTCGAGATGGCGCACGTAGCGGAACAGGTCCAGCGTGCCCATGCGGTCGGGTTTCAGCAGCGCGACCGAGACCATCTCGGCGCTGATGGCGCTGGGCCAGGACCATTGCGGCAGCTGCTCGGTCCGGACGCGGGCCTCGCCGCCGGCGCTGTCGAAGCTGCGCCGCAGCACGCCTTCGAGCTGCCAGTGGCCGTCGCTGCCGACCCGCCCGCCCGCGGCGTTGACGGTGCTGCGCAGGCCGCCGCCGTCGCCGAACTCGAAGATGCGCACGCCCTTGAGGTCGCCGTCGGGGCCGAGCGCGGCGACGTTGACCGAGAACTGGCTGTCGCCGCTGTGCTCCTTGAGCCAGGCGCCGGTGCCGCCCAGGCTCAGGCGGCCCTGGTAGCGTGCCTTGAGCAGCTGGCCGGTCTTGCCGGCCTGCGGCGCGAGGTAGTCGCCGATCGCGAAGGTCAGCACGACGAACCCGACGCCGAGCGCGAGCAGGGTGCGCAGCGCCCGCGCCGGCCCCAGGCCGCTGGTGCGCAGGATGGTGTATTCCGAGCTTTGCGCCAGCCGCACCAGCACGAAGACGGTGCCGATCAGCACCGCGATCGGCAGCAGCTCGTAGATGCGGGTGGGCAGCTGCAGCGCGACATAGCCCAGGGCCTGGGGCAGGCCGTAGACCAGCGCCGGGTCGAGCGGCGAGGCGCGGCCGAGCGATGGCAGTTCGTCGACGATGTCGAAGAAGGAGAACAGCGCCAGGAAGGCCAGCAGCACGAACAGCACGGCGACGACGATCTCGCCGTAGATCAGGCGGCGCAGCGTCTTCATGCGGCACCCCCTTGTGCGGCGGTGGCGCGCCGGCGCGGCCACAGCCGGACGTTGAAGTGGCGCTTGGCCAGCCAGGCCAGCGTCAGCAGCAGCACGCCGCCGTGCAGCCCCAGCATGTAGGGCAGCCAGCGCACCTTGCCGGTGGCGATCCAGCCGACGCCGAGGTTGACCAGGTTGTAGTAGAGCACGAAGCTGAAGAGCAGGAAGACGAGGTTGCCGCTGCGCCCGGCGCGCGGATTGGTGACCGAGAGCGCGACCGCGATCAGCACGAAGTTGAAGGCGGTCAGCGCCATGCCGGCGCGCCAGCTGAGCTCGCCGAGGGCGGCGCGGCCGCCGTCGGCGAGCAGCTCCCAGCTCGGGTGGGCCTTGAGCTTGGCCGAGCTGCCGGTGGCGGACTGGCCGCCGCCGACGCGGATGCCGTAGCTGTCGAACTGGCTGACGCGCAGGCTGGCGTGGGGCTGGTCGGGGGGTGGCAGTTCCAGGCGCTGGCCGTGGCCCAGCATCAGGAACTGCTCGCCGTCACGCCATTCGATGCGGCCCGAACGCGCGGAGGTGATGCTCTCGCGCCCGTTGTCGTCGGTGCTGGCGATGAAGACGTTGCGGCCTTCCTTGCCGCCGCCGGCGGTGTCGCGGTCGATGAAGAAGACGCGCCGCCCGCCCGAGGATTCCTGGAACTGGCCCGGCGTGACGCGCTCGAGGTCGCCGCGCTGCTCGTAGCGGTCGCGCAGCAGCTCGATCTGGGCGTTGGACCAGGGCCAGACGAAGCCGACCATCAGCGCGATCACGAGCAGCACCGGCCAGGCGAAGCGCAGGATGGGCTTGAGAAAGCCGGCCAGGCCGCGGCCGGCCGCGAACCAGATCACCATCTCGCTGTCGGCGTACATGCGCGCCAGCGTCGAGACGATGGCGACGAACAGGGCGATGGTCAGCACCGTGGGCAGCTGGGCCAGCATGGTGTAGGTGAGCACCAGCACGATCTCTTCCGGGTTCACGCTGCCCTTGCTGGCCAGGCCCAGGGTGCGGATCAGCAGCATGGTGATGACGATGGTGAACAGCACCAGCAGGTTGGCGCCGAAGCTGCGGGAGAGCTCTCGCCTTATGGTTGAATCGAATAACATCTGTACTGAGTTAACAAGAGCCGACATTATGAACTTTGAACTGAAGTCCGTGAGCCTGGCGCAGGCGGCAGAATGGCCGCTCGACGCGCTGGTGGTGCTGTGTCCCGACGAGGTGCTGGCCGCGAGCCGCAACGCGCAGGACCCGATCAGCGTCTGGGTGCAGTCCGCGGTGGCGGCCAAGGATCTGGAAGAGGGCACGGGCAAGCTGCTGCAGGCCTATGGCCTGCCCGGCGTCGCGGCCCGCCGCCTGGTCTGGGCGCGCGCGGGCGACGGCTCGGCCGCGCAGGCGCGTAAGGCCGCGTCGGCGGCGCTGGGCGTGCTCAAGGGCGCCAAGGTCAGGACGCTGGGCGTCTACGCCGGCTCGCTGCCCGAGGCGGCCGTCAAGGCGCTGGTGCAGTCGGTGGCCGAGGCCAGCTATGTCTACACGAGCACCAAGTCCAAGGCCGAAGGCCGCACCATCCGCCACGTCGACGTCGGCGTGACCGACGCGGCTGCGGTGCGCGCGGGCTTCGAGCTGGCCTGCGCTGCCGTGCGCGGCGTCGAGCTGGCCAAGGAGTGGGCCAACCGTCCGGCCAACCACGCCACCCCGACCCACCTGGCGGACGCGGCGCAGCAGCTGGCGCGCAAGCCCCACCTGAGCGCCGAGATCCTCGGACCGAAGGAGGTGGAGCAGCTGGGCATGGGCGCCTTCCTGGCAGTGGCGCAGGGCTCTGAGCAGCCGCTGCGCTTCATCGTGCTGAAGTACCAGGGCGCGGCCAAGGCGGTGGCGCCGGTGGTGCTGGTGGGCAAGGGCATCACCTTCGACACCGGTGGCATCTCGCTCAAGCCGGCGGCCGAGATGGACGAGATGAAGTTCGACATGGGCGGCGCGGCCAGCGTGCTGGGCACCTTTGCCGCGCTGGCCGAGCTCAAGCCCGCGCTCAACGTGGTCGGCCTGATCCCGGCCTGCGAGAACATGCCGAGCGGGCGCGCGGTCAAGCCGGGCGACGTGGTCACGAGCATGAGCGGCCAGACCATCGAGATCCTCAACACCGACGCCGAGGGCCGCCTGATCCTGTGCGACGCGCTGACCTATGCGCAGCGCTTCGAGCCGCGCGCGCTGGTGGACATCGCGACGCTGACCGGCGCCTGCGTGATCGCGCTCGGTGGCGTACGCGCCGGCATGTTCGCCAACCGCGACGAGCTGGCCCAGCGCCTGCACGAGGCCGGCGAGGCGTCGCTGGACCTGTGCTGGCGCATGCCGCTGGACGACGACTACGCCGAGGGCCTGAAGTCCAACTTCGCCGACATGGGCAACGTGGCCGGGCGCCAGGCCGGCGTGGTGACGGCGGCCAAGTTCCTGCAGAAGTTCGCCGGCGAGGCGCCCTGGGCGCACCTGGACATCGCGGGCGTGGCCTGGAAGAGCGGCGCGGCCAAGGGCGCGACCGGGCGGCCGGTGGGCCTGCTGCTGCAGTTCCTGGTCGACGAGGCGGCGCGCATCGCGGCCGAGCAGCCGGCCGGCACGGCCCCGGGCGCCAGGGCCGACAAGGCGGCGAAGCCGGTCCGGGCCGTGAAAACCACGAAAACCGTGAAGGCGGCCAAGGCCGCCGAGACGGCACCGCCAGCCAGGAAGTCGGGCAAGGCCGTCAAGGCGAAGAAGGCTTGAGCATGGAGGGGCAAGCCGAGGTCGCCTTCCACTTCAATGTGGCCGACCCGGTGCATTACCTGTGTCGGCTGCTGCGCAAGGCCAGCCAGGCCGGCATGCGCTCGCTGGTGTGCGCGCCCGCGGGCCTGGCGCGCGAGCTCGACCAGGCGCTGTGGACCTTCGCGCCCGACGAGTTCATCGCGCACGCGCGCTGGAGCGACGAGGACCGGCTGCGCGCGCGCTCGGGCGTGCTGATCGCCGACCAAGCGGTCGAGTGGCCCGGCGCGCAGGTGCTGGTCAACGCGCTGCCTTCCCCTGAGCTGCCGCCCGGCTACGCGGCCTACCGCAAGGTGATCGAGGTGGTCGGCCTGGAGGCCCAGGACCGGGAGGCGGCACGCCGGCGCTGGAAGGCCTACACGGCGCGCGGCCATGCGCTGCTGCGCCATGACGTGGCAGCGCCTGCAGGCGCCGCCTGAACACGCCCTGCACGAGGCCGGCGCGAGGCAGCCACGAGGCACGGGCTGGCGCAGGCGAGCGCCGCGCTGGTGCAGTGTCCACGGCTGTGGTGCAAATCTGACAGTCATGGGTTTTCCACCATGACCGGGCCTGGGGTTTTGGGGTACGCTGAACTGGCCTGTTTATTGCATGAGCAGAAGCAGCACAAGCTTTGTTCCCCAACCTGTTCGAGGATTTGCATGCACATGAATCTGAAGCTCGCTGTCGTGGCCGCCGCGGTGGCCCTGGTCGCCTGTGGCAAGAAGGAGGAGGCACCGAAGACGGCGGCCGCGCCGGCAGCCGACGTGCTGGTCGTGAAGATCGGCCATGTCGGCCCCACCAGCGGTCCCAACGCCCACCTGGGCAAGGACAACGAGTTGGGCGCGCGCATGGCGATCGACGAGCTCAACGCCGCCGGCGTCAAGATCGGCGACAAGCCCGCCAAGTTCGAGCTGGTGGCCGAGGACGATGCCTCGGATCCCAAGCAGGCGACCGCCGCGGCGCAGAAGCTGGTCGATTCCAAGGTCAACGGCGTGATCGGGCACCTGAACTCGGGCACCACGATTCCGGCCTCGCAGGTCTACAACGCCGCCGGCATTCCGCAGATCTCGCCGTCCTCGACCAACCCGAAGTACACGCGCCAGGGCTACAACACCGCGTTCCGCGTGGTGGCCGACGACGTGCACCTGGGCGGCACGCTGGGCAAGTACGCGGTCGAGATGCTCAAGGGCAAGGCGGTGGCGGTGATCGACGACCGCACGGCCTACGGCCAGGGCGTTGCCGACGAATTTGAGAAGGGCGTTGCTGCCGCTGGCGGCAAGGTGGTGGGCCGTGAATTCACGACCGACAAGGCCACGGACTTCACCGGCATCCTGACCGGCCTGAAGGCCAA
>JBEEPT010000038.1:0-39084 GCA_041190985.1 Pseudomonadota bacterium
TGGAGCATCCGCAGCCGTCCTACCTGCGACTGGGCAAGGCCGGCGAGCCCTGCTTCGGCACCGAGGTGCCGCGGGTGGCGCCGGGCCAGTGGCTGCAGGTGCGGCCGGGCGAGCATCCGGGCGGCGAGGCGCTGCTGTCCACCGGCGCGGCGCTGGGCATCGCGATGGAGCGTGCGCAGCGCGCCGAGGGGCCCGGGCCGGCGGTCTACGCCATGCCCCTGTGGGGCATGGGCAGCAAGGCGCTGCAGGCCGGCCAGGTGGCGGGCCATGCGCGGGTGACCTCGCTGGAGGACCACCTGCGCGATGCCGGCTTCGGCTCCTGGCTGATGGAGTCGGTGTGCGACCGCCCCGAGCTGCTGGCGCGCCTGCGGGTGCAGGCCCTGGACCCCAGGGTGTGTGGCACCGTGGGCTCGCAGGCCACCCTCAACGCCTGGGGCGGCCTGGCGCCCTGAAGGCGCGGGAGCGGCGCCGCCTCAGGCCTTGCGCACGTACTCCGACTTCAGCTGCATCGCGCCGAAGCCGTCGATCTTGCAGTCGATGTCGTGGTCGCCCTCGATCAGGCGGATGTTCTTGACCTTGGTGCCGACCTTGATCACGGCCGACGAGCCCTTGATCTTGAGGTCCTTGACCAGGGTCACGGTGTCGCCGTCCTGCAGGATGTTGCCGTTGGCGTCCTTCCAGACCTTGGCCGCATCCTCGGCCGGTGCGGCCTCGGCGGCGCTCCATTCATGGCCGCATTCGGGGCAGATCAGCAGCGCGCCGTCCTCGTAGGTGAATTCGGACTGGCACTTCGGGCAGGGCGGGAGCTGGCTCATGGGGTTTCCTTTTCGGTGGAGTGTGGCGCGGCCGGGAAATCGCGTGCGCGAGCCGGGTTCGTTCAGTCGGGTTCCGGCATCACATCGGGCTGGCCACTGGGCTGCCAGTCGACGCCGTGGCGCTTGAGGTGGTCGCGGATGAGTTGACGCACCACTTGGGACGGCGTCACGTCTTGCTGCGCGCACAGCTGTTCGAGCGCTCGTTTCTTGGCGGGATCGATGAGCAGGGTCAGGCGGGCGGTCTTCTGTTCCACGGCATGGCTGGGGTCTGGTGACGAGGCCGCATGTTAATACGATTAACATGTCATGCACATAACAAAAGGCACCGGAACAAGGCCGCAGCGAGACCGTCATGCCCATCCACTACGCCCGAAAACTGACCGGCAGCCGGCGCAGTGCCGCTGCCAACCGCCAGCTCGGCCTGGTGCTGGCCTTCGTGGCCGGTGCCGCCAACGCGGGCGGCTTGCTGGCCGTGCACCAGTACACCTCGCACATGACGGGAATCGTCTCGGCCATGGCCGACCACCTCGCGCTCGGCGAATTCCGCGCCTATCTGGCCGGTTTCGGCGCGCTGTTGTCCTTCATCGGTGGCGCGGCCTGCAGCGCCATCCTGATCAACTTCGCGCGCCGGCGGCGTCTGCACAGCGAGTTTGCACTCCCGCTGCTGGCCGAAGCGCTGCTGCTGCTCGGCTTCGGCGCACTGGGTGAGCGGCTGTCACATGTCGCCGGCCTGTTCGTGCCGCTGACGGTGATGCTGCTGAGCTTCATCATGGGGCTGCAGAACGCGCTCATCACCAAGCTCTCGCACGCCGAGATCCGCACCACGCACATCACGGGGCTGGTGACCGACATCGGGATCGAGCTCGGCAAGATGGCGTACTGGAATTCGCCCGATTCATCGCTGCCACAGGTACACGGCAACCCGGCCCGGCTGCGCCTCCTGCTGCAGCTCGCGGTCTGCTTCTTCTGTGGTGGCGTGATCGGGGCACTGGGCTTCAAGCAGGTCGGCTACCTCGCCACCCTGCCGCTGGCGCTGCTGCTGGTCGCGCTGGCCGGCGTGCCTGCGCTCGACGACCTGAGCTGGATCTGGCGCCGGCGCCGGGTCTGAGCGCGACCTGCCACAGGCTCCGCGCACCGGCAGGGGTCATGCCAAAGCCGGTATGATGCCGGGCTTCGGGTGCGTCGTCCCGCCAAGCCGGGCGACGTTGAACGGGAAGCCGGTGAAGCTGCAGTGCGCAGCCATTCCGGCGCAGCCCCCGCTGCTGTGAGCCTGACGACTCCGCCTGATGCCACTGTGTGCAAGCACGGGAAGGCGCGGAGAAGGAAGACGGCAAGCCAGAATACCGGCCCGATCATCGCCAGCACCATATTCCCCGGGGTGACGGGAATGCGCTGCCGCATCGCCCCGGCCCGCCCGGGGCCGGCCGCCCGTTTCCATCCTCCACGACCTGGTGCTTTTCGGAACCATTCGACGGGAGGATCGAAACCCCATGGACGTCATCAAGCGCGACGGCTCGCGCGAAGCCTTCGACTTCGCCAAGATCGAGCGACTCAACGAATTTGCCACCCAGGACCTGAATGTCGACCTGGGCCTGCTGCGCAGCCAGATCAGGCTGCTGGTCTACGACGGCATGCACACGAGCGAGATCTTCCAGGCCCAGAACAAGGCAGCCGCCGGCCTGATCTCGACCCAGAACCCCGACTTCACCTTCGTCGCGGCGCGCTACCTGCTGGCCGAAACGATGAAGATCGCGACCGGCTCGGCGCGCTATCCCGCGCTGGCCGACACGATCGCGCGCGGCGTCGCCGCCGGCCGCTACGCGCCGCGCATGGCCGAGGCCTTCGACCTCGCGGCGCTCGACGCCGCGATCAGGCCCGAGCGCGACTTCCAGTTCGACTACTACGGCCTGCAGAACCTGGTCGACCGCTACCTGATGCGCGACCGCGAGCAGCAGCTGATCGAGCTGCCGCAGCATTTCTTCATGCGCGTGGCGATGGGCGTGGCGCTGCAGGAGGATGATCCGACCGCGCGCGCGATCCAGTTCTACGACCTGCTGTCGAGCTTCGACTACATGGCCTCGACGCCGACGCTGTTCAACTCGGGCACCGTCCACTCGCAGCTGTCGAGCTGCTACCTCAACACCGTCAACGACCAGATCAGCGCCGACCCCGCCGCCGGCGAGCACCGCTTCGCCTCGATCTTCGGCACGATCGAGGAGTCGGCGCGCCTGAGCAAGTACGCCGGCGGCATCGGCACCGACTGGACGCGCGTGCGCGCGGCCGGCTCGCATATCCAGTCGACCAACGGCAAGAGCTCGGGCGTCATCCCCTACCTGAAGATCTACAACGACACCGCGGTCGGCGTGAACCAGGGCGGACGCCGCAAGGGCAGCTTCGCGCCCTACCTGGAGGTCTGGCACCCGGACTTCTGGGACTACTGCGAGCTCAAGAAGGAGTTCGGCGACGACCGCCTGCGCGCGCACGACATCTTCCCGGCCGCCTGGGTCTGCGACCTGTTCATGGAGCGCGTCGAGAGCAACGGCGTCTGGAGCGAGTTCCAGCCCCAGCTCTACCCCGAGCTGCACGAGCTCCACGGCGACGCCTTCAAGGCCCGCTACGAGCAACTCGAGCGCGAGGGCCGGGCCTACAAGCAGCGCCCCGCGATGGAGGTCTGGAAGCGCATCCTGACCAATCTGTTCGAGACCGGCCACCCCTGGATCACCTTCAAGGACGAGTGCAACCGCCGCAGCCCGCAGGACCATGTCGGCGTGGTGCACAGCTCCAACCTCTGCTGCATGACGGCAGATCAGCGCGTTGTCACGGATCGAGGATTGATGACCGTGGGTGAGCTTTACCGCTTGGGTGGTCGAAACAAGGTGGTGGGCATGGACGGCGTTTACACCGCCTCGGAAATGCTGCTGCCGCGCCCCAACGCGCCCATCGTGCGCATCGAAACCAACGAAGGCTACAGCCACAAGGTCACACCTGACCACAAAGTCTGGGTCAAGGACCGTGGCTGGGTTGAAGCCCAACATCTGGTGCCGGGCGACAAGCTGCTTACCCAGCAGCTTGAAGGGCTGTGGGGCCAGCAACACAACCCCGAACTAGGCTATCTGATGGGCCTGATCGCAGGCGATGGTACTTTCGGCGAACACAATGTGTTCATCGACGTGTGGAAGAACGATTTTGCCTGTCTGCAAACCACCACCGAAACGGTTCATCAAGTGCTGAATGGCAACACAGTACTGAACACGACATCGGTCAATACCCCCCAGTTCCGCATCGACCCTCAACTCGGCAAGGCCCGTTTGGCTTCGGCACCGCTGCGGCGCGTACTGGCTGAGCACGGCTTCACGCCCGAAACCAAGACCCAAGTGCCGGCGCTGGTCTGGCAAGGCGACCGCGCCACGGTGGCGGCGTATTTGCGGGGTTTGTACCAAGCCGATGGCAATATCGTCGCCAGCCACGAGGTAACGACAATGGCGCTGGCCTCCATCGACCTAGGCTTGATCGAGAGCTTGCAAATCCTGTGGGCCAACTTTGGCGTCAAGTCCTCCATCAACCAGATGCGAAGCCATGAAGAGCACGAGCTGCCCGATGGTCGTGGCGGAAAAAAGGCTTACTGGAGCAAGCCGCTGTACCGCTTGCTCATCACCTCGATCCAAGGTTGCCGCATTGCCGAATCGGTAACCCAGCTGGCAGCCAGCCGCACATCCGAAGCCTCCACCCGCTTTCTGGAAAACCTCAAGAAAGACGGCTACACCCAAAAGCTGCATGCTACGTTCAAGGGCTTGGTGAATCTACCCAACGAAGACGCCTACTGTCTGAGCGTCGACTCTGAAACACACGCCTGGACGGTCAACGGCCTCATCACCAAGAACACCGAGATCACGCTCAACACCAGCGACAGCGAGACCGCGGTCTGCAACCTGGGCTCGGTCAACCTGGCGCGCCATGTCAAGGACGGCCAGCTCGACGGCGACAAGCTCGCGCGCACCGTCGGGACCGCGCTGCGCATGCTCGACAACGTGATCGACCTGAACTTCTACCCCTCGGACCGCGCCCGGGCGTCGAACCTGCGCCACCGCCCGGTCGGCCTGGGCCTGATGGGCGAGACCGAGGCCAAGGTCGCCTGCGGCATAGCCTTCGACAGCGCGGCCGGCGTCGCGTTCTCGGACCAGGCGATGGAGCTGATCAGCTTCCACGCGATTGCGGCCTCCTGCGGGCTGGCCGCCGAGCGCGGTGCCTACGAATCCTTCCCGGGCTCGAAATGGTCACGCGGCCTGCTGCCGATCGACACCGCGCGCAGCCGCGAGACGCGCCTGGGCGAGGCCGCCTGGGCCGAACTGCGCGCCCGGGTCCAGGCCCAGGGCATGCGCAACAGCAACGTGATGGCGATCGCGCCGACCGCGACGATCTCGATCCTCACGGGCACCACGCCCTGCATCGAGCCGATCTTCGAGATCGAGCGCTCGGAAAAGAACATGAGCGGCCAGTTCAAGGTGGTCGATCCCTGCGTGCGCTACGGCCGCCCCGACCTGCTCAAGACCGTGTGGGAGATCGATCCGTCCTGGATCCTGCGCAGCGCCGCCGCGCGCCAGAAGTGGATCGACCAGGCGCAGAGCGTCAACATCTTCGTCAAGCAGGGCACCAAGGGCCGCGAGCTGGCCGAGATCTACCTGAGCGCCTGGAAGCTCGGCCTCAAGACCACCTACTACCTGCGCGGCCAGACCAAGACCAAGGAAGTCACGAAGACCGCCATCGCAGCCGCCGCGCTGCCGCAGGCCAGCCAGGCGCAAGCGTCCGAACCGGCCAACTTCTGCTCGATCGACAACCCCGACTGCGAGGCCTGCCAGTGAAGCCGGCACAAACATGACCAGCACCACCCGCATCACCAACGAGCGCCGCATCGCCTTCGGGCCGCAGGACCAGCTCATGAACATGAGCCGCGTCAAGTACAAGTGGGCGACCGACATCTACGACCGCATGGAGGCCAACACCTGGTTCCCAAAGTCGATTCCGCTCGGCGCCGACCGCGAGACCTACCGCAGCGGCGGACTCAACGAGCGCGAGCGCAACGCCTACGACAAGGCGCTGGCCTTCGTCTCGAACCTCGACGGCATCCAGTTCAACAACCTGATCCACAACATCGGCCAGCACATCACCGCGCCCGAGGTCAGCCTGGCGATCGCACGCCAGGCCGCCGAGGAAGGCGTGCATGTGCGCAGCTACCAGTTCATGATCGAGGCCGTCTCGCTCGATCCGGAAGCGGTCTACATGATGTTCGAGCGCGACGGCATGCTGGCGAAGAAGAACGAGTTCATCATGCGCAGCTCGGCCATCCTCAAGGACGAGCCGACCCCGGCCAACTTCGCGCGCGCCATCGTCGGCAACGTGATCCTGGAGGGCATCTACTTCTACTCGGCCTTCCTGGTGTTCTACACGCTGGCGCGCAACGGCAAGATGCTGGCGAGCGCGGACATGATCAAGTACATCAACCGCGACGAGGGCGAGACCCACCTCGACCTGTTCACCAACCTGCACCACGCCTTCCAGGCCGAGAACCCCGGGCTCTACGACGAGGCCTTCCGCCGCGATGCCGTCCAGCTCATCAAGGACGCGGTCGAGCTCGAGGTGGGCTGGGGCCAGTACATCATCCAGGGCGGCTTCCTGGGCCTGACCAACGACGTGGTCGAGAACTTCGTCAAGGGCCTGGCCAACCGGCGCGCGCTCGACCTCAACCTCGGCCTGATCTACCCCGGCGTGGTCAACGCGGTGCCCTGGTTCGACGACTTCAGCAAGCCCAACGGCACGCGCACCAACTTCTTCGAGGGCAAGGCCACCGACTACGCCGCCGACGGCCTGGAGTGGTGAGCGACGCGCTGCGTCGACCCGGATGCGGCTGGCAGGCGCTTCGCCGGGCTGACGCCGCCTGCCCTCATACCCGCCAGACCGGCAAGCGCCAGCCCAGCCGCAGCGCCAGCAGCCGCAGCCCGGCGGTGAAGGCGACGGTGGCGCTCAGCGCCACCCATTCGGACAGGTCCAGCGCCTCCAGTCCGAGGTAGAACCAGCCGCCCAGGAAGGCGCAGAGCGCGTAGGGCCGGTGGTCGCTGAAGGCTTCCGGGATCCGGTTGCAGACCAGGTCGCGCAACACCCCGCCGAAGACGGGCGTGATCACGCCCATCAGCACCGCCACCAGCGCGGGCATGCCGTGGACGCGGGCCAGGTCCACCCCGACCGCGGCAAACAGCCCGAGGCCGATCGCGTCGGGCAGCTGGATGGCGCGCTCGGTCGGCTCGAAGTGGCGCTGCCGCATGAAGATCATCGCCCCCAGGGCCAGCGCCAGCACGCCCCAGAGATACTCGACATGCCGCACCCAGAAGAAGGGCCGGACGTCGAGCAGGATGTCGCGCAGCGTGCCACCGCCGAAGGCGGTCAGGAACACCACCGCACAGACGCCGACGGCGTCGAGGCGGCTGCGCGCCCCCGTCATCGCGCCCGACAGGGCGAAGGCCACGGTCGCCGCCAGCTCCAGCCCGTGGCGCAGCCAGGTGCCCCAGGTCGATAATCCCGTCATGCTGTTTCCTTTTTATCGGCGCTGTGCGTGCGACAGCGCGCCTCGGCCCGGTTTCAAGCCGGCATCATAAGAGGCACGCATGACCCGCCCATGGCGCCGGCTGGCGCCCAGGCACTAGACTGGTGACTTTTTACCTCCCGCCCCGATGAATCCCGCTTTCCGCCTTGGCGCCCGCGAAGGACTGCGCACGGTGCTGCCGTTCTCGGTCGGCACCGTGCCCTGGGCCATCGTGACCGGCATCGCCATGCGCTCGACCGGCCTGTCCGAGCTCGAATCCATGGGCATGAGCCTGCTGGTGTTCGCCGCCACCGCGCAGCTCGGCGCGCTGCCGCTGATCGCCTCGGGCGCGCCGCTGTGGCTGATCTTCCTGACCGGGCTGGTGCTGAACCTGCGCTTCGTGATCTTCAGCGCAACGATCGCGCCGGCCTTCCACGATCGGCCCTGGGCCCAGCGCCTGGCGAGCAGCTACCTGCTGACCGACAACGCCTTCACCCTGCTGTCGGGACAGCTGCTGACCACGCAGGACCCGAGCCGGCGCTGGGGCTATTACCTCGCACCGGCGATCTACTGCTGGCTGCTGTGGCAGGCCTGCGTGCTGATCGGCGTGCTGGGCGCCAACGTCCTGCCGCGCGACTGGTCGCTTGAATTCATGGGGACGATCGCGCTCATGGTCATGCTGGTGCCGCTGGTGCGCACCCGCCCCATGCTGCTGGCCGCGCTGGCCGCCGGCCTGGCCGCCGTGCTGCTGCGCCCACTGCCGCTGCGCCTGGGCCTGTTCGCGGCGATCGTGGCCGGCATCGTGGTCGGCTTCGCGGCCGAGCATTGGCAGGACAGGAGGAAGGCCGCATGACTGAGGAATGGTGGCCCTGGCTAGCCTTCGGCCTGCTGTCGGCGACGACGCTGCTCACGCGCGGCAGCTTCATCCTGCCGGGCGAAAAAGGCCGGCTGCCGCCCGGCCTGCAGCGGGCGCTGCGCTACGCACCGGCCGCCGCGCTGGCGGCGCTGGTCGCGCCCGACCTGCTGCTGGTGCAGGAACAGCTGCAGCCCTTCAACCCCAGGCTGCTGGCCGGGCTGGCAGTGATCGCGGTGACGCTGCGCATGCGCAAGCCCTGGCTGCCCTTCGTCGTCGGCATGGCGGTACTGATCGGACTGCGCAAGGGACTGGGCTGGTGAGCGCCCGCCTTGCGCCGGGCCGCGACCGCCGCGCCCAGGATCACTGCGGCTTGTAGCCGGCGTTCCTGACCATCGCGCTCCAGGATTTCCGGGTGGCCTCGACGCGCGCGCCCAGTTCGGCAGCGGTGCTCGACGCGGGGATGACGCCGAGCGCCGTCAGCTTGTCGCCGAATTCGGCCGACTTCGCGACCTTGGCGACCGCGGCGCTGTAGTCCTTCAGCATGGCGGCGGGCATGCCGGCGGGCGCGAACACGGCGGTGAAGATCACCTCCTCGTAGCCCTTGATGCCCTGCTCGGCGTAGGTCGGCACGTCGGGCAGCTGCGGCAGGCGCCTGGTGCCGTTGACGGCGACGATGCGGACCTTGCCGGCCTTGGCATGCGGCAGCATGGCCGCCACCGAGCCGATGCCGGCCGGGATCTGGCCCGCCACCAGGTCGAGCGCGACCGGGCCGTCGCCACGGTAGGGAGCCGAGACCAGGTCGGCACCGAGCGCGCGCCCCACCAGGCCGACCGCGAAGTCCGGCGCGCTGGCCGGCGCCGGCACGCCGACGTTGGCCTTGCCCGGATTGGCCTTGGCCCATTGCGCCAGCACGCGCAGGCCGCTGCCGGTGGTGCCGAGCACCGAAGTGCTGACCGCCATCACGTCGGGGTTGATCGCGACCAGGCCCACCGGAGCAAAGTCCTTGGCCGGATCGAAGCCGGGGTTCTGCAGCGTCAGCGGGATCATCGCCACCGTGTGGCTGTTGGAGACGAACAGGGTATTGCCGTCCGGACGCGCGGCCTTGAGCGCCTGCGCGGCGATCTGGCCGCCGGCGCCCGGCTTGTTCTCGACCACCACGTTGCGGCCGAGCTCCTGCTGCAGCCCCTGCGCCAGGTGGCGCGCGATGGCATCCGAGCTGCCACCGGCCGGGAAGCCGACCAGCAGCTTGATCGGCGGCTGGCTGTCGGCCAGCGCGGCCGCCGGATGCAGCAAGGCGGCGACGGCGATCGCACCGGCAGCCGCCACGGGGCACAGGGTCTTGAAGTGGAAGCGGGATTTCATGGGTGGTACTCGGAAATGGCAATGCAGATGCAGGCCGGCGCGCTTCAGGGCGAGCCGGGATAGTCGCCCGGCACCAGGATCTGCTTGCCGACCTGGTCGATCCGGGTCTGGCCGCACAGGGCCATGGTGGTGTCGAGCTCCTTGTGCAGGAGCTCCAGGCAGCGCGTCACGCCGGCCTCGCCGAGCGCACCCAGGCCGTAGAGGAAGGCGCGCCCGACATGGCAGCCGCGCGCGCCCAGGGCACGCGCGCGCAGCAGGTCCTGGCCGCTGCGCACGCCGCCGTCCATGTGGACCTCGATGCGATCGCCGACGGCGTCGACGATGGCCGGCAGCGCGCGGATGCTGGACGGCGCGCCGTCGAGCTGGCGCCCGCCATGGTTGCTCACGATCAGCGCGTCGGCGCCGCTGCCGAGCGCGAGCCGGGCGTCCTCGGCGTCGAGGATGCCCTTGAGGATGAGCTTGCCGTCCCAGCGCTGGCGGATCCAGCGCACCGTGTCCCAGTCGAGCGTGGGGTCGAACTGGCTGGCGGTCCAGGCGGCCAGCGATCCCATGTCGTCGACGCCGCTGACATGGCCGACGATGTTGCCGAACTGGCGCCGCTTCGTGCCCAGCATGCCGAGCGCCCAGCGCGGCCTGGTCGCGAAGTCGAGCAGGTTGGCGAGCGTGAGCCGGGGCGGCGTCGACAGGCCGTTCCTGATGTCCTTGTGGCGCTGGCCGGCGATCTGCAGGTCCAGCGTCAGCACCAGCGCCGGGCAGCCGGCGTCGCGCGCGCGGCCGAGCAGGCGCTCGATGAAGGCGCGGTCGCGCATCATGTAGAGCTGGAACCAGAAACCCGGGCCGGCCTGCCCGGCCACGTCCTCGATCGAGCAGATGCTCATGGTCGAGAGCGTGAACGGCACGCCGAAGCGCCGCGCCGCGCGCGCGGCCAGGATCTCGCCGTCGGCGTGCTGCATGCCGGTCAGGCCGGTGGGCGCCAGCGCCACGGGCATCGCGACGTCCTGCCCGACCAGCTTGGTGCGCGTGCTGCGCCCCTCCATGTTGACCGCGACGCGCTGGCGGAACTTGATCTCCTGGAAATCGGCCTGGTTGGCGCGGTAGGTGCTCTCGGTCCAGCTGCCGGAATCGACGTAGTCGTAGAACATGCGCGGCACGCGCTTGCGGGCGAGCCGGCGCAGGTCTTCAATGTCGGTGATCGGGGTCATGGAATTCGCCTGGTTGGCCAGCCATCCCGGCCAGCGCAGACCCCGAGCTTAACGCCGGCAACCGCAGCTGGATGCCATTGGGACAGTTTCCAGAACCGCGCGGCGCCGTCTCAGTCTGACGGGCAACTGCCGGTGCGAGACCGGTCTTGCTGTCCTTGCTTGCGCACGCTCTTCAACACCCTGGCGATCAGGAACGCGAGCTCCAGGCTCTGGGAACCATTCAGGCGCGGATCACATGCACTGCGGTAGCGAGTGGACAGCCCCGCGTCGGAGACTGCCTGTGCGCCGCCCCGGCATTCAGTGACGTCCTGGCCCGTCATCTCGAAGTGCAGCCCGCCGGGATAGGTGCCTTCTTGCTCGTGCGCCGCAAAGAAGCCACGCACCTCCTGCAGGATGCGATCGAAATCCCGGGTCTTGTAGCCACTCGCGGAGCTCACCGTGTTCCCGTGCATGGGATCGCAGCACCAGACGGGAGTGCGTCCAGCCCGGCGCACCGCTTTCAGCAGCGGCGGCAGGCACTCCGTCACCCGGTCGCTTCCCATGCGGGCGATCAGGACCATGCGTCCTGGCTCCTGATGCGGATCGAGTACATCCAGCAGACGCAGCACGTCCTCCTCCCCCGCCGCGGGGCCCAGCTTCACGCCGATCACATTGTCGAGGCCGCGCAGATATTCCACGTGCGCGCCTTCGACCTGGCGGGTACGCTCCCCCAGCCACAGCATGTGTGCCGAGCCGGCGTACCAGCTTCCTTCACGCTCGCCCGGCCGTGTCAAGGCCTGCTCGTACTGGAGGTGCAGCGCCTCATGCGAGGTATAGAACTCCACTGCGTGCAGTTGGGGGGCGCGCGCCGCATCGAAGCCGCAGGCTTCCATGAAGGCCAGCGATTGGGTGATGCTGTCGGCGAGTTCCTCGAAGCGCTCGCCCTGCGTGCTGGAGCGGACGAAATCGGTGGTCCAGCGATGCACTCGGTGCAGGTCCGCGAAGCCGCCCTGTGCCAAGGCGCGAAGCACATTGAGCGTGGTCGCGGAATGCGAATAGGCTCTGAGCAGGCGTGACGGATCAGGCTGACGCGCCTGCGCCGTGAATGCGCTGCCGTTGATGATGTCGCCGCGGTAGGAGGGCAAGGTGACGCCAGCGATGGTTTCGGTGTCCGAGGATCGCGGCTTTGCGAACTGTCCGGCGATGCGGCCGATCTTGACCACCGGGCAGGCAGCCGCATAGGTCAGGACCACGGCCATCTGCAGGATCACGCGGAAGGTGGACTCCAGGCTCGCCTGGCCGAATTCGTCGAAGCTTTCAGCGCAATCGCCACCCTGCAGCAGGAAGGCCTGGCCGCGGGAAACCGCAGCCAGGCGCTCACGCAGTTGAGAAACCTCGCCCGGGAGAACCAGCGCAGGCAGGGCCGACAGGCGGGCTTCGACCTCCTGGAGCGCCACTGGATCGGCATACGTGGGCATCTGCAGCGCGGTCCGCTGGCGCCAGGAGGAGGGAGACCAATTCTGCATCTTCGGTTCCTGCACTAAGGTCTTGATTTTAATGAATTCACCGCGAATGGAGCGTGCCACGGCAGGTCGCTGGGTCGAGAATGGCGAGGATGCGGCGTACGACGCTGCCCGCCCGTCCAGTTCCGGCCGAAACGATGTGGTGCGCAGTGGCCCGATAGAGCGCATCACGCGCCGCATGCAACTCGTGCAGCCGGGCCTCCGGATCGACACCTTGAAAGAGCGGCCTGCGTCCGTCTGGACGCAGGCGTTCGAGCAGTTCGCGCGGCTGCGCCTCCAGGAAGACCACTTGCGCATGCCGGCGCAGCAGCAAACGGCTTTCCTCCCGCAGGATAGACCCACCCCCGGTTGAAAGCACGCCGACACCCTGGGCCAGGGTTTCGCGCAAGACTTGAGCTTCGACAGCGCGGAAACTTGCCTCACCCATCTCGCGAAAATACTGCGCGATGGGACAGCCAACGACCTCTTCAATCCGCCGGTCCAGGTCCACGAACGAGGTGTTGAGCGCGTTCGCGAGCCGGCGCCCGACGGTTGTCTTGCCAGCGCCAGGAAGGCCGATCAGGGCGAGCATGGTCAACTGCACCGGTCTCGCGCCTCAGAGCCGCCCAGTCACCGGCAGCGCTGCGCCGTGGATGGCGCCAGCCGCGTCCGAGGCCAGGAACGCGATCACCTCGGCGAGCTGGGCCGGCGGCACCCAGCGCGAGGCATCGGCGTCGGGCATGGCGGCGCGGTTGTCCGGCGTGTCGATGATCGAAGGCAGCACACAGTTGACGTTGATGCCCTGGTCGCGCAGCTCGGCCGACATCGATTCGGTCAGGCGGATCAGGGCGCTCTTGGAGGCGCAGTACGCGCCCATCTGCGCCGCGCCCCGTTGCGCCGCGCCGGCACCCACGGTGACGATCTTTCCGCGGCCACGCCCCAGCATCACCGGCACGACCGCCTGGGCCACATGCACCAGCGTCCGGGCGTTGAGGTCCATCAGGAAGTCCCAGGTGGCACCGGAAGTCTCGTGGACCGCCTCGCCCATCCGGAAGCCGCCGGCCACATGGCACAGGACATCAATGCCGCCAAAACGCGCCACGGCCTGGTCGATCGCCGCGCGCACCTGGGCGCGGTCGAGCAGGTCCACCGGGACCGCCAGGGCATCCGTCATGGCGTCGACGGCCGAGGCCAGCGCGTCGGCCTGCCGGTCCAACAGCACGAGACTGAACCCGCGCCGGCAGAAGACCTCGGCCACGGCGCGGCCCAGGTGGCCGGCCGCGCCGGTGACGATAACGGTTTTCCGCTGCGCACTCATGCCACGACCCCTTCCCGCTTGGCGGCATGGTACTGGCCAGTTCCGCGTGAGATCACGGTGTCCCCGGGTAGCAGGTCCCCGGGCACGAAGTCGCTGCTGCCGGCGACACGCTGGTAGGCCGGCGCAAAGTCGATGCGGGCCAGCGCCATCAGTTCGTCCAGGTCGTCGAGCACGAAATAGGTCTCCTGAAAGTCGTCGATGCGGTAGCGGGTGCGCATCACCCGCTCCAGGTCAAAGCGGATCCGGTTCGGGGACGCATCCTCCACCGAGAACACCGTCTCGCTGGGCGAAGAGGCGATGCCCGCGCCGTACAGGCGCAGCCCATCGGCCTGGCGCACCAGCCCGAATTCCACGGTGTACCAGTAGACGCGGGCCAGCTTGTCCAGCACCCCGAACGATTGAGCCCGCAAACCGCCCGCGCCATAGGCCTGGATGAAGTCGGCAATCACGGGATTCATCAGCATCGGCACATGGCCGAACACATCATGGAAGATGTCCGGCTCCTCCAGGTAGTCGAG
This sequence comes from Pseudomonadota bacterium, assembly GCA_041190985.1. GTDB lineage: Bacteria > Pseudomonadota > Gammaproteobacteria > Burkholderiales > Burkholderiaceae_C > Malikia. Next base: position 14,127 of record JBEEPT010000038.1, read on the forward strand.
CTCGTGGGGCTTGCGGATGAAGTTGCCTGAAGGAAAGCGCCGGTTCGCCAGGTGCTCGAAGAACACATCGTCCGGCACCAGACCCGGCACCGCGACGACCTGCCAGCCGGTGCGCCGCTCCAGCACCTCGTTGAGGCGGCGGAAGTCAGGGATGCGCTCGGCATCCAGCGGCAGGTCGCGCAGGCCCTGGATGAATTCCTCGCATGCCCGCCCGGGCAACAGCCGTGCCTGCCGCTCGAACAGCGTCTTCCAGGTGGCGTGCTCCTGGGCCGTGTAGCGCTCCCAGTGCTGGGGAATGGTCCAGTCGGCGCGGCCCGGGTGAGCAGAGTCACCGGCGGCCAGGCCGTGCTTGGGGGAGGAAGGGGTCGGGACGTTCATGCTCAGGCGCCTGCTTGAAAGGTTGGAGAGAGGTGGCGTGCGAAGGCCGCATCGGCGGCACGGGCCCAGGTGATGTCCCGTTCGCTGATGCCGCCGGCATCGTGGGTGGTGAGCGTGACGTCGACCAAGCGGTGGACGTTGAACCACTCGGGATGGTGGTCCTGCTTCTCGGACCGGATCGCCATCTCTGCCATGAAAGCGAAGGCCTGCGCGAAATCGGCAAACACGAACCGCCGCACCAGCGCCGGCCGCACGGGATCGCACGTCCACTGCGGCAGGCCGGCGAGCGCCTCTTGCAGGGCGGAGGAGTCAAGCGAATGCATGGCTCAACGATTCAACGCACGAGCTGGTCCAGCGCGATCTCGAACGCGGTGCTCGCGATCTGCTGCTGGGCACCGGAGCGGGCGTGGCAGCGGGCCAGCGCAGACTCGATCGTGTTGGAGACATCGCCGAAGATCGCTTCATCGGACACCTCGATGCCCTGGCCCATCAGGAAGGCGAAGGCACGCGCCATGCCGCAGTTGGCGATGAAGTCGGGAATCACGGCCACCTGCTGGTCGGCGCGCTCGTATATCGGGCCGTAGAAGATCTCGCTGTCGGCGAACGGCACATTGGCGCCGCTGGAAACGACTTCCAGGCCCGCTGCGATCAGCGCATCCACCTGCTCGCGCGTCACCAGCCGCGAGGCGGCGCAGGGCAGGAAGACTTCCGCGCCGATGGACCACACCTCCGCATTGATCTCGGCGGGGGACAGCAGGTTCTCAGCGTTGAGCTGGTTGCCGTTCTTGCCGAGGTAAAGCACCTTGACCTCGTCCAGCGCGAAGCCTGCCGGCTTCACCAGGCCGCCCGCGCGGTCGACGATGCCGACAATCTTCGCGCCGGCCTGCGCCAGGTAGTACGCTGCGGCCGAGCCGACATTGCCCCAGCCCTGCACGATCACGCGCTTGCCCACCACCGAGCCGCCGTAGATACGGTAGTAGTGCAGCACCGACTCGGCGACGCCCCAGCCGGTGATCAGGTCGGCGACGACGTATTTGCGCTCGGGCGAGGGCGTGAAGCGCGCATCCTCGACGATCTTCTTGACGCCCACGCGCAGTTGGCCGACCTTCTGGATGCGTTCGCTCTCGCTCGGCTGGAAGTGGCCGACGACGACGCCCTCCTGCGGATGCCAGAGCCCGTAGCTTTCGGTGATGGGGATCACCTCGTGCACCTCGTCGACGTTCAGGTCGCCGCCGGTGCCGTAGTAGGTCTTCAGCAGCGGCGTCACCGCCTTGTACCAGCGACGCAGGACGCCGTCCTTGCGAGGATCGGCCGGATCGAAGTCGATACCCGACTTGGCGCCGCCGATCGCCGGACCGGAGACAGAAAACTTGACCTCCATCGTCTTGGCCAGCGACTCGACCTCGCGGCGATCCAGCCCCTGGCGCATGCGCGTGCCACCGCCGGCGGCGCCGCCGCGCAGCGAGTTGATGACGACCCAGCCCTTGGCCGGCGTCTCGCTGTCGTGCCATTCGAAGACGATCTCGGGGGCCTGGGACTCGAAGCGGGAAAGCAGTTCTTTCATGGGAATCTCTCGGTATTTGGGGGGTGTTCAGGCGAGCAGGAGAGCGTCGTCATCCAGCGTTTCGCCGCGGGTCTTCTCGAACATGTGCAGCAGGTCCTCCACGCTCATGCCATGGCGCTGCGGTCCTTCCACGTCGAGGATCACGCGGCCCTCGTGCAGCATCACCGTGCGTTGCCCAAAGTCCAGCGCCTGACGCATCGAGTGCGTGACCATCATGGCGGTCAGCTTGGCGTCCGCGACGATGCGCGCGGTCAGCTCCAGCACGAAGGCGGCGGTCTTCGGGTCCAGCGCGGCGGTGTGCTCGTCGAGCAGCAGAATGCGCGAGGGCCTGAGCGAGGCCATCAGCAGGCTGACCGCCTGGCGCTGGCCACCGGAGAGCAGGCCGATACGGTCCTCGAGCCGGTTCTCCAGCCCAAGCTTCAGGATCGCGAGCTTCTCGCGGAAGAATTCGCGCAGCGCCTTGCTCGACGCGCAGCCGAAGCCGCGCGACTGCCCACGCTTGAAAGCCAGCGCCATGTTCTCCTCGATCGTCAGCGCCTCGCAGGTACCGGCCATCGGATCCTGGAAGACACGGGCGACCCTGCCGGCGCGCTGGGTGGCATTGAGCCGCGTGACGTCGGTGCCGTCGATCTCGATCGTGCCGCGGTCGACGAACAGGTCGCCGGAGACGGCATTCAGGAAGGTCGACTTGCCGGCGCCGTTGGAGCCGATGACGGTGACGAACTGGCCGGTCGGAATCTCCAGGTCGAGGCCGCGCAGCACGCGGTTCTCGATCGGGGTGCCGGGGTTGAAGGTCTTCTCGAGTTGGCGGGCGCGCAGCATCAGCAGGCCTCCTTCTGGACGGGGGTGACGACAGTCGTGGCGGCGCGCTTCGGGAAGGTGCCGGCGAGCTTGCGCTTCCAGGCCGGGACCATCAGCGCGACGGCGACGAGCAGCGCCGTGACGAGGTTGAGGTCCTGTGCCTGCAGGCCGAGGAAATCGGTATTCAGCGCGGCGGCGATGAAGAAGCGGTACAGCACCGCGCCGAGCAGGCAGGCCAGCGTCGTGATCGCCAGCTTGCGCGCCGGCACCAGCGTCTCGCCGATGATGACCGCGGCCAGGCCGATGACGATGGTGCCGACGCCCATCGAAATGTCGGCGCCGCCCTGGCTCTGCGCGAACAGCGCGCCGGCCAGCGCGACCAGGCCGTTGGAGAGCGCGAGGCCCGCGATCGTCTGCCGGTCGGTCGAGATGCCCTGGGCGCGTGCCATGCGCGGATTGCCGCCGGTGGCGCGCATCGCCAGGCCCGTTTCCGAGGCGAAGAACAGGTCGAGCAGGAGCTTGGCGACGATCACGATCGCGAGCAGCGCGAGCGGCTTCATCCAGTAGTCCGGCACGCCGTCGATGGCCAGCGCCGAGAACACCGTCGGTTCATCGATCAGCGCGACGTTGGGCTTGCCCATCACGCGCAGGTTGACGGAATACAGCGCGATCATGACGAGGATGGACGCGAGCAGCTGCATGATGCGCAGGCTCACGTTCAGCCAGGCGGTGATCGCACCGGACAGCGCGCCGGCCACGATCGCCACCGCGGTGGCGGCGAAGGGGTTCCAGCCGGCGACGATCAGCGCAGCAGCGACTGCCCCGCCGAGCGGGAAGCTGCCGTCGACCGTCAGGTCGGGGAAATTGATGATGCGAAACGAGAGCAGGACGCCAAGGGCGACCAGGCCGAAGATCAGGCCGATCTCCAGCGCTCCCAGGGATGCGATGAGCGACATGGTGGAAAAGCCTCGCGTCGGTTACTTGATGACGACCTTGGCCGAGCCGAGCAGCGCCTCGCTCAGCACCACGCCCTGCTTGCCCGCAGCGGCCGGGTTGACGTGCAGCTCGAAGGTGGCCGAGGTTTGCGAGGCGATCGCGCCCGGCTGCTCGCCCTTCAGGATGCGCACGACGATCTTGCCGGTCTGGCGGCCGAGGTCGTAGTAGTTCAGGCCCAGCGCCGCGACGGCGCCGCGCTTGACCGCATCGGTATCGGCGGCGACGACCGGCAGCTTGGCCTGCTGGGCGACCTTGACGATGCCCTCGAAGGCCGACATCACGTTGTTGTCGGTCGGCGCGTAGATCACGTCGGTCTTGCCGACCAGGCTCTGCGCGGCGCTGGCCACGTCGACGGTGCGCGCGGCGGCGGCTTCGACCAGCGTCAGTCCGGCGGCGGCGCTGGCCTTCTTCAGCGCATCGACGATCGCGACCGAGTTCGCCTCGCCCGGGCTGTAGATCACGCCGACCTTCTTGACGGTCGGCACGATCTGCTTGATCAGGTCCAGATGGCGCGGCAGCGGCGAGAGGTCCGACACGCCGGTGACGTTGCCGCCCGAGGCGTCCCAGCTCTTGACCAGCCTGGCGGCGACCGGGTCGGTCACGGCGCTGTAGACGACGGGGATGTGCTTGGTCGCGGCGACCACGGCCTGCGCGCTCGGCGTCGCGATCGCGACGATCACGTCGGGCTTTTCGCCGACGTACTTGCGCGCGATCTGCGCCGCGGTGCCGGTATTGCCCTGGGCGCTCTGGTAGTCGAGCTTCAGGCTCCTGCCGGGCTCGTAGCCGGCAGCCTGGAGTTCATCCTTGACACCGTCGCGGGCGGCGTCAAGCGCCGGGTGCTCCACGATGGCGGTGATCGCGACCGCCTTGTCCGCGGCGAAGGCCGGCATCGTCGGGATGGCAGATGCAGCGAACAGCGATGCAGCGAGGGTGGCGAACCGTAAGCGGGTAGTCATGTGGCTCTGTCTCCTGATGTGGTTTGGTGTGGAGCGCGGCGCCTGGACGGCACCGGATCCAAAGAAAGTTTAGCCACATGAACCCGCAATGTCTTTTCGTTTTATTGCCTGGTAAACGCTAGAATTTGAAACGATTTTTCATAGAAATTGAACCAGGAGAAATATCTTGGAAACCATAGAACTCGACCGCATCGACCTGCGCATCCTCAACCATCTGCAGGCCAACGCCCGGGCCAGCAACCTCGAGCTGGCGCAGGCGGCCAGCCTCTCGGCGCCACAGTGCCACCGTCGTCACAAGCGGCTGGAAGAGGCCGGGTTCATCGCCGCCTACACGACACGGCTCGACGCCATACGCCTGGGGCTGACCGTCACCGCCTTTATCCACGTCTCCATGGAGCGCGGTCACATCCGCGAGCTGCGCAAGTTCAAGGACCTGCTGGTCAACCTCTCCGAGGTGCAGGAGATCTATGCGGTCACCGGCGACTTCGACTATGTGCTCAAGGTGATCGCGCGTGACCTGCCGTCACTGTCGCGCTTCCTGCTGGACACGCTGATGCAGCTGCCGGGCGTGGCCGCGGTGCGCTCGAGTGTCTGCATGGAGGAAATCAAGTACACGACGGCGCTGCCACTGCCGACCGTCTGACTTTCGAGCTGTTCGCTCCGGCCAAGGCGGTGTGGACACGCCCTGATGGACGTCACCGGATCCCGGGAGATACCGCCAGGTTGGGGATGACCGTGGAAGCCATGGGCCTGACGGTCGAAAGCTGACCAGCCGGCTGGCTGGCTGCCCCGCGCGTCTTGTCACGTCAAGAGGCGGGGCATTTCTTCGGAAATCAATTTCACGGGAGAGGCGGACTCGGCCAGCTGGATGTCCGCCGAGTCGACCTTGAGGACCGGATGCCGCACTCAGGCAGGCGTGTCCTCGTCGCGCCTCAATCCGGGCTGGCTGGACAGCTCGCGCAAGGCCTGGATGTGGCAGCGATGAGAAGCCATGTGGAGGATCTTTTGCACGAGGCTCATGCGACCTCCTCGACCTGGATGGCACCGCGGCGCAGCTGGTCGCGCTCCAGACTCTCGAACAGGGCCTTGAAGTTGCCTTCGCCAAACCCCTCGTCGGCCTTGCGCTCGATGAACTCGAAGAACACCGGGCCCAGCAGCGTCTGGGAGAAGATCTGCAGCAGCAGGCGCTTCTCGCCCTTGGCGGTGGAGCCGTCGAGCAGGATGCCGCGCGCCTGCAGCTCGGGCGTGGGTTCACCGTGGCCGGGCAGGCGCTCGGCCAGCATCTCGTAGTAGACATCGTTGGGAGCGGTCATCAGCGGGATGCCGGCCAACTGCAGGGCGTCCACGCTGGCGATGATGTCGTCGGTCAGCAGGGCGATGTGCTGGATGCCCTCGCCGTTGAACTGCATCAGGAATTCCTCGATCTGGCCGCTGCCCTTGCCGCTTTCCTCGTTCAGCGGGATGCGGATGAGGCCGTCGGGCGCCGTCATCGCGCGGCTGGTCAGGCCGGTGTACTCGCCCTGGATGTCGAAGTAGCGGATCTCGCGGAAGTTGAAGAGGCGCTCGTAGAAACCGCCCCAGAAGGCCATGCGGCCGCGGTAGACGTTGTGCGTGAGATGGTCGATCAGCTTGAAGCCATGGCCCACGGGGTGGCGGCTGGCCGGGTCCTCGAATTCGGGCAGGAACTCGAAGTCGATGTCGTAAATGCTCTTGCCGTCCTCGAAGCGGTCGATCAGGTAGAGCGGTGCGCCGCCGATGCCCTTGATGGCGGGCAGGCGCAGCTCCATGGGGCCGGTGGGGATCTCGAGCGGCTGGGCGCCCAGCTCAAGCGCGCGGGCATAGGCCTGGTGCGAGTCCTTCACGCGGAAGGCCAGCCCGCAGGCGCTGGGGCCGTGCTCGGCGGCGAAGTAGCCGGCCAGGCTCGTGGTTTCGCGGTTGACGATGAAGTTGATGCCCCCCTGGCGGTACAGCACCACATCCTTGGAACGGTGTTTCGCCACCAGGGTGAAGCCCAGCTGTTCGAACAGCGGCTCGAGCACATTGGGGGTGGGCGAGGCGAACTCGACGAACTCGAAGCCCATCAAGCCCATGGGGTTGTCAAAAAGGTCAGCCATGACTGTGTCTCCTGTAGCTAGCGTTGAAGACACCACTTTAGGCTCAAGCCCTCACAGTTTTTTTGCAAAATTCAGCGAGAACCCCATCAATAAGGCATGAATCATGCAAAACTTATCCAATGAAAGAGTATTTTGAACTTGATTCCATAGATAAACACATTATTTCTGCACTACAGAAACAGGGGCGCCTTTCCTATGAAGAGCTCGGCGGCCAGGTCGGCTTGTCAGCTTCGGCGGCACTGCGCCGTGTGCGAAGGCTGGAAGAGGCGGGCGTCCTGGCGGGTTACGTCGCGCTGGTGCGTGCACGCATGGTGGGCCTGGCGTTGACGGCCTACATCCAGGTGCGCATGACCAAGCCTGCAGGCAACGACAGGCACAGCCCGCTGGATCTTTTTGCTGCAGCCGTTCAGGGCTGGAGCGAAGTGGTCGACTGCATCGCGCTCACTGGCGAGATGGACCTGCTGCTCAAGGTCGTCGTCGCCGACATGGATCACTTCTCCCGCTTCATCATGGACACCCTGCTCAAGCACCCCAGTGTTCAGGACTGCAAGACCAGCTTTGTGATGAAGCCACTTAAAACTGGCGTCACCCTGGTCTAGGTGCTCAAGGGCCGGCTCAGCCAGCGCCTCAATCGTCGTCGCGGTCGCGCCGGTTGGCGCCCCAGATCGACAGGATCAGCCAGAGGCTGCCGAACAGCGCGACCAGGAAGCCCAGCGTGCCGAGCCAGCGCGGCCCCTGCGGCACGGTCAGCACGATGGCCGAGCCGATGATCAGCGCCGCGATCACGACGCCGATCACCAGCCGGTTGACCGCGCGGTCGAGCTGGTTGCCGACGCGCTTGAGATGCAGCACGTCGATGTGGATGTCCAGCCGGCCCTTGCGCGCCGCGCGCAGCAGGCGCGACAGGTCCTGCGGCAGCCCGGCCAGCAGCGCGACCACCTCGCGCATGCTGCCCAGGCCGCGCTGCAGCACCGCCGCCGGTGCGTAGCGCGCGCGCAGCGCCTGCTGCAGCAGCGGCAGCGCCTCGCCCGCCATGTCGAAGTCGGGATCGAGCTCGCGGCCCATGCCCTCGAGCGACACGAAGGCCTTGATCAGCAGGCTCAGGTCGGCCGGCAGGCTGACGCGGTGCTGGCGCAGGATGCCGGTCAGGTCGGACAGCAGCGAGCCCAGCCGCAGCTGCCTGAGCGGCACGCCGCGATACTGCTCGACGAAGGCCTCGATCTCGCCGACCATGCCCTCCTGGTCGACCAGGCCGTGCTCGGTCCAGGCCAGCAGCACGTCGGCCACCCGCTTCGCCTCCTGCTGCACCAGGCCCAGCAGCAGCTCCATCAGCTGCTCGCGGCGCTGCTCGCTCAGGCGCCCGACCATGCCGAAATCGATGAAGGCGATGCGGTTGTCCGGCAGGTAGAAGACGTTGCCCGGGTGCGGGTCGGCATGGAAGAAGCCGTCCAGCACGATCATCTTGAGCACCGCGCGCGCGCCGCGGCGCGCCAACACCTTGCGGTCCAGGCCGGCGGCGTCGACCTCGGCCAGCTTGCGCCCCGGGATGCCGGCGATGTAGTCCTGCACGCAGACGCGCTCGCCGCTCCACTGCCAGTGCACGCGCGGCACCACGATCAGGGGCGCCTCCGGCGCCAGTCCGGCGCCGGGCCGCGGCGCATCGGCATCGAGATAGCCGGCGAACTGGCGCTCGATCCGGACCGCGTTGCGGCACTCGACGCCGAAGTCGAGCTCGTTGCGCAGCGAGCGGCTGAGCTGCCTGACGACCTGCTGCGGGCTGAAACTGCGCAGCTCGGGATTCTCGGCCTCGGCCAGCTGCGCCAGCCGCGTCAGCCAGCGCAGGTCGGCCTCGACCACCGGCTTGATGCCGGGCCGGCGCACCTTGACCACCACCTCGGTGCCGTCCTGGAGCCGGGCCCGGTGCACCTGCGCGATCGAGGCCGCGGCCAGCGGCACGGTCTCGAAGCGGGCGAAGACCTGCTCGGGCGGCGCGCCCAGGTCCTCGCGCAGCTGCGGCAGCAGGTCGGCGTAGGCGACGGGCGGCGCGCTGTCCTGCAGCTTGCTGAACTCGGCGATCCATTCGGTCTCGAACAGGTCGACGCGGGTCGCCAGCACCTGGCCGAGCTTGACGAAGGTGGGGCCGAGCTCCTCGAGCGCACGCCGCACCCGCACCGGCGGCGTCAGGTGGGTCAGCTCGTAGCTGTCACCCCAGTGCAGCGCCCGGCCGGCCTGCTCCAGCGCATCGGCCAGCCCCATGCGACGCACGAGGTCGGCGAAGCCGTAGCGGATCAGGACGGCGGCGATGTCGTGCAGGCGGCCCAGGTCGCGGACCGAGGCCAGCGCCTGCCACAGCATCAGGCCCCCTGGCTGCCCTTGCCGGCCTTGCCGCCCTCGCCGGTCCTGGGCGCCGGCTTGACCTGCTCGGCCAGCCCGCCGAGCACGCCGGCGGCGATCTGGCGCAGCAGGTCGGTGCCGGCCTGCGCGATCTTGAGTCCGGCGTCCATCTGCGCGCGGCCGGCCTCACCGAGCTGGCGTGCGGTCGCCACCAGCGTGTCCTGCAGCTGGGCTCCCACCGCCGAGCCGTTGATGCGCGCGTGGCTGGCCAGCTCGGACAGGATCTTGCCGGCCGCGTCGCGCGTGCTGCCGGCCGTGGCCTGCAGCGTGTCGAGGAACATGGACTCGAGCCGGGCCAGGTCGGCGCGCGCGCGCGCCAGGTCGCTCTCGGAGAAGGCCTGCGCCTTGCCGGCCGCCTCCTGCAGCGCGAGGTTCGCGGTCTGGGCCAGCTGGGCCAGCGCGCCGTCCAGGCCACCCACGGCCTGCTGCAGCATCTCGCGCGCCTGCTGCGTCTGCGCCAGCGCGGGCTGGGCGCCGGCCAGGGCGCCGTTGAGCACCGCCTGGCTCAGCTCGCGCAGCGCCGCCAGGTCGAAGCGGCCCGAGCTGATCTGCTGCAGCATCAGCTGCCGGACCTGATCCTGCACGTTGAGGCCGAGCTCAACCGCGCGCCGCACATCGGCTTCCAGCTGGGCGGCGGCGCTGCCGCCGGCCTGGCTCCGTTCTTTCTCGTCGGCCATCGCGATCCTCCTTGCGTATTGCGTCTGTGTATGGCGGGCCTTGCTAGTCTCACGCATAGGCCGGCGTCTGGCAAGCCGCGGCACCGAGCGCGCAGCTGACGGCGCCCAGCCGGTCTGCGGCCGGCGTTCAGCGCCCGGAAACGGCCATCAGGAACGCGAAGCCGACGAAGACCGCGCCGCAGAGGCGGTTGAAGCCCCGCATGAAGCGCGGCTGCCGCAGCCAAGGCGCCAGCCTGCGGCCGGACGGAACAGGGCCGGCGCCCGCCAGCCGCAGCGCGTCGAACAGGGCCGGGAAGGCCTGCAGCAGGGTGCCCAGTCCGGTGGCGGACAGGCTCATCATGGCAAGCAAGGCGCTCATGCAGCCGGCCATCGACGCCATGGCCGCACGCAGGCCGTGATGCGCGCCCGTGGTCATGACCAGCAGCATATTGGGTCCGGGCGTCGCGGAGACGACGAAAGTCATCAGGACGAACAGCCACCAGGTGTTGAAACTCATCGCAAGCCTTCCTCGCGTCCCTTGGCGCAGGACGAAGTGATCTCAAGAATTCGGTTATGGTGGCAATTGTTTCACCGACCCGCGCGCCATGAACGTCACAGCCTTCGCCCGCCTGATCCTGCTGTCTGCCATCTGGGGGGGCTCGTTCCTGTTCATGCGCATCGCGGTGCCCAGCTTCGGACCGGTGCCGCTGGTGCTCGCGCGCGTGGGACTGGCGGCGCTGTTTCTCGCGGCCGTCGCCGCGAGCCTGCGCAAGCCGCTGCAGGCGCGCCGGCACTGGCGCCACTACCTGCTGCTGGGCTGCTTCAACTCGGCACTGCCCTTCCTGCTGTTCGCCTTCGCGGCCAGGACCGCATCGGCCTCCCTGCTGTCGCTGCTCAACGCGACGGCGCCGATCTGGTCCGCGCTGATCGGCTCGGCCTGGACCCGCCACTGGCCCGAGCCCCGCGTGGCGGCGGGCCTGGCGCTAGGCGTCGCGGGCGTTGCGCTGCTGGCCGGGATCGAAGCGCTGAACCTGCCGGCCGGCGGTGGCCTGGCCATCGTGGCCGGGCTCGGGGCGGCCTGCTGCTACGGCATCGCGACCCAGTACGCCAAGTCGGCCCCGGCGGTCGAGCCCCATGCCAACGCCCACGGCAGCATGTGGGCCGCGACGCTGCTGCTGCTGCCGGTGACGGCCTCGGCGCCGCTGCCAGCCATGCCGTCGGCCAGCGTGCTGTTCGCGGTGCTCGCGCTGGGTGTGGCGTGCAGCGGGGTGGCCTACCTGCTCTATTTCGGCCTGATCGCCGACCTGGGCGCCACCGCCGCGCTCACCGTGACCTATCTGGTTCCGGTCTTCGGCATCCTGTGGGGCCGGGTCTTCCTGGGCGAGACGGTGGGCTGGCACACCCTGGCGGGCGGCGCCATCGTGCTGGCCGGCACGGCGCTGGTCACGGGCGTCAGGCCCGCCCCGCTGCTGGGTGGGCGGCGCCGGGCCTGAGCCCGCCGGCGAACTGCCTGGCCGCGACTGAGCCGCCCCCACAGCAAAAACCCCGCCGGGAGCGAACCGGGCGGGGCGGCTACCGATGGCCGGGGCGGCCATCAGATGCGGGTGCTTACTGCTTGACCGCCTCGATCTGGATCACCAGGCGGACATTCTTCGGGAAGCCCCAGTCCACGCCGTAGTTGACGCCGAAGGCGGTGCGGTCGATGGTGGCCTCGAAGTCGCCGCCGCAGACCTCGCGCTTGAGCATCGGGCTGTCGTAGCAGTTGAACTGGTTGGCCTTGAGGGTGACCGGCTGGGTCTTGCCGAGCAGGGTCAGCTGGCCCTGGACTTCGCTGACCTTGTCGCCGCCGAAGACGAACTTGTCGGACACGAAGCGTGCCTTGGGGAACTGGGCCGCGTTGAAGATTTCGGCGCTCTGCAGGTGCTTGTCGAAAGCGGCGGTACCGGAGTTGACCGAAGCGATGTCGATCGCGATGTCGACCTTGCCGGTCTTGGCGGCGCGGTCGAACTGGACCGAGCCCTCCTTCTTGTCGAAGCGGGCGCGGTTGACCGAGGCACCGAAATGGCCGATCTCGAAGGTCGCGAAGGTGTGGCTCGGGTCGATCGCGTAGTCGGCGGCCTGGGCGGCGCCGGCGGACAGCAGGGCGGCGGCGAACAGGGAGAGGGTCTTGCGCATGGTGTGTGCTCCGGTGAAAAAATTGAAGGAAGAAGACTTACAGCTTGCCCACGCCGGTCAGCGCGAGCTTGAACCTGACCTGCACCTCGTCGGCGACCATCGAGGTGTCGGCCCATTCGTTCTCGCCGACCTTGAAGCTCAGGCGCTTGATCGGGAAGGCGCCGGTCGCGGTGGTCGTGGCGCCCGACTGGGTCAGCGTCACGGGCACGACGACCTCGCTGCTGACGCCCTTGATCGCGAGCTTGCCCGCGATCTCGAACCTGCCGCCGCCCAGGGGCTTGACAGCGCCCGACTGGAAGGTGGCCTGCGGGAACTTGGCGCTGTTGAACCAGACCGGCTTGGGCAGTTCGGCGTCGACCTCGCGGCTCAGCGTGGCGCTGGCCATGTCGACCGTGAACGCGATCCTGGCCGCGGCCGGCTTGTGCGGATCGAAGGCGATCTGCGCATCGAACTTGCGGAAGTGCCCTTCGACCGGCACGCCCATCTGCTTGCTGACGAAGGCGATCTCGCTCTGCGCCGGCACCAGCTTCTGCTGGGCCTGGGCGGACATGGAGACGGTGGCGGCGACAAGTGCCAGCAGGGCCAGGACAGATTGCTGTTTCATACGATAAACCACTGAAAATTCCAAACCAGACAAAGACTTGATCTCAGGAACGGCCAAAGCGCATGCGCGCCATCAGGCCGTCGCGGTCGATCACGACATGCTTGAGCACGCCCGCCACATGCAGCAGCACCAGCGCCGCCATGGCCCAGGCCGTCAGCTCATGCAGTTCCTTGAGGACGTCGGCCAGCTCCTTGTTGACCGGCACGAAGTCCGGCAGCGGCAGCACGCCGAACAGCACGATGGGGAAGCCCGCCGCCGAGCTGTAGGCCCAGCCGACCAGCGGCACGGCAAAGAACAGCAGGTAGAGGCCCAGGTGGGTCGCCTTGTGGGCCAGCAACTGCCAGCCCGGCATGGCGCGCTCGATCCCGGCCGGCAAGGCCGGCGGACGCTGGATCAGGCGCCAGAGCAGACGCAGCAGCGACAGCCCGAGCACCACGATGCCGGCCCATTTGTGCCAGTTGAATAGCTTGAGCCGCTGCGGCGAGAAGGGCAGCTCGTGCATGTAGAGACCGAGCGCGAACAGCGCGACCAGCGCCGCCCCCAACACCCAGTGCAGCAGAATCGAGAAACCGTGGTAGCGGGTGGGCGTGTCTTTCATGGCGTGAAGTCTAAGAAAAGGTCCTGGTACAGGGCGTCAATCGGCTTGAAGCCTTGATTCGAATTTTTTGAAAATAAAGGCTCCGGAACTGCGACAGCAGGCACACTCGCCCGTCGCGGCATACACTGGACAATGGATCCGGCCGGATCCCGTTTTGGCCGGATTTCCCGCAAGGAGAGGCCATGAAGCAGAACGTCGGCGGTATCGACCGCATCATACGCATCCTGGTAGGCGTGGCGCTGATCTCGCTCGCCGCCACCGGCACGGTGGGCTGGTGGGGCTGGCTCGGCGTGCTGCCGCTGGCCACCGGCCTGCTGGGCTGGTGCCCGCCCTATGCGCTGTTCGGCTGGAACACCTGCCCCAACCGAAAGGCTTAGCAGACTTAGCCCTGGCCGGCCTCAGCAGCGATAGGGGTCTGCGCCGCCCGGCGGCCGGGTCTTGAAGCGCCGATGCAGCCAGTGGTACTGGCCGGGCATGGTGCGTATGTAGGCTTCGAGCCGCTCGTTCATGCAGCGGGCGTCGGCCAGGTCGTCGCCGCTCGGATAGCCGCTCCAGAAGTCCGACACCTCGACCCGGTAGCCGCCCGGCACCACGCGGCAGACCCAGACCAGCACGGGCGCGCCGGTGGCCTTGGCCAGGCGCGGCAGCGAGGTCACGGTGGCGGCCTCGTTGCCGAAGAAGGGCACGAACACCGAGTCGCGCTCGCCCAGGTCCATGTCGGGCAGCAGGCACAGCGCCGCGCCCTCGCGCAGGCCCTTGAGCAGCGGCCGCACGCCCTCGTGGCGCGACACCAGGCGCGGCTGGGCGTAGCGCTGGCGGCCCTGGCGGATCCAGTCGTCCATCGCGGGGCTGCTCTGCGGCGCGTAGAAGGTCCACCAGTTGCGCCCGATCGAGTGCGTCAGCCGGGTCCAGCCAGCGTCCATGCCGTAGAAATGCGGCACGAAGCAGATCACGGGCTGGCCGGCCTCGAGCAGGTCGACCCGGCCCGACAGCTCCACGCGCCGCTCGACCAGGGCCGGATCGCCATGCCAGAGCCAGACCCGGTCGACGAAGGTCTGGCCGAAATGCACGAAGACCTCGCGGGTCCAGCGGCGGCGCTGGGCCGGGCTGGCCTCGGGAAAACACAGCTCGAGGTTGCGCCGCACGACGCAGCGGCGCCGCGCCGCGAAGGTCTGCAGCGTCAGGCCGAACAGCGCCCCCGCCGCGCGGAACACCGGCAGCGGCAGCTTCGCCAGCCAGCGCAGGGCGGCGTGACGGGCAGTGGAGGGGCTGGGCGGATTCGGCAAGGCTGCAATGCGCTGGGATGAAGCCGCCATTATCCCGAATGCGCGGCGGCCGGCTTGGCGGCTGCGTAAACTCGAAGTTCCCGTCACAGACCCAGAACCCAGATGCAAAACACGCCCAGCCTCTTTGATTCCGTCCAGGTCGGCGCCTGGAAGCTGCCGAATCGCATCGTGATGGCACCGCTGACGCGCAACCGCGCGCCGGGCCAGATCCCGACCCCGATCATGGCGACCTATTACGGCCAGCGCGCCAACCCGGTCACCGGCGCCGGCCTGATCGTCAGCGAAGGCACTCCGGTCTGCGCCGAAGGCCATGGCTACGCCGACACCCCGGGCCTGCACCGGCCCGAACAGGTCGAAGCCTGGAAGCCCGTGACCGCCGCGGTGCACGCGCAGGGCGGCCGCATCGTGGCCCAGCTCTGGCATGTCGGCCGCATCTCGCATGCCGATCTGCAGCCGGGCGGCCAGGCGCCGGTCGCGCCGTCGGCGGTGCGCGCCAACGCCAAGTGCTACCTGATCAAGGACGAGAACGGCCAGCGCAGCGGCAGCTTCGCCGACTGCTCGCAGCCGCGCGCGCTCACCGTCGACGAGATCGCCGGCGTGGTCGAGAGCTTTGCCCAGGGCGCGCGCAACGCGATCGCCGCCGGCTTCGACGGCGTCGAGATCCACGGCGCCAACGGCTACCTGCTCGACCAGTTCCTGCGCGAGGAATCGAACCGGCGCGACGACGCCTACGGCGGCTCGATCGCCAACCGCTGCCGCATCGTGGTCGAGGTGGTGCGCGCCTGCTGCGACGCGATCGGCGCCGACCGCGTCGGCCTGCGCCTGTCGCCGGTGATGGAAGGCAACGGCGCGGTCTGCGACCCGCAGGTCCAGGCCATCCACGAGCATCTGGTGCGCGAGCTCGCCCCCCTGGGCCTGGCCTACCTGCACCTGATCGAGGGCCAGACCGGCGGCGCGCGCGACCACAAGCCCTTCGACTACGCCGCACTGCGCGCCGCCTACCGCGACGCGGGCGGACGCGGCGCCTGGATGGTCAACAACGGCTACGACCGCGCGCTGGCCGAGCAGTCGCTGGCAGAGGGCGCCGACCTGGTCGCCTTCGGCAAGGCCTTCATCGCCAACCCCGACCTGACCCGGCGCCTGCGCCAGGACGGTCCGTTCAACGCGCCGGACCGCAGCACCTTCTACGGCGGCGGCGAGGCTGCCAGGGGCTACACCGACTACCCCACCCTGGCCTGAACCCGGCCCGGCCCGGCCAGGCGTCAGCCGCGCAGGGCCGCGGCCCGCTCGCGCTCGCGCCGGCGCGTCTGGCGCGCCACCCAGACGCTGTAGCCGACGACCGCCAGCGTCACGGCCGCGATCAGCAGCGTCGCCGCGGCGTAGATGGTCGGGTTGATGCCGCGCCGGGCGTAGCCGAAGATCACCTGCGGCAAGGTGCTGACGCCCGGGCCCGACAGAAACTCCGAGATCACGACGTCGTCGAAGGACAGCGTGAACGCCAGCAGGAAGGCCGCCAGGATGGCCTGGAAGATGTTGGGCAGCGTGACGAGGAAGAAGACCTGGTGCGGCCGCGCGCCCAGGTCCATCGCCGCCTCCTCGATCGTGCGGTCCATCTCGAGCAGGCGCGATCGCACCACGACCATCGCGTAGGCCATGCCCACCAGCGTGTGGCCCAGCACGATGGTCAGCATGCCGCGCTCGGGCCAGCCGAACAGGTTCTGCGTGCCCACCAGCAGCAGCAGCAGCGACAGGCCGATCACCACCTCGGGCATCACGAGTGGCGCGTGCGCCATGCCCGAGAAGGCCGTGCGGCCAGGGAAGCGCCGGTAGCGCACCAGCACGAAGGCCGCGAAAGTGCCCAGCGTGGCCGACAGCAGGCCGGTGACGGCCGCGACCCTGAGCGAGAGCAGGAAGCCCTCGACGAGTCGGCTGTCGCGCGCCAGCGCCTCGTACCAGCGCAGCGAGAAGCCCGTGAAGCGCGCGTCCTGGCGGGTGCTGTTGAACGAGAACACCAGCATGAACAGCAGCGGCAGGTAGAGGAAGCCGTAGACCAGCGCGAGCCAGATCCGTCCGACATGCCTGGCGAGAAAGCCCATGCGCCCTGCCCCCTTTCAGCGCCCGCCCTGGCGGCGGTAGTAGAGCGCCAGCGGCAGCACGATGGCGACGATCATCACCACCGCCAGCGCCGCCGCGCGCGGCCAGTTGTTGGCGGTGAACAGCTCGTCCCAGACCGCGCGGCCTATCATCAGGTTCTGCGGCCCGCCCAGCAGCGAGGGGATCACGAACTCGCCCACCGCCGGGATGAAGACCAGCAGGCAGCCCGCGGCGATGCCGGCGCGCGACAGCGGCACCGTGACGAGCCAGAACGCCTGCCAGGGCGTGGCGCCGAGGTCGTAGGCCGCCTCGAGCAGGCGCGGGTCGTGCTTGACCAGGTTGGCGTAGAGCGGCAGCACCATGAAGGGCAGGTAGACATAGCTCATGCCGACCAGCATCGAGACGTCGGTGTAGAGCATCTGGATCGGCTCTGCCACCAGCCCCAGCGCCATCAGCAGCCGGTTGAGCAGGCCGCGGTCGGCCAGGATGCCCTTCCAGGCGTAGACGCGCAGCAGGAAGCTGGTCCAGAACGGCAGCATCACCATCATCAGCAGCGCGGGCCGGGTCCGGGCGTCGGCGCGCGCCAGGAAATAGGCGAAGGGGTAGCCCAGCCCGAGACAGAGCAGGGCCGTCGTCAGCGCGTAGCGGATCGAGCGCAGGTAGGCCTGGACGTAGAGCGTGTCCAGCGGCGCGCCGTCCTCGGCGCGGAAGATGGAGGCGTAGTTCTGGTACTTCAGGTGCAGCTGGCCCGTCGCGCCGTCCCACAGCGGCTTGAAGGGCAGGATGTCGTTGCCCATGTCGACGAAGCTGATGTAGAGCAGGATCAGGAAGGGCAGGAAGAAGAACAGCAACAGCCAGCCGAACGGCAGGCCGATCACGAATTCCCGGCCCGGCCAGCGCATGCGCCGCAGCTTCATCGCGGTTTTCCCTTTCAGTCGCGCAGCACCACGCCGGCGCTGTCGTGCCACCAGAACCAGACCGGATCGTCCCAGCGGATGTCGCTGTGCTCGAGGCGCGAGGTGTTGGCCTCGGTGACCTTGACGCGCAAGCCCGCGCCGGCCTGCACGATGTAGCTGCTGAGGGCGCCGAGGTAGGCGATCTCCTCGACCCGGCCGGCGAACAGGTTGCAGACTACGCCGGCCGGCCGCTCCCGGGCGATCGCGATCTTCTCTGGCCGCACCGCGAGCGTCACCGCCATGCCCGGGCGGGCGCTGCTGCCGTGCCCCACCTGCATCTCGCCCAGCGCGCCGGCGATGGTGCAGCGGTCGGCAGCGGCGCTCGAGAGCCGGCCCTCGAACAGGTTGACGTTGCCGATGAAGTCGGCGACGAAGCGGCTGCCCGGATGCTCGTAGACCTCGCGCGGGGTGCCGACCTGCAGCACCCGGCCCTTGCTCATCACCGCGAGGCGGCCGGCCATGGTCATGGCCTCTTCCTGGTCGTGCGTGACCATCACGCAGGTCACGCCGACCTGCTCGATGATGTTGACCAGCTCGAAGCGGGTCTGCTCGCGCAGCTTCTTGTCCAGCGCCGCCAGCGGCTCGTCGAGCAGCAGCAGCTTCGGCTGCTTGACCAGGCTGCGCGCCAGCGCGACGCGCTGCTGCTGACCGCCCGAGAGCTGGTGCGGCTTACGCCTGGCCAGGGGCCCGAGCTGGACCATGTCGAGCATCTCGCCCACGCGCCGGCGCAGCTCGGCCCGGGGGCAGCCCTCGCGCCGCAGGCCGAAAGCCACGTTGTCCCACACGTCCAGGTGCGGAAACAGGGCGTAGGACTGGAACATCATGTTGATCGGCCGCTCGTAGGGCGGCATGGTCGCCAGGTCCTGGCCGCCCAGCAGGATGCGGCCCGAGCTCGGCCGCTCCAGTCCCGCGAACATGCGCAGCAGCGTCGACTTGCCGCAGCCCGAGCTGCCCAGCAGCGCGAAGATCTCGCCCTGGCCGATCGACAGCGACACCTCGTCGACGGCGACCGCGTCGTCGAAGCGCTTGACCAGGTCCTGCGTGACCAGATAGCCCCCGTTGCCACCAGCGTCTGCCATGTTCAGCGGCCCTGCTTGAAGGCGTTGTAGGCGCTGGCCATGGCCTGGCGCGCCTCGTTGCTGAAGCTGCGGGGGGGCACCAGCCTGGGCAGGTAGGACGGTTCGACGAAGATGGTCCGGTTGCCCGCGATCTCGGGCCTGAGCAGCGGCAGCGCCGCGCGGTTGCCGGTGTTGTAGCTCATCTCGTTGGCCATGCGCGCGGCGTTTTCCGGGCGCAGGTAGAACTCGATGAACTTGTAGGCGTTGTCCACGTGGCGGGCGTCGCGCGTCAGCGCCATGGCATCGAAGAAGCTCAGGGCGCCGCTGGCGGGCAGCAAGGCCTCGATCACGTCGCCGGAACCGATCTCGCGCGCACGGGCCGCCGCGATGTTGATGTCGCCGGCCCAGCCCACCACCACGCAGGCCTTGCCACCCGCGATGTCGTCGATCATGGTCGAACTGAACAGCCGGATGTCGCGCCTGACCCGGGACAGCATCGCGGTCGCCGCGCGGTAGTCCGCGGGGCGGCTGGAATAGGGATCGCGCCCGATGTAGCGCAGCGCGGCCGGCAGGATCTCGGTCGGCGAATCCAGGTAGGCAATGCCGCAGGAGCGCAGCCGGGCCGTGTAGGCCGGGTCGAACACCAGGTCCCAGGCGTCGGCGGGCATGGGCGTGCCGCCCAGCGCCTTGGCGACCTTGTTGCGGTTGATGCCCACGGTCGTGAAGCTCCAGCCCCAGGGAATCAGGTAGCGGTTGCCCGGATCGGCCCCCTCGAGGATCTTCATCACCGCCGGATCCAGGTTGGCCAGGTTGCGGATGCGCGACTTGTCGAGCGGCTGCAGCAGGCCGCCTTCGATCTGCGCCCTGGCGAACACCGCGCCAGGCACCACGAGGTCGTAACCGGTGTTGCCCGCCACCAGCTTGGCGTGCAGGGCCTCGTTGGTCTCGAAGGTGTCGTAGTTGACGCGGATGCCGGTCTCTTCCTCGAAGGCGCCAATCATGTCCTCGGGGATGTAGTCCGGCCAGTTGTAGATGTTGAGCACCTGCACTTCAGCCTGGGCACCTTCGGCGGCAGAGCCCTGCCCCGCCCTGTCACAGGCGATCAGCCCGACGGCTGCAAGTGCCGAAAGCAGCAAGGACCTTCTGATCATTTGATGCGCTCCTTCCCAGCGGGATTATCTGCCCGGAGCGCTGATCGAGGGGTATACCTTAAACTCGAACATACCCCCACCTGTATAAATGGAGCAAGGCTTCCCTGCATGCCCTGCGTCGAATCCGCCGCGAGACTTTTCCCTGTATTGCTTACTTAGATTGAATTTAAAAAGATAGTGGTAGTAGTAGAGTCAGGCACAAGTCTGTGGATAAGTAGTTTTTCCTGTTTTTTGACAATCCACTGAGAAATTGACAAGCTTGTGCACAAGCGACGTTTTGCCAGACGCCGGAAACGGTGCAAGTCCGGACTTTTCTCACAATCTGTGGATAACGACCATTTTTTGCAAAAAATATCCACAGATTTGTTGGCGAGTGCAAGTTCTGGTTTGCCTAAAAAACGGGCATCGAATTCCCCATCATTGAAAATCAATGACTTGAGGCGCCGGCGAACAAGTTATCCACACCTCTGTGCACGAACACCGGGAACAATTCGGACTTGTCCTCGGTGCCATCGGCGCGGGCCCGTAAATGCGGTCTGGGCCAGGCCGAAACGGGGTTTTCCCCCTGGGAGGGGGCCCTGGGTACCCCCTTGGGTTCCTCCTGCGTTTCTCCTGGTGTTGCGCGCTCCGGCTGGCTGGGGCAATATGGCCGAAGATCGCCGCAGCTGCGGCACGGAAGGTGTGCGATGCAGGCCCGTTGGGAACATTTCGAGCATGGCGCCGACATCGGCGTGCGCGGCCTGGGCCCCAGCCTGGCGGCCGCCTTCGAGCAGGCCGCGCTGGCGCTGACCGCGGTCATCACCGATCCGGCCGGGGTCGAGCCGCGCGAGACTGTGCTCATCCGCTGCGAGGCCGCCGACGACGAACTGCTGCTGGCCGCCTGGCTCAACGCGCTGATCTACGAGATGGCGGTGCGCCACATGCTGTTCGGGCGCTTCCGGGTCGAGCTCGACGGCCACCAGCTGCTGGCGCAGGCGCAGGGCGAGCCGGCCTCGGTGCCGCGCCACCATCCGGCGGTCGAGGTCAAGGGCGCGACCTACACTGCGCTGCGCGTCGCGCCGCAGGACGGCGGCTGGCTGGCGCAGACCGTGGTCGACGTCTGAGCCGAATCAAAGCAGGGAGAAGCGAGATGGACCTGAAGCTGCTGCGCCGCCACGGCGACCACACCTGGGAGATTCCGCCGCAGGGCCGCATGCGCGTGCCGGCCATGATCTACGCCGACGAGGCGCTGGTGCGCGGCATGGACCACAAGGTCTACGAGCAGGCCGCCAACGTCGCGATGCTGCCCGGAATCGTCGGCGCGTCCTGCGTCATGCCCGACGCGCACTGGGGCTACGGCTTCCCGATCGGCGGGGTGGCGGCCTTCGACGCCGGCGGCGTGGTCTCGGCCGGCGGGGTCGGCTTTGATGTCTCCTGCGGCGTGCGCTGCCTGCTGACCGGGCTGCGGCGCGAGGACATCCTGCGCGTGCAGCAGCGCCTGGCCGACGCGCTCTACCAGCATATTCCGGCCGGGGTTGGCAGCACCGGCGCGATCCGGCTCAACGCCGCCGAGATGGACGCCATGCTGTCGGGCGGCGCGCGCTGGGCGGTGCACCGCGGCTGGGGCAGCGAGGACGACCTCGAGCGCACCGAGGAACGCGGCCAGATGCTGCACGCCAAGCCCGGCTGCGTATCGGCGCAGGCGCGCCGCCGCCAGCAGGACGAGATGGGCACGCTGGGCTCGGGCAACCACTACCTGGAAGTGCAGGAAGTCGCCGCCGTGCACGACGAACTGGCGGCGGCGGCCTACGGCCTGCGCCAGGGCGACATCGTCGTGATGATCCACTGCGGCTCGCGCGGGCTGGGGCACCAGATCGGCACCGAGTTCCTGCGCCGCATGGTCGAGGACGCGCCGCGGCACGGCCTGGTGCTGCCCGACCGCGAGCTGGCCTGCGCGCCCATCCAGTCCGACCTGGGCCAGGAATACCTGGGCGCCATGCGCGCCGCGATCAACTGCGCGCTGGCGAATCGCCAGATCCTGACCCACCTGGTGCGCGAGGTGTTTGCCGACATCCTGCCGCGCGCGCGCCTGCCGCTGCTCTACGACGTGTCGCACAACACCTGCAAGGTCGAGCGGCATCTGGTGGACGGACGCGAACGTGAGTTGTATGTGCATCGCAAGGGCGCGACGCGCGCCTGGGGCCCGGGCCACGCCGGCCTGCCCGAGGCGCTGCGCGCGGTCGGCCAGCCGGTGCTGATCGGCGGCTCGATGGGCACCGGCTCCTGGGTGCTGGCGGGTACGAAGGAATCAGAAGCGCTGGCGTTCTCGTCCGCCTGCCACGGCGCCGGCCGCTGCATGAGCCGGCACCAGGCGCTCAAGACCTGGAACGGGCGCGCCGTGATCGACCAGCTGGCGCAGCGCGGCATCCTGATCCGCAGCCCCTCGCCGCGCGGCGTCGCCGAGGAGGCGCCCGACGCCTACAAGGACGTGGACGCGGTGGTGGAGTCGGCGCACGCTGCCGGGCTGGCGCGCAAGGTGGCCAAGCTGGCGCCGATGATTTGTGTCAAGGGGTGATGGGCACTTCTGCCATCCTTGAGGTCAGCCCGCCCGCTTCCTTGCCAGCCGATAAGGCTGACTTGGCGAAGAAGCTAATTTGCCCGGAATGCGGGGTCAAGAGTTCATTCGCGGAAGGGAGGTTCTGCTGGCACAATGAAAGACGGTTCGGAGGATTGCAGTATTGCGGCGAGCTTCATGGCCATATTGTCAGGCGCCATGCCCACGCTCAGTCCGCACGGGCTGCTGTGTTTTGAACACCATCCTTAAGTTTCGATTGGCGAGAAGACTGCCTTATTGGGGTCAAAGTAGCTGGGAGCGAGATGTTTCGGATCATAGTTTTTCAGAGCATTCATACGATCCTGCAAGCTCTGATGGACTCGCAACTGTGAAGAGGAAGAAAATGTACGCCACTGCGCCCCGCCTTTGAAGAGTGGATGGCTTGTTTCGTCGTGTAGAGGCAACGCAGCAGGATTGGCGATAGGAAGTTGCTCCGAAAATCTCAATGGAACAATATCTTGCAAACGAGTCATCATCCACCTCAACGGGGCTTTCGATAGCTCGCTTTCTTTTTTTGGGTAGCCCCCGCCAACGTCAGCGTGAGCCCCCGCGAATAAGACTTGTCTAACGCCTTCTCGCGGCTCCCACAAGCATGGTGTAAAAAGCATCCGCTTTTCGTCAGCGGCAATGGCATGTAAACCGTACTGAACTTTTCTATTCAGCACCGCATCCGCAAAGCGGTATGCATCCACGGTTCGTCCTTGGCCATCCAAACGTGGTATACCCATGGCGCCAACGGTATCCCACACACCAATGGCGGCAATTTTATCTATTTCGTTTGTTGTAATTTTCTCACCAGATAAGTAACGTAGCCAACTAGGCAGATTCCCAAGTGCATCGGCCAACTTAACACGACTCGAAAGGTTTTTGGCCGCCCTCTCCCGATAGCGACGCCAAACCAATGAGCCTGCAGAATAGGCTTCTTCACGCCCGTGCTCTTCTTCCCAATCGTATTCATTTTCACGCAGAAGGCCTTCGGAGCAAATCAGACCTCCCAAGGCTCTGGCTGTGTAGGCCCCCCGACTGAAGCCAACCAAAACAATTTGGTCTCCGGGTTGGTAGTTTCTTGAGATAAAGGTATAACCCCGCACTATGCGCTGTACTACGCCAGCACCAACTGCACCTTCGAACAACTTGGTGATGGGATTGCGTGAGTCACCCACACCATGCAGGTATTTTGCAACTTGAACAGTCTTGCCGTCTTTAATTAGTTGAGTTTCCTGTTCATTTTGTAAATGAATTTGGTCTTTACGGTAATCCCCTGCAAGGGCATCAAAAAAGTGCCTGACATTCGTCAAGTCGGGGACGCCATCTTGGTCGTCATCTACATTGACCCCATTCCAAGTTCCGTCAGCACAAAAAATAATTGTTTTCATCATTGATACCTTTTGAAGTTAAGTTCGCTTGAAAGTTCCACTGCTGCCCAGGGTGAAGCTAACCGGAGACCTAAAATAGACGGAGCAAGTTGTAGTGTTGACGGGTCAATCGACATGTTGAGTGCATATAAATATTGATGTCCCCTAAGTTCCGCATAAATTTCTACAATTATTTTTTGTGATAGCCGAAACCTCTTTTGCTGACCTATAAACACTTTTGCATCGGATCCGTATCCCGTTAATCCAATCTGTTGACGTATCGCCCGCTGACCCAGCGCTGTGCTGTCGGATGAATGCGGTACCACCCTTTACGTACCTCGTAGATCGCCAGCAGCGAGCCATTTGCAACATTGCCGAGTAGGGTGCCGTCCAAGCCAGGCTTATCGCGGATTCGGAGCGAGGTGGTATTTACCTCGCCTCGGAAATCGGCCTGTGGCGGCGCGGGTGGGTTGGCCGCTGCGCCCATCTCGGCGACGATTAGTGGGAGGAGTCCTGATTTTGCTGCGGCGACGCTGTTGCCGCCAAAGAAGGCGGTGCCGGGGCAAGACTTGGTGTTACCTATGCCATTGGTGCGTTGTCCGGAATCTAGATCCCACCAGTGATGATAGATCACATGATCGGTGTCGCAGGGAAGGCCAAAACGCATCAGTAGGCTGGCGTTAACTGTCACGATGGAGTTGCGCTGGAGATCGCTCATGACATCCCCGCCCAAATCAAAGTTGCCCAAGTTCTCGATGCAAAGACCATTTTGATTGGCTCCTTTGATGCCGGCCGGTATCGTGTTAAAACTTCGACAAAGAACAATGTCGCCATCCGGGAATATGGTGATATTCTGGGCTATTTCAGAAAATCCCCGTTCCAGATGGGAGCGCTCCATGCCTTCACACAGGGCGATGTGGTTGCTTCCATTGAAATGGGTGTGATTTGGTATGTAGGTGTGGTGGTTTTGTATGGCTTTGATCTGTCGATCGAAATGATTGGCATTTATCCAGTCAGAGAATTCATTAGCCGACATCTGAATGAATTTTCCTTTTTTGTTCATAAAATTACCTTGGTTGTACTAAATGTATTGCCGGAAAAATAGTTGAAATTATGATCCACATGGGTTTTCAAGTAATCGAGCATCCGTGATATCAATGTCAGGAATTATCGGGGGTTCGAGGCGGGGTATTACTTTTTTGTCTGGGAGGCTTGATAATCTTTTATTC
>JBEEPT010000039.1:0-7291 GCA_041190985.1 Pseudomonadota bacterium
GTGCTGCCTTGAAGCACCTGTGCCCACTCTGCCGCGGCCCGCACCCGCTCAGCCGCTGCCCGGGCTGGCTTGGCCGGCAGCCGCAGCCCAAGCCGCGATGACGCCCGCCGCCTGCGAGGACCGCACCAGGTCGCGCGCCGGGCTGTGGTGCGGCTACAGCGCCAAATGCCAGGACTGCACTGCCCGGGCCATCGCCCGCAGCCTGCCGGCCTTCAACGCCCTGCACAACCGCGGCGCCGGCAACCGCCACGGCCTGCGCGAGGCCATCCTGCGCGCCATGCCCAACACCGAGTACGCCGCCGCCCGACGCATGGTCTGGGCTTGGTGGCAGCACGATCACCCAGAAGCGAAGGCCCACGCTCCATGACCATCATCGACCGCTACTCCTCCGCGATCCGCAGCAGCAACCTCGGCAGCAAGCCCGAGACCACGCAGAGCGACAGCGATGTCCTGGGCGCGGCCGGCCTGGCTGCCAAACGCAGCCCGCTGGCCATCGCGCTCCTGCGGCTGTTCTGTGGCGACAACCACGCCAGCCAGAGCACCGTGGGCATCATGGCCGACAAGGCAGTCGGCAAGGCCTACCGGATGGGCAATGAGTGCAGCCGGGTCGAGGCCTGGGACATCAGCGCAGCCGTCCTGGCTTGGCACCGTGACGGCGCCTGCAAGGTGTGCGGCGGGCACGGCGTCAAGCTGATCCCGGGCACCACCACCCTCAGCGGCGACAAGTGCAACAGCTGCAGCAACGGGAAGATCAAGTTCGACGCGCAGTTCCCCATGGTGCGGCTGGATCTGGCCCGCTGGCTGGCCGCCGAGCTGGACCGGGAGCAGGCCATCGCTGGGGCTGATGCCATGCGTGCGCTGGCGCCGAAGCTGACCCTGTGACCTGGGACGGGTTGCAAAGCTGCACGATGTGCCTACAATCGCGCATCCCACGGGACCAACGGCGCACACGAAGCGCCGCTGTGCCCGATCAGCAGCCCGCCCAGCGCAAGCCCGGCGGGCTTTGTCGTTCTGGTGCTCGATCTTCGTTGCCGGCGGCCTGGGCCGGTGGCGCAGCCTCACCAGCTGCGCCCATGCATTCGCACCGCGCACTCCGGTGTCTAGGCGAGAGAGCGAACAGCATGCGCCCAGCGCGGAGCGCGGCCGGACGGCCGCCCGCGTGAGTCTGACGGGCGCGTTCCGCCGGCGGATGCCGGCACCTTGCCGCGGTGGATGCCGAGGCGGGAGAGAAGACATGGCGGCACCCAAGAAGACCCGGGCAAATTCCCGGCAGGAAAAGCCGCGCCTGGCCATCGTCTACCGGCCGCTGGCCGAGCTGACGCCCTACGCGAACAACGCCCGGACGCACAGCGCGGAGCAGGTGGCGCAGATCGCGGCCAGCATGCGCGAGTTCGGGTTCACGAATCCGGTGCTGGTCGACGAGCGGGGCTGGATCATCGCCGGCCACGGGCGCGTCCTGGCCGCCGCGGGCCTGGAGATGACCGAGGCGCCGACGATCACGCTGGCCGGGCTGTCGGAGGCGCAGCGCCGGGCCTACGTCATCGCCGACAACAAGCTGGCGATCAACGCGAGCTGGGACGCCGACATGCTCAAGGTCGAGCTTGAAGCGCTGCACGCCCTGGAGTTCGACATGGGCCTGCTCGGGTTCAACGCCGACGAGCTGGCCGCGGCCATGGTCTTGACGGATGAAGCCGTTTCCTCGCCGCCGACACCCGGCATCGACTACGTGGAAAAGTTCGCCGTGCTGGTTGACTGCACCGGCGAACTGCATCAGCAGGAGGTTTTCGAGAAGCTGCAGAGCATGGGGTACAGCGTGAAAGTGCTGGTGAACTGATGGCCGCCGTCGTGGTGTACGGCTTCGCGGCCGAGCATGCCGGGGCGGTCGCCTCCGGCTCCAAGACGCGCACGATCCGCGCTGTCGGCAAGCGCCGGCACGCGGCGCCGGGCGACACGGTGCGGCTCTACACGGGCCAGCGCACCAAGGCATGCCGGATGCTGCGCGAGGCGGTTTGCTTCCGCGCCAGACTCGTCCGGCTGGGGCTTGCCGGCGGCGTGCTCGTGTCGGCCGCGGTGGCCGGGCGCCCGGGCCAAGACTTGCCGCGGTTCGCCCGCGCGGACGGCTTCGCCGGGCCGGCCGAGATGGGCCGGTTCTTCGAGCGGCTGCACGGCCCCGGTGAGTTCTCGGGCGTGATGATCGAGTGGCGGGCCGCATGAAGGTCGAGGTCCGCAACCGATGCTCCGACTTCGCCAGCTACAGGGCGGCGCGCGTCAAGAGCCTGTTCAACTGCGAGAGCGGCGCCAACTTCGCCATCGACGCGGAATTGCCCATCGAGGACGGTGCCTGGAAGATCGGCGTCGTCGTCGGGCCGTCGGGCTCCGGCAAGACCAGCATCGGCCGGCAGATCTGGCCCGACGTTGGCATCTACGACGGCGACGCCGGCTGGCCCGCCGACAGGCCCATCGTGGACGCCATCGCGCCGGCCGGCGCCTTCGATGACGTGACCGGAGCGCTGGCCGCGGTTGGCCTGGGCAGCGTGCCGGCGTGGTTGCGGCCGTTCCAGGCCCTGTCCAACGGCGAGCGGTTCCGGGCCGGGCTGGCGCGCCTGATCGCGGAGGGCCGCGAGCGCGTCGTCATCGACGAGTTCACCAGCGTGGTGGACAGACAGATTGCGAAGGTCGGCGCAGGCGCCTTCTCGAAGGCATGGAAGCGCGGCGGCGGTCAGGCGGTGCTGCTGTCCTGCCATTACGACATCCTCGATTGGGTAGAGCCCGATTGGGTGTTCGACACCCGTACCGGCGAATTACAACGGGGGTCACTTTGGCGACGCCCAAAGTTTGAGCTTGAAGTTTTCCAGACAAACGGCTCGTACTGGCCTATGTTTGAGCCGCATCACTACCTGAAGCTGCCGCGCATGGTGGCCGCAAAGTATTACGTCGGCTTTGTTGACGGCGAGGCGGTGTGCCACATGGCCACCTCGCCCCGGCTTGAAATCGGCGGCATCCGCGCCTGCCGTATGGTCGTCATGCCCGAGTGGCAGGGGGCTGGTGTAGGCATGAAGTTTCTAAACGAAGTGTGCCGCCTGCAGTTCACAGAGGCGAACCAGTACCACGAGCGTACCAAGGCGGTCTATTTCCACACCTCGCACCCCGGCCTGTGCGCGGCGCTGCGCCGGGATAAAAAATGGGTTCAGGTCAGCCAGGCAATAGGCGGCGGCCACAAGGGGAAAAGCGCCGCCAGCGTCGTGGGCTCAAAGAGAACCGGAAAATCTATGCTGACCGGCGCGTCGGCGGGCTACGGCGGCCACCAGCGCGCCGTCCAGGGCTTCCGCATGTCGCGCCAGGCGGCGGGCCTATGAACGTCCTGCTGGCCGGGCAGAAGTGGTTCGGCGCCGAGGTCTTCGCCGCGTTGCGGGCGCTGCCCGGGGTCAACGTGCGGGCCGTATCAGCGCCGCCAGGCGACAGGCTCGCCCGCGCCGCGTGCGCGGCCGGCGTCGAGATCATCCAGGCCGGCGGCCTTCGCGCCGAGACCATGCCGCCCGGCGTCGACCTGATCGTGGCCGCGCACTCGCACGACTTCATAGGCGAGCGCACGCGGCTGCGGGCGCGGTTTGGCGGCATCGGCTACCACCCGAGCCTGCTGCCGCTTCACAGGGGCCGGGATGCGGTGCGCTGGGCGCTGCGCATGCGCGAGCGGGTGACGGGCGGCACGGTGTACCGGCTGAGCAACCGCATGGACGGCGGCGCGGTGTTGGACCAGCGCCATGTGTTGATCCGGCCCGACGACACCGCGGAGACGCTGTGGCGGCGCGACCTAGGGCCGCTGGGGGTTGAGCTGCTGCGGGGTGTTGTCGCCCGCATGGCCGCCGAGGGCTACGTGGCCGGCCGAGAGCAGGACGAGGAGTTGGCGACCTGGGAGCCCGGCATCGATCGGCCGCCCGCCTTCCGGCCGGACCTGCTGATGCTGCCGGCGCCGGACGACGATCTACGCGACATGGCCGGAGGCGGCCACGCATTGCTGGCGCGCGGGCTGTGACATGGCCCGCGCTACGTTCGAGCCATCGCGCGATCAGCGCATGGCAGTCCGCGTCATGGTGGCGTGTGGGGTGCCCCAGCCGTCGATCTGCCAGGCCATCGTCAACCCCGAGAGCGGGGCGCCGATTGACCCCAAGACGCTGCGCCGGGCATTCCGCAGCGAGCTGACAGACGCGAAGGCGACAGCTAACGGCCTGGTGGCGCAGTCGCTGTTCAAGAAGGCCACCGGGACCGGGCCGCAGTCGGTCACGGCGGCCATCTTTTGGCTGAAGGCGCAGGCCGGCTGGAAGGACGGCCGAGACCCGGAGGCGCCCGGCTCGCCGGATGAGAAGGCGGCGACGCTGAAGAAGATCGCGGACAAGCTGCCTGACTGATGGCCGCCGATCAGAGCATGCCGCCGCAGGCGCAGCGGGAGATGGCGCGCTGGTATCCGCTGCGCGAGCACCCGGTGCAGCGTGCGTTGCTGGAGGCCGTCGGCAAGGGCATTCGCTTCCCCGTGGTGCCGGCCGGCCGCCGCAGCGGCAAGACCGAGCGCGCGAAGCGTTTTGTCGCCAAGCAGGCGATGCTGAACCCGGGCGAGCGCTACTTCTTGGCGGCGCCCACGCGCGACCAGGTGAAGCGGATCTACTGGCAGGACATGAAGCTGCTGACGTTCAGCAGCACGCACGACAAGGCGCCCAGCGAGTCGGACCTGACGCTGTGGCTGCCCAATGGCACCGAGGTGACGCTGGTGGGCCTGGACAAGCCCCAGCGCATGGAGGGTGTGATCTGGTCTGGCGGTGTGATCGACGAGATCGCCGACACCAAGGACACGGCCTGGGCCGAGAACATCCGGCCAGCCCTGGACACCTTCAACCCACTGCGGCCGGACTACCGGGCCTGGTGCTGGCTGATCGGCGTGCCGGACGGCCTGAACCACTACTACGACCTGGCGCAGTACGCCCAGAATAGCGGCGACCCCGAATGGGGACTGTTCCACTGGAAGAGCTGGGACATCCTGCCCGAGTCGGTGATCGCGGCCGCGAAGCGCCAGATGAGTGCCCGGCAGTTCGGCCAGGAGTACGGCGCCGAGTTCAGCGGCGCGACCGGCCGGATCTACGAGGACTACGACAAAGCGAACCACGTCAGCGCCCGCATCGAGCCGCAGGAGCAGCTGATGTGGATGCACGACCAGAACTACACGCCGCTGTCGTCGGCGGTCGGCGTGCGCCGGCTCGACGCGCTGTACCTGCTCGACGAGATCGTCCTGACCAGCGCGGTCAGCAAGCAGTCGGCGCTGGAGTTCGTCGAGAAGTTCAAGGCCCACAAGAATCGGCATGTGCTGATCTACGGCGACCCGGCGGGCCGGGCCGGCGAGAAGCACGGCCACACGTCGGACTACAAGGACATCGAGGCGGTCCTGGCCGGCAACGGCTGGACCTACACGCGCAAGGTCAAGCTGGCCCACCCGGCGATCAAGGACCGGCAGAACGCGGTGCGCGCCAAGATCCGCACGGCGGATGGCCACCGCAGTCTGTTCGTCAACCCTGTGACGGCGCCGTACTGCGACAAGGGCCTGGCGACGGTGCAGCTCCAGAAGGGCAGCACGTTCCAGGAAGACCAGACCAACCAGTACCAGCACATCACCACCGCGATTGGCTACTGCGTCGACGTGGAGTGGCCGGCGATCAAGAACACGGCGACGGTGACACCGCTGCGCGCCTGAGAAAGCACACAGCATGGCCCAAACCGTCGCATCCCGATCAGCCGCCGTCGAGCGCATGGCCGCCGACTGGCAGCTGGCCGCCGATCTGCTGGGCGGCACCAGGGCCATGCGCGCTGCCGGCAAGCGCCATCTGCCGCAGTGGCCCAACGAGGAGGCCAAGAGCTACGAGAACCGCCTGGCGTCTGCGGTCCTGTTCCCGGCCTACAGCCGGACGGTGGCCACGCTCACGGGAAAGCCGTTCTCCAAGCCTCTGGCGCTGAGCGATGACGCGCCACCTCAGGTGTCCGAGTGGATGCAGGACGCTGACCGCGAAGGCCGCAACCTGCACGCCTTCGCCGCTGACTGCATGCAGACGGCCCTGGGCTACGGCCTGGGCGGCATCCTGGTGGAGTACCCGGTCGTGAGGCGCGAGCCCGGCGCCCGGCCGATGACGCAGGCCGAAGAGGCGGCGCAGCAGCTGCGGCCCTACCTGGTGCAGATCAAGGCCGGCCAGATCCTGGGCTGGCGCACCGAGCGGCGCAACGGCGCCACGGTGCTGACGCAGCTGCGCCTGCTGGAGGTGGCGCACGAGCAGGACGGCGCCTGGGGCACGGCCAGCATCGAGCAGGTGCGTGTGCTGACCCCTGGCAAGTGGGAGATCTGGCGCAGGCCGGATGGCAAGGAATGGCAGGACGCGACGCTGCATGACAGCGGCGTCACGACGCTGACGGTGATCCCGTTCATCCCGTTCTACGGCGAGCGCGCCGGCTTCATGGAAGGCCGGCCGCCGCTGGTCGAGGTGGCGCACCTGAACGTTGCGCACTGGCAGTCGGCCAGCGACCAGCAGACGATCCTGCATGTGGCCCGGGTGCCCATCCTGTTCGCCAAGATGCTGGGCGATGGCGTCGCGCTGACCATCGGCGCGTCGAACGGCGTGAACGCCACGACGCCCGACGCCGACATGAAGTGGGTGGAGCACAGCGGCGCGGCCATCAATGCAGGCAAGGAAGACCTGGCCGCCATCGAAGAGCGCATGCGCCAGGCTGGCGCCGAGCTGCTGGTGATCAAGCCCGGCCAGGTCACTGCCACCCAGACGGGCGTGGAGAACGCGGTCGGCATGTGCGCCCTGCAGCGCATCACCCTGGATCTGCAGGACGCGCTGAACGCTGCGCTGGGCCTGGTGGCGCTCTATGCCCGCCTGGCGGCCGCGGGCACGGTCACGATCTTCAACGACTTCGGCGTCAGCAGCCTGGCTGAGGCATCGGCCGAGCTTTTGCTGAAGGCCACCGACTCGGGCTATTTCAGCGCCGAGACCTTCCGCGGCGAGATGCGCCGGCGCGGCGTGCTGGGCGCTGAGGTCGACGAGGACGAGGAAGTCGAGCGCCTAGCCAGCCAAGGGCCGGCGCTGGGCTCGCTGGGCGGCGGTGGCAGCGGTCAATGAGCTGCTGCAGGACGCGGCCGTCTCGCACGCCGTAGACCTGCAGCAGTTCGGCAATGGACTGGTGGCGCGGATCATCGCCACCCTGAATCGAAACGACGCCGACCTGGTTGCGCGGCTGCAGGCTGCGCTGGACG
>JBEEPT010000040.1:0-2757 GCA_041190985.1 Pseudomonadota bacterium
CGCCTGGGCGCGCTGCCGGTCTACGGCCGCCCGCTCGTCGTCACGCTCTACCCGGGCGACATCATCGGCGTGCGCCAGGCGCGCACCCGCACCGAGTACACCGTGCCCCTGGGCTGGGTGTACTCGATGGCCGTCAAGGCCGAGGTGGCGCGCAAGAAGGCCGAGCGCGCCGCGCTCAAGAAGCTCAAGGGGCGCCGGTCATGAGGCTGCACCCCCTCTCCCAGCAGTACGGCACGCCGACGACGCGGCGCTTCGCGCGCACGCTGGCCGAGGCATGGCCCGCCGAGCACGCCAACCCGATCGAGCACTACCGCGCCGCGCCGCGCTGGGAGCGCATCGCCGGCGTGCTGCTCGCGATCGCCATCGGCGTTGCCCTGGCCGCTGCGCTCGTCGCCTGGTGGAGCGCCTGACATGGTCGCCGACCAAACCCGAGAGCGCGACGCCGTGCGCCGCATCGTCGACGGCGAGCGCCTGTCCTCGGGCGCGCTCGACGACATCCTGATTCAGCAGCGGCGCGCCAGCAAGCGCACCCAGGCCGACCTCGATGCCGGCACGGCCCGCACCTGGCCAAGCTGCTGCGGCGCCTGCAGGCGCGGCACGGGCATCTGCCCGACGCCGCAGGCCTGCCAGATCAGCACCGAGCCCGACTCGCCCCGCCCGCCGCCGCGCGGCGGCGACATGCTGCGCGTGATTGCCTTCCTGCTCTGCGCCTGGGCCGCGGTTGCGGCGTCCCTGCTCGCAATGGGGGTGCACCTGTGATCGCCGCCCCCGCCGCGCTGCTCGAGCGCGTGCGCCACGCGCACCAGGCCGGCGTGGACGTGTACCGCGCCTGCGCGCTGTGCGACCACGGGCCGCGCCGCAACGGGCAGCCTGGCTGCTGCACGCTCGACGGCCGACGGCCCGTGCCGGTGAACGCGGCGCGCGGCCGCGACGGCCGCTGCGGCCCCGAGGCCCGGCACATGCGCATCGACGGTTGGGACCTGAGTTGAGCGCCCCTCCGCGCCGCCATGGCCGCCAAGACGCCCCCGCCCTCCGACGAGCTGCTGCGGCAGGCGTGGCGGCAGATCCGGCGCGGCCCGCACTGGCCGGCCACGCTGGAGGCGGCGCTCGAGGTCCATCTGTACCGCACCTGCCTGCTCGGCGTGGCCCGCAACATCGCGCGCCGTGGCAGCCACCGCAAGCCGCCGTCGCCGCCGCGCACGCCGCAGGTGCCGTGGCTGCCGCTGTTCGATGACGAGGACGCTGCGCCACCATGACCGCCTCGCTCCTCCTGCAGGCCTACATCGCCGTCACCGGCCTCGCGGCCATCGTGCTGCTGCAGTGGGGCGGCGAACGGTCGCGCCGCTGGGCGCCCTTCATCGGCCTGGCCGGCCAGCCCGCGTGGCTGTGGTTCGCCGCGCACAGCGGCGCCGCCGGCGTCGGCCTCGTGTCCCTGGCCTACACGCTGGTGTGGGCCGCCGGCTGCGTGCGCGAGGTGCGGCGCGGCTTGTTCATCAACCCCCCTTCATCTGGAGCCTGACCGACATGACCTCCCTGGACACCGCCACGCTGGAGTGGCTGCAGCAGCGCATCGCCGACCGGGCCTGCGTCTGCGATATCGAGTGCGAAGGCATTGCCGAGGACGACGGCCACGGCCGCCGCTGGTACGACGTGCGGCCGATGCTCGACCCGCGCGAGCACTGCGACGAAATGATCGACATGGCGCGCGAGGCGATCGACTACGCCCTGGCGCGCGGCCTGGTGGCGCGGCACGCGGATCTGCCGCACCTGCTGCGCGTGCTGCCCGCCGTGCAGACGTTGGCCGCTCCGAGTGCAGCGTGAAGCACAACGCCAGCATGAGCGGACCCGAACGGCCCGCACAGGAGCAACGATGAACGAACCGACATTGCCTGCCGTTCGAGGTCCGCTCGATGCGACAGTTGGGCTGCTGGTGGCGTGCCCACTGTGCGGGGCAGCGGACGGCTACAAACTGCGCGACGGCACAACCTACCGATGGTGGTGGGTGGATTGCGCGGCGTGCGGGCGAAGCCTCGACGAGTGCGCGAGCGACCGGCGCACGCAGCTCGGGACGCCGCTGCCGGTGAGCTGGCCATATGCTGACCAGGCTTGGAACGAGGCCGGATACTACGCGCACCGACTGCGCGCCGATGCACAGGCGCTGCGCGAAATGCTGCGCGATACACAGACGGCGGTGTGCCACGCCACCCGCGGATTGGCGCTTGGCGACATGCCTGGAGCGATTGCCGAACTGCTACACCGCACGGTGTACCTGCTGCCCAACGTTGGAGCTAAGCGGACCCCTGCGGCGTCAGCTTGGCTGACGGAGCGAGAAGGCGCGGACCGCCGCAGGTGGTCCGCTTGAGCGACTAGTTCGGCTGCGGCCGAAGCGAAAGGAAGACGATGAGCCAACCAACCGGAACCACCGCCCGCGATCTGCTGCTCTGGGCATTTGCGATCTTGTGCGTTGCCTTGGTGCTGATGTCGCCCGTGGCATGCACGATGGCGCGGCAGAACACAGTCGCGGAGGCGATCAAGAACGGGGCCGACCCGATTGCCGCCAAGTGTGCGATTGAGGGGAGCACCGAGCACACGCCGCTTTGCGTGGCCTACGCAGCGGCCAGGACAAAGTGAAGCCGAACGCAAATTTAACCGGCACGCGAAGCGCGGGCCACAGGAGCAGCGATGAACACGACCAATGTTGAGAGCAGTGAGCCCGTAGCGGGTCCGGTTGAAAGACCTGTTAGGCCTGTCGCCGAA
>JBEEPT010000041.1:0-6820 GCA_041190985.1 Pseudomonadota bacterium
TTTCAGCGGCGAGCTGCTTGAGACGGATTGCGGTGGCCAGGCCGGCCGGGCCGGCGCCGACCACCACCACGTCGTATTCCATGGCCTCGCGCGGGCCGAACTGTTCCAGCAGGGATGCAGGTGTCTTCATTGTCGAGGGGCAGGGGTTAGGACCAGTCGACTGCGGCGGTGAACATGTAGCCGGCGCCGTAGACGGTCTTGATGATCTTGGGGTTCTGGGGATCGAGTTCGAGCTTGCGCCGGATGCGCGAGATGCGCACGTCGATGCTGCGGTCCATCGGCGACAGGTCGGGCTGGCCCAGCAGCTGTTCGCGCGTGAGGATCTGGTGCGGGCGCTCCAGGAAGGCCTTGAGCACGCGGGCCTCCGAAGTGCCGAGCACATGCTCCTCGCCCTCGGGGTCGCGCAGCGTATTGGCCGCGCAGTCCCAGGTCCAGTTCAGGAAGCGTGCAAAGCGGCGCTGGCGTGTGGCCGTCGTCGGGTCCGTGGCGTTGCGGCGGCGCAGGATGCTGCGCACCCGGGCCACGAGTTCGCGCGGCTCGAAGGGCTTGACGACATAGTCGTCGCCGCCGAGCTCCAGGCCCATCACCCGGTCCACCGGATGATCGCGGCCGGTGAGGATCAGCACGCCGCAGGAGCTGACCTGGCCGATCTGGCGCACCAGCTCTATGCCGTCCATGTCTGGCAGGCCGAGGTCGACGATGCACAGGGCCGGGTGCTCGGCCCGCAGACGGTGCAGCACCAGCCTGCCGTCGCCGAACTGCTGCACCTGGAACTGGAAGGACTCGAGCGTGCGCACCAGCAGCTGGGCAACGCCGGCATCATCCTCGACGACGAAGATGAGCGGGCCGGCGGCGCTGGCACGCAGGGTCGTGTCGGAGCCGCTCATGGCGTGGGCCTCGCGAGGGCGAGCAGCAGGTCGGCGCGCGAGAACGGCTTCTGCAGGAAGGGCAGGTCCGCCGGCGTGGCGCCGCTGGGCA
Source organism: Pseudomonadota bacterium (assembly GCA_041190985.1). GTDB lineage: Bacteria > Pseudomonadota > Gammaproteobacteria > Burkholderiales > Burkholderiaceae_C > Malikia. The sequence goes on from JBEEPT010000041.1 coordinate 979, forward strand.
CGAAGGCACTCATCAGGATGATCCGTGCGATCCCGCCCTTGGCGCGTGCATGGGCCACCACCGCCAGGCCGTCGACATGCCCCGGCATCACCACGTCGGACAGCAGCAGCTGTATGCCCTGGATGTGGTCGATCAGATCGATAGCCTCCTCGCCGTTTTCCGCCTCCACCACCGAGAAGCCGATGTCGAGCAGCTCGCGCCGCAGCAGCTGCCGCACGCCGGGATCGTCCTCGACCAGCAGGGCCAGGCCGTGCCGGCTCTCCGACGGGATGGCGGCGGCCGCTCCGGAATTGCCGGGTGGCATCTCCTGGGGTACGTCGTCGCCGTGGTGCAGCGGAAAGTACATCGACACCGTCGTGCCCTGGCCGGCGCTGCTGCGCAGTTCTATGGCGCCGGACGATTGCTGCACGAAGCCGTAGACCATGGCCATGCCCATGCCGCTGCCCTGGCCCGCCGCCTTGGTGCTGAAGAAGGGCTCGAAGACCCGGTCCATGGTGGCCTGGTCCATGCCGCAGCCGTCGTCCTCGACGCTGATCCTGGCGTACGGCCCGGGCGCCAGGCCCAGGTTAGCGGCGGCCTCCTGGCCCAGCCGGACCATGCCGCAGCGGATCGCGATCCGTCCCTTGCCCGCGGTGGCGTCGCGGGCGTTCAGCGCCAGGTTCAGCACCGCGTCCTGCAGCTGGTTCGGGTCGAGGCGCACGAACAGCGGCTCGGGGCTGGGCTCGGTCACCAGGCTCAGGCTGTCGGGCAGCACGCCGCGCAGCAGGTTCACGGTATTGGGCAGGCACAGGTTGAGATCCTCGACCCGGCTGCTCAGGGGATGCTTGCGGGCGAAGGACAGCAGCCCCCTGACGAGGTCGGAGCCCCGGCGCGCCGCATCCATCGAGGGCCGGAGGTATTCGTTCAGGTAGGGGCGCAGCGCCGGCAGTTCCGCCAGTGCGGCGAGGTTGCCCTGGACCACCGTGAGGATGTTGTTGAAGTCATGGGCGAGGCCGCCGGTCAGCAGCCCGAGCGCCTCCATCTTCTGTGCCTGCGCCATCCGGTCGTGCGCGAGGCGTTCGTCCGTGACGTCGAAGGTCAGCTCGAAGCAGCCGACGACCTCGCCCGCGGCATTGGTCTCGGGGATGAGGCTGGTGCGGGCGATGCGCTGGCCCCGGTGCACCGTCCTGACCTCGTATTCGAAGCTGATGGGCGTGCCCTTGACGGCCTGCATCACGTAGGGACGGATTCTGGAATAGGTCTCCTCGCCCAGGAAGGCCCTGGCCTTGATGGATTCCGGCTTGTCTGGATCGAGGCCGAACCAGTCGCGATAGCCGCGGTTGACGTAGTGATAGCGGCGGTCGTGGCCGAAATAGGCCAGCAGCGCCGGAATCGAGTCAGTGATCAGCCGCAGGCGGCCCTCGCTGCGTGCCAGCGACTGGGCGATCGCCTCGTTGCGCTCGAGCGCCTGGCGCAGGTGCGCGTTGGTCTGCATCAGCTCGGCCGTGCGCTCGGCGACCCTGGCCTCGAGCAGGGTGTTCTGCTCGAGGATCAGGGCCTCCCGGTGCCGCTGCTCGGTGATGTCCGAGTAGAGCGTGATCAGGCCGCGTCCGGGCACCGGAATGCCACGGACGCTCAGGACCGTGCCGTTCGGGCGGACGCGCTCGAGTTCGTGCATCTCGAAGGCGCGCGCCACTGCCACGTGCCTGGCGCTCAGCTGGTCGGGGTCGCCGGGGCCGTATTCGCCGCGCAGGGCGTTGTAGCGGATGAAGCTCTCGAAGGGCGCGCCGGGATAGGCCATCTCGGCGGGGAAGTCGAGCAGTCGCAGGAAGCACCTGTTCCAGGCCACGAGCTTGAGGTCCTCGTCGACCAGCGTGATGCCTTGGTCGATCAGGTCGAGGGCTGCCTGCAAGGCGTCGTAGCGCTTCAGGTTGTCTGGTGGCGGGCTGTGAATCTGGACGGTTTCGTCCATGGCTCCTCTCGCAGGCTGGGTAGGTGGGAGAAATTCTATGACCCGCATGTCCCGGCCATGCGGGTTGCAAACATTCGTCACATTTTCAGCGGAGTGGTGCAAAGAAGCTTGTCGATGATTGCGCCGGGTGCAGTTGCGGCTGGACGCAGACTCGTATCCAAGCCAACAAAACAGGAGGCGACTCAAGTGACAGATATCAATCCGTACAACATCGGTCTGGACAGGAATGCCGCCAACTTCGTGGAGCTGTCCCCCCTGAGCTACATCGAGCGCGCCGCGCGGGTCTACCCCGGGCGCAGTGCGCTGGTCTATGGCGAGCGGAGCCAGACCTGGGCCCAGACCTACGAGCGCTGCCGTCGCCTGGCCAGCGCGCTGGCTGCGCGCGGCGTCGGCCGCGGCGACACCGTTGCCGTCATGCTGCCCAACGTCCCCGCCATGTTCGAGGCCCACTTCGGCGTGCCCATGACCGGCGCCGTGCTCAACACCCTCAACACCCGGCTCGACGCCGACGCCATCGCCTTCATGCTGCAGCACGGCGAGGCCAAGGTCGTGCTGACCGACCGCGAGTTCTCCGGCGTCATGGCCAAGGCGCTCGCGCTGTGTGGCACGCACCGCCCCTACGTGATCGAGGTCGAGGACGAGACCGCCCCGCCCGGCATGCACCTGGGCGAGATCGGCTACGAGGACTTCCTGGCCCAGGGCGACCCGGCCTACGCCTGGCAGCTGCCCGCCGACGAGTGGGACGCGATCGCGCTCAACTACACCTCCGGCACCACCGGCAACCCCAAGGGCGTGGTCACCCACCACCGCGGCGCCTACCTCAACGCCGCCAGCAACGTGATCTCCTGGCAGCTGCCGCACCACGCCACCTACCTGTGGACGCTGCCGATGTTCCACTGCAACGGCTGGTGCTTCCCCTGGACCATGGCGCTGATCGCCGGCACCAGCGTGTGCCTGCGCAAGGTCGACCCCGCGCTGATCTTCGAGCTGGTGCGCGCGCACCACATCACCCACCTGTGCGGCGCGCCCATCGTCTACAGCCTGCTGATCAACGCGCCCGACGAGCTGCGCGCGGGCATCACGCACAAGATCCACGGCCTGATCGCGGGCGCGGCGCCGCCGGCGGCCGTGATCGAGGGCTGCGAGCGCGTCGGCATCGAGCTGACCCATGTCTACGGCCTGACCGAGGTCTACGGCCCGGCCGCCGTCTGCGCCAAGCAGGAGCACTGGGCCGCGCTGCCGCTCGAGGAGCGCGCGCGCCTCAACGGCCGCCAGGGCGTGCCCTATCCGCTGCAGCAGGACATCGCGGTGCTCGACCCCGAGACCCTGCAGCCGGTGCCCGCCGACGGCCAGACCATGGGCGAGATCTTCTTCCGTGGCAACGTCGTCATGAAGGGCTACCTCAAGAACCCGAGCGCGACCGAGGAGGCCTTCGCCGGCGGCTGGTTCCATACCGGCGACCTGGCTGTGATGTACCCCGACGGCTACGTCAAGATCCGCGACCGCAGCAAGGACGTGATCATCTCGGGCGGCGAGAACATCTCCTCGATCGAGGTCGAGGACGCGCTGCACCGCCACCCGGCCGTGATGCTGGCCGCGGTCGTCGCCATGCCCGACCAGCGCTGGGGCGAGGTGCCGTGCGCCTACGTCGAGCTCAAGCCCGGCGCCAGCGCGACCGAGGCCGAGATCATCGAGTTCTGCCGCCCGCTGCTGGCGCGCTTCAAGGCGCCCAAGCGCGTGGTCTTCGGCGCGCTGCCCAAGACCTCCACCGGCAAGATCCAGAAGTTCGTGCTGCGCGACCAGGCCCGGTCTGCCAGCGCAATCGAATAACCCATCCAAAAAACCCCAGGAGACAAGATGAGACGGATTGATGTGCACAAGCTGGCCGACGAGGCCCGCTTCAATGGCTTTCACCTCAAGGTGCTGATCTGGTGTCTGGCCATCATCATCATCGATGGCTACGACATCGCGGTCGCGGGCACGGCGCTGCCTTCGATCATGAAGGAAATGGGCGTCACGGCATCGACCGCAGGCTTCATGGCGAGTTCGGCGCTGTTCGGCATGATGTTCGGCGCGATCGGACTTGGCGCGCTGTCCGACAAGATCGGACGGCGCTGGACGATCTCAATCTGCGTGTTCCTGTTCAGCGTCTTCACCGCCGCCGCCGGTCTCATGACCGAGCCCGTGAGCTTCAGCGTGATGCGCTTCATCGCCGGCCTGGGCATTGGCGGCGTCATGCCCAACATCGTGGCGCAGATGACCGAGTACTCGCCCAAGAAGATCCGCAGCTTCATGACGACGCTGATGTTCTCGGGCTATGCCGTCGGCGGCATCCTGGCCGCCGTGCTGGGTAAGCAGCTGATCGGCGACTACGGCTGGCAGTCGGTGTTCATGGCCGCGGGCGCACCGCTGCTGCTGATTCCCTTCATCCTCAAGGCCATGCCCGAGTCGCTGTCCTACCTGATCGCGCACCATGACGACCGTCATCTGCGCGAGGTGGTGCAGCGCATCGAGCCGGGCCTGCAGCTGAGCGCCGTTGACCAGTTCGTCGTGCCGGCGAACGACAAGGCCGCCGGCGTGCCGATCGCGCGCCTGTTCCAGGACGGCCGCGGCCTGAGCACGCTGATGTTCTGGGTCGCCTTCTTCACCGGCCTGTTCATGATCTACGCCCTGAGCTCCTGGCTGACCAAGCTGATGGCCATGGCCGGCTACAGCCTGGGCTCGGCGCTGAGCTTCGTGGTGGCGCTGAACCTGGGCGCCATGTTCGGCGCCATCGTGGGCGGCTGGCTGGCCGACCGCTTCCACATCAAGTGGGTGCTGGTGACGATGTACGCGCTCGGCGGCGTGTTCCTCTTCCTGATGACGGTGCCGATGTCGACCGACCTGCTGTATCTGGTGGTTGGCGCGGTCGGTGCCTGCTCGACCGGCGCGCAGATCGTGGCCTACGCCTACAGCGGCCAGTACTACCCGATGGCGATTCGCTCCACCGGCATCGGCATGGCATCCGGCGTGGGCCGGGCCGGCGCGATCATGGCTCCGCTGCTGATCGGCCTGATCGTGTCGCTCAAGCTGCCGCTGGAACAGAACTTCCTGGTCATTGCCGCCGCCGGCGTGATCGGAGCCGTCGCGCTGGCCTTCATCAACCACGAGCGGGCCGCCTCGGTCGCGGCCTGATTCCCGAGCCCATCACGATTCACCGTTCTGACAAGGAAACCCCGGCCATGAACCCGCTTGGCGGCTACGACATCGAGGATCTGCAGCTCGGCATGAGCGCCACCTTCTCCAAGACCATCACCGAAGCCGACATCGTGCTGTTCGCCGGGGTCTCGGGCGACAACAACGCGATCCATACCAACGAGGAATTCGCGCGCACGACGCAGTTCGGCGGCCGCATCGCACATGGCATCCTGACGGCCAGCGTGATCTCGGCGGTGGTCGCCAACCGGCTGCCTGGTGCGGGCACGGTCTACCTGGGCCAGCAGCTGCGATTCAAGGCCCCGGTCAGGCCGGGGGACACCGTGCATGCGACCGTCACGGTCAAGTCGGTGGATCAGGCGAAGGCGCGCGCCGGACTCGATACCGTCTGCCGCGTCGACGGCAAGGTCGTCATCGAAGGCGAGGCGCTGGTGATGACCTCGTCGTCTGCGCGACGCGCGGCGCTCGGCAGCTGATGTTCTTGATTCAAGCGCCACACCGCAACGCCCGTGCGGCCCGGTGTGGCACGGTCCGGGCCGGCCAGGCCCGGGGTTTCCATCCCTACAGGAGATAGCCATGAAGATTCTCGTCCCCGTCAAGCGCGTGGTGGACTACAACGTGAAGGTGCGCGTCAAGGCTGACGGCACGGGCGTTGACATCGCCAACGTGAAGATGAGCATGAACCCGTTCGACGAG
>JBEEPT010000042.1:0-23039 GCA_041190985.1 Pseudomonadota bacterium
GTGCTGTTCATCGACGAGATCCACCGCCTCAGCCCGGTGGTGGAGGAAATCCTCTATCCCGCGATGGAGGACTACCAGATCGACATCATGATCGGCGAGGGGCCGGCGGCGCGCAGCATCAAGCTCGACCTGCAGCCCTTCACGCTCGTCGGCGCGACCACGCGCGCGGGCATGCTGACCAATCCGCTGCGCGACCGCTTCGGCATCGTCGGGCGGCTCGAGTTCTACACCCCAGCCGAGCTGGCGCTGATCGTCAAGCGCAGCGCCGGCCTGCTCAATGCGCCGATCGACGAGGCGGCGGCGTTCGAGGTCGCGCGCCGCTCGCGCGGCACGCCGCGCATCGCCAACCGGCTGCTGCGCCGGGTGCGCGACTACGCCGAGGTCAAGGGCGACGGCCGCATCACGCTCGAGATGGCGAACCGCGCGCTGACCATGCTCGACGTCGATCCGGTCGGCTTCGACCTGATGGACCGCAAGCTGCTGGAGGCCGTGATCCACAAGTTCGACGGCGGCCCGGTCGGCCTGGACAACATCGCGGCCAGCATCGGTGAGGAGCGCGACACGATCGAGGACGTGATCGAGCCCTACCTGATCCAGCAGGGCTATCTGCAGCGCACCACGCGCGGGCGCATCGCGACCCAGGCGGCGTTCCGCCACCTCGGGCTCGAGCCGCCCAAGGTCGAGCCGGGCCTGTTCGGCGAGGGCTGAACGCGCTCAGGCGCCGGCGTCGTCCGCCGCGCCGCCGTCCAGATGCGTGGCGTCGGCCCAGCCGACCAGGCTCAGGCCCTCGGGCGTCCAGAGCAGGCGGTTGATCGCCGCGTTCTCGACCGCCCAGGTGCGCGGTGCCTGCAGCTCGAGCCGGGTGGCCCAGCGGTAGATCACGTCGAGCACGCCGCCGTGCGCGACCACGACGATCTGCTCGCCCGGGTGGCGCACCGCGATCTCGTTGAACGCGGCCTCGATGCGTGCGCGCAGCTGCAGCAGGGTCTCGCCGCCGCCCGGAGCGAATTCGGGCACGCGGGTGCGCCAGGCCAGCGCGGCCTCGGGCTCCTCGACCTCGAGCTCGGTCCAGGTCTTGCCCTGGAAGGCGCCGAAATGGCGCTCGCGCAGGCCCGCGTGGGTCTGCACGCCCAGGCCCAGCGCCTGCGCGATCGCGCTCGCGGTCTCGTGCGCGCGCGCCAGGTCGCTCGAGTAGACGGCGGCGATCGCCTCGTCGCTCAGCGCCGCGGCCGCGCGCGCCGCCTGCCAGCGGCCGGTGTCGTTGAGCGGGATGTCGAGCTGGCCCTGCAGGCGACGGTCCTTGTTCCAGGCCGTTTCGCCGTGGCGTATCGCGAGGATGCGGGTGAATTCCACTGTGGTGTGCTGCGATGAATTGGGTATTGGGGGGACGAGGGCGGCGTCTCAGCGCGCCAGCTCGATCACGACCCGGCGCGTCCCGGCGGGCGGCTGCGGGAAGCCCTGCAGCGCCGCGTCGAGCAGCGCCGACCAGAGCCGGGGGCTGTCGGCCCAGGGGCCGTCGTGGCTGGCCGTGGTCTCGTAGACCAGCTGGCCGTTGCGCGCGTCGCGCAGCGTGAGCGTGAGCTCGCGCCGGTACCAGGGCGGGCTCGGCGGGGGATAGAGCGGCGCGTTCAGCCCCACCATGCCGTGGCGCGTCACATGGCCGACGCCCACGCCGATCGCGACGCCGGGCCGGTAGGGATAGTCCCAGGGCGAGCGCAGCAGCAGCGCGGAATGCGCCGCGACCTCGACCGTCCAGCGCAGCGCGAGCGGGCGGCCCGGGGCCGCGTCGGGCATGGCCTGCAGCCCGACTTTCGCCAGCGCCTCGCGCGCCAGGCCTTCGAGCGCCTGCTGCTCCTGCGCGGCCTGGCCCTGGGCCTGAGACGGACGGCGCTCGAAGCGGTAGAGGTCGCCCCAGGCGGGCAGCGGCGCCGGCTCGCCGACCGCGGTCGGCTGCCAGGCGGCGTAGCTGCGCACCTCGTTGTCGAGCCGTATCGTGCTGGCGCAGCCGCCGAGCGCGAGCGCCGCCAGCAGCAGGGCCGCGGCGCGCAGTCCGGGTCGGGGCAGGGGGCGATCGCTCATGGCCGTTCTCCTTGCGTCTCGGTGTCAGCCCGTGCGCTGCTGGCTCAGGTGGCCGGCGTCAGCGTGATGACCTGCTCGGCCGGCAGGGAGGGCGGCAGCGGCAGCTCTTCCTCGTCGAACACCATGTCGCCGTTGGCGTCGGCCACGCCGGTGGTGCGCAGGGTCGCGAAGGGGTGCAGGCCGCGGTCCATCAGGTGGCTGGGCACGACGTTCTGCAGCGCGCCCAGCATGTTCTCGATCCGGCCCGGGAACTTCTTGTCCCATTCGCGCAGCATGTTGCCGACCTGCTTGCGCTGCAGGTTCTCCTGGCTGCCGCAGAGCGTGCAGGGGATGATCGGGAACTCGCGCACCTGGGCCCAGCGGATCAGGTCCTTCTCGGGCACGTAGGCCAGCGGGCGGATCACCATGAACTCGCCGTTGTCGCTCACCAGCTTCGGCGGCATGCCCTTGAGCTTGCCGCCGAAGAACATGTTGAGCATCAGCGTCTGCAGGATGTCGTCGCGGTGGTGGCCGAGCGCGATCTTGGTGCAGCCGAGCTCCTTGGCGACGCGGTACAGGATGCCGCGGCGCAGCCGGCTGCACAGGCTGCACATGGTCTTGCCCTCGGGCACCACCTTCTTGACGATCGAGTAGGTGTCCTGGGTCTCGATGTGGAACTTGATGTCGAGCTGGCTCAGGTACTCGGGCAGGATGTGGTCGGGAAAGCCCGGCTGCTTCTGGTCCAGGTTGACCGCGATCAGCTCGAAGTTGACCGGGGCGCGCTTCTGCAGCTTCATCAGGATGTCGAGCAGGCCGTAGCTGTCCTTGCCGCCCGAGAGGCAGACCATCACGCGGTCGCCTTCCTCGATCATGTTGTAGTCGGCGATCGCGCGGCCGACCTCGCGGCACAGGCGCTTCTCGAGCTTGCGGTCCTCGCGCTCGATCTTGATCTTCTTCTGCGCCTCGGCGGCCTCGGCGGCAGTCTGGGTGGCGGACTCTGTGGCCGTCTCGGCGGCCTCGGTCCAGGTGGCGGTGTCGTTCATTCTTGGGTCTGTCGTTGGTTGTGCGGGCGGATGGCAGCTTTGTCGGCGCAAGGCCTCACCACTGCCCGCTTTCCATGCGGATCGCGACTTCGCAGTCGTCGAAGATTTCCAGCTTGGCGATCTTGATGCGCACGCCGATCACGCCCGGCAGCTGCAGCAGGCGGTGCGCGAGCTTGCCTATCAGAGTCTCGAGCAGGTTCACATGTTCCGCAGTGCACTCGTCGATGATGATCTGGCGCACCTTGCGGTAGTCCAGCACATGGCCGATGTCGTCATCGTGCGGCAGCAGCGGCTGCGCGCCCTGATTCAGCTCGGCGTCGACCTGGATCGGTTGCGGGCTGATCTTCTCGTGGTCGAGGATGCCGAGGTTGGCGACGAAGCGCAGGCCGGTCAGGGTCAGGATCTGCTGGCCGGCTTTCGGGATGTAGGTGGGGTTCATGGCTGGATCGGGGCGGGCTTGACGTGGAAGACCTCCACGCCGACGGCCTCGCAGTCGGGGTAGACGTCGGGTTTGGCGGTGGACACGCGCACGGCGCGCACGCCGGGGTGGGCGAGCAGGCGCCGCGCCAGGTCGTCGCACAGGGTTTCCTGCAGCTCGACATGGCCCTGCTGCAGGCGCAGCGCGACCTCGGCGCGCACGAAGTCGTAGTCCACGACCTCGTGCAGCGAGTCGAGCGCGGGCGTCGACCATTCGAACGGCACCCAGAGCTCGACGTCGATCCACAGGCGCTGGGTCACGCCCTTCTCGAAGTCGTGCGCGCCGATGAAGGCCTGCACCTCGTGGCGGCGCAGGAAGAGTTTGCGGCAGCTCAGGCGCAGCTCGTCCATCAGGGACAGCTGCACCGGCAGGGTCAGGTCGGGGGCGTTCATGGGGTCTCGGGGCTGGGATTCTCGTCGAGCGCGAACATCACGTCACGCGCCAGCGGCACCAGGTGCTGGCCGCTGTCGACGCACAGCGTGGTGCCGGTGACCGAGCGCGTCTGCGCCAGGAACAGGCAGGCGCGCGCGACGTCGGCCGGGTCGGTGGCGCGCTTCAGCAGGTTGACGCGGCTGGCGCGCTCGAAATTGTCGGGCGTCTGCGGCCCGCTCAGGTACATCAGGCCGGGCGCGACGCCGCAGACGCGCACGCGCGGCGCCAGCGCCTGCGCCTGCAGCGCGACCGCGCGCTCCAGCGCCAGCTTGGTCACGGTGTAGGAGAAGTAGTCGGGGTTGAGGTTGTAGACCTTCTGGTCCAGGATGTGGATCACGCTCGCGTCGAGGCCGCCGTCGGCGGGCAGGCCGGCGCAGAGCTCGCGCGCCAGCGACAGCGGCGCGATCAGGTTGACCTCGAGCTGCGCACGCGCGAGCTCGGCGTCGAAGCCGGTGCCGCTGTCGGGCTCGAAGGCCGAGGCGTTGTTGACCAGGCAGCTCAGCGGTCCGGCGACCTGCGCCGCGCGCGCCATCAGTTCGCGCCGGCCGGCCTCGCTGGCCAGGTCGCCCTCGATCGCGAGCGCGTCGTGGCCCTGGTCCTGCAAGGCCTGGCACAGCGCGCGCGCGGCCGCAGCCGAATTGCGGTACTGGCACAGCACGCGCCAGCCCGCCTGGGCGAAGGCGCGGCAGATCTCCGCGCCCAGGCGCACGCCACCGCCGGTGACGAGCACGGTCGGCGTGGCGGGCAGCAGCGGGGCGGTCGGGTGGGATATCTCGGTCATGATCAGGGGCAGGCTCGGGGCGCTTATGATGGCGCCGCACCGAAAACCGATGGCGGAACCACCTTGAGCGCACCCTCGTTGTCCGAACAGCTGAAAACCCGTATTGTCCGCGAGCTCGAGCAGGCCGGCGGCTGGCTGCCGTTTGACCGCTTCATGGCGCTGGCCTTGTACGAGCCGGGGCTGGGCTACTACGCCAACGAGAGCGTCAAGTTCGGCTCGCTGCCGTCCAGCGGCAGCGACTTCGTCACCGCGCCCGAGCTCTCGCCCTGGTTCGGCCGTGCGCTCGGGCGCCAGGTCGCGCAGGCGCTGGACGCCACCGGCTGTTCCGAGGTCTGGGAGTTCGGCGCCGGCAGCGGCGCGCTGGCGCAGCAGATCCTGACCCAGCTCGACGCCCTGGGCCGTGCCGACGTGCGCTACCGCATCGTCGACCTGTCGGGCACGCTGCGCGCCCGCCAGCAGGAGCGCCTGCGCGAGTTCGGCGAGCGTGTCCAGTGGATCGACCGCCTGCCCGAGCGTTTCGAGGGCGTGATCGTCGGCAACGAGGTGCTCGACGCCATGCCGGTGCAGCTGCTGCAGCGCCGCGGCGGCGCCTGGTGCGAGCGCGGCGTCGCGCTGGCGCCGGGCCCGGACGGCGCGACGGCCTTCGCCTGGGAGGATAGGCCGACCGCGTTGCGCCCGCCGCTCGACATCGATGGCGAGCACGACTACCTGACCGAGATCCATGTCCAGGCCGAGGCCTTCGTGCGCACGCTGGCCGAGCGCTGGACGCGCGGCGCGGCCTTCCTGATCGACTACGGCTTTCCCGAGGCCGAGTACTACCACCCGCAGCGCCACATGGGCACGCTGGTCTGCCACCGCGGCCACCGCGTCGACCACGATCCGCTCGCCGAGGTCGGGCTCAAGGACATCACGGCGCACGTCAACTTCACCGGCGTGGCGCTGGCGGCGCAGGACGCCGGGCTGCAGGTGCTGGGCTACGCGAGCCAGGGCCGCTTCCTGATCAACGCCGGCCTGATCGAGCTTGCCGCCGAGGCCCCGCTGGGCGAGCGCGCCAACCTGGCCAGGCTGGTCAACGAGCACGAGATGGGCGAGCTGTTCAAGGTGCTGGCCTTCGCGCCGCAGGCGAGCGCCGCGGGCTGGCTGCCCATGGGCTTCGCCCAGGGCGACCGCACCCACAGGCTGTGAGGAGGCCGCGATGCTGCGCTGGCTGATCGTCGTGCTGCTGGCCCTGCTGCTGGTGCAGGGCCTGATGCCGCTGCTGCGCCGGCTCGGACTGGGCCGGTTGCCGGGCGACCTGCACTTCCATGCCCTGGGCCGGGACTGGGACCTGCCGGTCGCGAGCACGCTGCTGCTCAGCGCCGTGGCCAGCGTGATCGAGCGGCTGATCTAGCCGGCGCTCCCGGCCCGGCGGGGTGTCTTGAAAATCCCGCCGCCGGCGCCAAACTCGGCTCATCCGCACCGCGAAGAAAGATGCCGTCATGACCAGCACCGACACCCTGCACCTCGTCTGCCCGCACTGCCACACGACCAACCGGGTGGCGGCGCGCCACCTCGACCACGCGCCCGACTGCGGCAAGTGCCACCGTCCCCTGTTCACCGGCCAGTCGGTCGCGCTCGACGCCGCCGGTTTCGAGCGCCAGTTGCAGCGCAGCGAGCTGCCGCTGCTGGTCGACTTCTGGGCGCCCTGGTGCGGACCCTGCCGCATGATGGCGCCGGCCTTCGAGGCCGCCTGCGCCCAGCTCGAACCCCTGGTCCGGCTGGCCAAGGTCGATACCGAGGCCGAGCAGCAGCTCGCGGCGCGCTTCCAGATCCGCAGCATTCCGACGCTGGCGCTGTTCTGGCACGGGCGCGAGATCGCGCGCCAGGCCGGCGCCATGGGCGCGGCCGACATCGTGCGCTGGACGCGCGCGGCGCTGGCGCGCGCGCGCTGAGGTCCCGTCCGTCGCCCGGGGCTGCCGGCATCCGCCGCGATCCCTCCCCAAGCCTAGCTAGCGCGGCAGCAGGAAGGTGCTGGGCTCGATCACCCGCAGCGGTGCCCGCGTGTCATCGATGCGCTCGATCGAGAACCGGATCGGCAGCGTCTGCCCCGCCAGCCGCGCGGCCTGCTCGCCGCTCAGCCGCACCGCCGCGACCACCGAGCGCTCGGCGGCGGAGCCGAGCTCGACCTCGGGCGCGCCCTGCAGGCTCAGGCCGGCCGGGCCGCTGACGGCGATGCGGTAGCGGCGCGGGCTTTCCTCGGCGTTCATCAGGTGCAGCCGGTAGACGTTCTCGACCGCGCCTTGCTCGACGCTGCGTGCCAGCACGCCGCGGTCGCGCATCACGTCCACGCGCAGGGGGGCACGCTGCGCCAGGCTGAGCGCGAGGGCCAGGCCGGCCGTGGCCAGCAGCGCGCCATAGACCAGCACGCGTGGGCGCAGCGTGCGCCGGATCAGCTGGCTGCGGTTCCAGCCCTGTTCCAGGCCGTTTGACGAGGCATAGCGGACCAGGCCGCGCGGGCGCCCGATCTTGTCCATGACCTGGTCGCAGGCGTCGATGCAGGCGGCGCAGCCGATGCAGTTGCTCTGCAGCCCGTCCCGGATGTCGATGCCGGTCGGGCAGACCTGCACGCACAGGGTGCAGTCGATGCAGTCGCCGAGTCCCGGGGTCTCGGCGGCGGCCGCGCGCGGGCGCGCACCGCGTGTCTCGCCGCGCGCGGCGTCGTAGCCGATGATCAGCGTGTCGCGGTCGAACATCACGCTCTGGAAGCGGCCGTAGGGGCACATGTGCTTGCAGACCTGTTCGCGCAGGAAGCCCGCGTTGCCGTAGGTGGCCAGGCCGTAGAAGCCGATCCAGAACGTTTCCCACGGGGCGGTGTCGAGCTGCAGAGCGAGCGGCAGCAGCCGCTGGATCGGCGTGAAGTAACCGACGAAGCTCAGGCCGGTCCACAGCGCGAGCGCGATCCAGGCCAGCTGCTTGCCGCCCCGGCGGCCGATCTTGTCCCGGGTCCAGGGCGAGGCGTCGAGCCGCAGCCGCGCGCTGCGCTCGCCCTCGAACAGGCGCTCGATGCGCAGGAAGAGCGCGGTGTAGACCGTCTGCGGACAGGCGAAGCCGCACCAGACCCGCCCCGCGACGGCCGTCACGAAGAACAGGCCGAGCGCGCAGATCACCAGCAGCAGCGCCAGATAGATGAAGTCCTGCGGGTAGAGCACCAGCCCGAACAGGTAGAAGCGCCGTGCCTCGAGGTCGAACAGCACCGCCTGGCGCCCGTTCCAGTCCAGCCAGGGCAGGCCATAGAACACGAGCTGCGTCAGCCAGACCATGATCCAGCGCCAGCGGTTGAAGACACCCTGGACGGTGCGTGGATGGAGCCGGGTGCCGGTCTTGCGTGCGGGCGCTGCCGCGGCGAGCAGCGGGATGACGCGGCGATTCTGGGAGGAGGATGAGGTGCTCATGATGCGGTGCTGGCGGTCCGGCGCCCGGACCGGGGTGGTGCGTTCATTCCGGGCATGATGCGGCCGCGCCTTCTGATCTGTAAGATCCAGATTGGGATAAAAATGACCGTATCAGATGGGCCGACATGTCCTTGCTCTACGAACGTCTCGCGGCTGAGTTGGCCGACGGCATCGAGGCCGGCCGGCTGCGTCCCGACTCCCGCCTGCCCTCGGTACGCGCGACCTGCCGCGATCGCCAGGTCAGCCCCGCCACCGTGTTCCAGGCCTACGCGCTGCTCGAGGCGCGCGGCCTGGTGCAGGCGCGCGCGCGCTCGGGCTTCTTCGTCTGCGAGCCAGGGCCGGCGCGGCAGCCGCCGGCGGCCGCCGTGCCGCGGCACGAGGCGCGCCCGGTCGCGGTCAGCGAACTGGCGTTCGAGCTGCTCGGCTCGACCCGCGACGCCGAGGTGGTGCCGCTGGGCTCGGCGTTTCCGGCGCCGGGGCTGTTTCCCTTCGCCGAACTGGCCCGTTGCGGCGCGCGCGCGATGCGCCGGCTGTCACCGGAGCAGATCACCGGGGCGCTGACCGCCGGCGACGAGGAGCTGCGCCAGGCCCTGCTGCACCGCTACGCGCTGCACGGCGTGCCCGTGCGCGCCGACGAGCTGGTCGTGACCAACGGCGCGATGGAGGCGCTCAACCTCTGCCTGCAGGCCGTGACGCAGCCGGGCGACGTGGTGGTGATCGAGTCGCCGACCTTCTACGCCGGCCTGCAGGCGCTGGAGCGGCTGCACCTGCGCGCGGTCGAGGTCGCCACCGATCCGCGCGATGGCGTCGACCTGGACGCGCTCGAAGCGCTGCTGCGGCGCGAGCGTGTGGCGGCCTGTTGGTTCATGGGCAGTTTCCAGAATCCGCTCGGCGCCCTGCTGCCCGTGGAGCGCAAGCGCGCGCTCGCGGCGCTGCTGGCCCGCCACGGCGTGCCGCTGATCGAGGATGACGTCTATGGCGAACTCCATGCCGGCATGCGCCGCCCGCCGCCGGTCAAGGCCTTCGACGAGGCCGGGCTGGTGCTGCATTGCAGCTCGTTCTCCAAATGCCTGGCGCCGGGCTACCGGGTCGGCTGGGCGGCGGCCGGCCGCTTCGGGCCGGTGGTCGAACGGCTCAAGATGATGAGCTCGATCTCCACCTCGCTGCCGGCGCAGCGGGCCCTGGCCGAGTATCTGCGCCAGGGCGGCTACGAGCGCCACCTGCGCCAGCTGCGCGCCGCGCTGGCCGGGCAGATGCAGCGCACCCAGCGCCAGATCGCGCGCTTCTTTCCGGCCGCGACCCGGGTCACGCAGCCGGCCGGAGGCTATTTCCTCTGGATCGAACTGCCGCCCGAGGTCGATGCGCTGGCCCTGCACCACGAGGCGCTGAAGCGGCGCATCAGCAGCGCGCCCGGCGTGCTGTTCTCGGCCGACCGCCGCTTCACGCACCATCTGCGGCTCAACACCGGCCATCCCGGCGATGCGCGCGTCGACATGGCGCTGCGGATCCTGGGCGAGCTGGCGTGCCGGATGAGCCGCTAGGCAGCGGCCGTCGCGGCATCGGCGCGGTGCGCCGGGTTCAGCGCCCGCGCGACCGCCTCGGTGCGCGCGTGCTCGATCGCCTGCGCGATCGCGGGGCCGATCCTGCGCGGATCGCCGCTGTTGAGGCGGACCTCCTGCGTCACCCGGGCCGCGATCGGCGCCGTCGGCACCGCGAGCGCGGCCTGCAGCGCTTGCCACAGGCGCGGCGCCTGGAAGTAGGGCGTTTCCTCGAAGTTCAGCCGCCCGCGCGCATCGCATTCGCAGGATTGCAGGAACTCGGCGAAGCGCTCGGGGCGGCGGATCGCGTCGCAGCGCTCGAGCAGGCGCAGCGTCGCCGGCGCCGACAGGTCGGGGCAGCGGTGTGCGTGGCCGTGCTCGCGCGCGACGACCTCGGCCAGCTCCTTGCAGTCGCGCGGCACGCGCCAGCGCTCGCACAGCGCCAGCAGCAGCTTGACGCTGCGCATCTCATGGCCGATGTGGCGCGGCAGCACGTCGGCGGGCGTGTTGCCCTTGCCGAGGTCGTGGCACAGGCAGGCGAAGCGCACCGTCAGCGGCGCGTCCAGGCGCGCGGCCATGTCGAGCACCATGCACAAGTGCACGCCGGTGTCGACCTCGGGGTGGTAGTCGGCGCGCTGCGGCACGCCCCAGAGCCGGTCGACCTCGGGCAGCAGCACCTTCAGGGCGCCGCAGGCGCGCAGCACCTCGAGCATGCGCGAGGGCTTCTTCTCCATCAGCCCGCGCGAGAGCTCCTGCCAGACGCGCTCGGGCACCAGGTGGTCGGCCTCGCCGTGCTCCACCATGCCGCGCATCAGCTCCAGGGTCTCGGGTGCGACGTGGAAGTCGGGCCAGCGCGCGGCGAAGCGCGCCATGCGCAGGATGCGCACCGGGTCCTCGCGGAAGGCCTCGGTCACGTGGCGCAGCACCTTGTCGCGCAGGTCGCGTCGCCCGCCGTAGGGATCGACCAGGCGCGGATCCTGCGGGTCGAAGCAGCCGTCCGTGTCCAGCGCCTCGGCGGGAATGGCGATCGCGTTGACGGTCAGGTCGCGCCGCGCCAGGTCCTGCTTTATCGTCACGTCGGCGGCGGCGTGGAAGGCGAAGCCGTGGTAGCCGCGCGCGGTCTTGCGCTCGGTGCGCGCGAGCGCGTATTCCTCGCGCGTGCGCGGGTGCAGGAAGACCGGAAAGTCGCGCCCCACCGGCAGGAAGCCGCGCGCGCTCATGAGCTCGGGCGTGGCGCCCACCACCACCCAGTCGCGGTCGGCGTGCGGCGTGCCGTCGGGCAGCTGGTGCACGGTGTGGAAATGCCCCAGCAGGCCGTCGCGCACCGCGCCGCCCACCAGGTAGGTCTGTCCGGCGGCGGTCGTCATGCGTATTTTTCCAGGATGCGGGTCGAGCGTTCGACGCCCTCGATCGAGTCGCCGTGGGTCACGGCCTCGAGCATGGAGCAGGCCATCATGCGGTAGAAGGCCTTGTCCATCGCCTTGCGCGCGGCCGACATCTGCTGCGCGATGTCCTCGCAGGGGCGGCCGCTGTCGACCATCTCGACCAGGGCGCGCACCTGGCCCTCGATGCGGCGCAGCCGGTTGACGATGTCGCGCTGGTGCTCGCTGCGGTGCACGGCGGCATCGGCCGGCTTGGCCTGGGTCTTCTTGGCGGAGGTGGAGGTCTTGCTGGCGGGCATGTTGACTTTCTTGGCAGGCCGGGGTCAGCCGCGGGGGTGGCGCCGGCGCAGCGCCAGCAGGGGGTCGGCCAGGCCGGGCAGGTCGAGGTAGGCCGCGACGGTGGGTTCGAGCGGCGCCGGCGTGATGCCAAGCTCGGCCAGGCCGGGCAGCTGGCCGCTGGGGACGTTGTCGACCTGCAGCGAGGCCAGGTTGTCGGTGCTCATCAGCGGCTCGCCCGGCAGGCTCTGCAGCAGCAGGGCCTGGGGATAGCCCAGCGCCAGCGGCAGGCCGATCACGGGGCGCGGGTGGCCGGACAGCCGTCCCGCGATCTGCACCAGTTCGCGCAGCGTGCAGACGCGCGGGCCGGCCAGCTCGTAGGTCTGGCCAGCGGTGGCCGGGTCCTGCAGGCAGCGCAGCACGGCACGCGCGACGTCGCCGACCCAGACCGGCTGCAGCCTCGACGTTGCGCCGGGCAGCAGCATCAGGGGCATGGCGGCCTGCAGGCGCGCGAACAGGTTGAAGAAATTGTCGCCGGCGCCGAACATCACGCTCGGGCGCAGCAGGGTCAGCTCCAGCCCCGCTTCGCGCAGCACCGCCTCGCCGGCGGCCTTGCTGCGCTGGTAGCGCGAGGGGCCGTCGGCGCTCGCGCCCAGGGCGCTGATGTGGACCAGGCGGCGCACGCCGGCCGCGTGCATCGCGCGCGCGAGGCGGCGCGGCAGTTCGACATGGGCGCGCTGGAAGCGCCGCTCGCTGCCGTGCAGCACGCCGACCAGGTTGACGACGGCGTCGTGGCCAGGCAGCAGGCGCGCGAGCGTCGCCTCGTCGTGCACGTCGGCCTCGAGCACCGTGACCCCGGGCAGTAGCTGCACGGCACGCGCGTTGAGCGCACGCCGCGTCGGCACGGTGGGCTGCAGCCCCGCGCGCGCCAGTTGCTCGCAGACATGGCGGCCGACGAAGCCGCTGCCACCCAGCAACAGGATCTTCTTCATGGCATTGCTCCCACTGCGCTCAGGGCAGGTCGAGGTTGGGCGCCTGTGCCGTGCTCAGGCGCGGGCCGATCGCGGCCAGGCGGCTGCTGATGCGCTGCGGCTGCCCGCTCAGCAGCGCGGCGTAGTTGGTGGTGTTGGAGATCACCTTCTTGACGTAGTCGCGCGTCTCGGCAAACGGGATGTTCTCGATCCAGATTGGCGCCTCGAGCACCGGGCCGTTGCGCCAGGTGCGCGGGCGCCCCGGACCGGCGTTGTAGGCTGCGGCGGCCATCGGCATGGAGCCCTCGAAGTCGTCGAGCGCGAGCTTGAGGTAGGCGGTGCCGATCGCGATATTGGTCTCGCGCTCGCCGATCTGGTGCGGCTTGTAGTCGGCCAGGCCGATGCGCTTGGCGGTCCACTGGGCGGTGGTGGGCATCACCTGCATCAGGCCGGAGGCCCCCACGCCGGAGCGCGCGTCCGTGACGAAGCGGCTCTCCTGGCGGATCAGGCCGTAGACATAGGCCGGATCCAGCCCGACCTCGCGCGCGCGCCGGAGCACCGATTCCCGGTAGGGGGTGGGAAAGCGCTGGCTGAAGTCGGCCTCGGCCCGGGTGCGCTCGCTGGTGTTGATGCAACGGTCCCAGACCTGCTGCTCGCAGGCCAGCTCGGCAGCGGCCAGCAGCTCACGGTCGCCCATGCCGCCGCGCTGGTGCATGTTGGTGCTGTAGTTCCACTCGCGCACGCCTTCGGCGCGCAGGCCGTTGGCGATCGCCCAGAGCGCGCGCTGCAGGCCCGGGTTCTGGCGCGCGGCGGCCTTCTCGGCGGCGCTCAGCGGCGCGGGCGCCGGCGGCACGGCGGTCGCCTGGCCCAGCATCTCGAGCGCGAGCTGCTCGTAGAAGCCGCCGTGGCCGGCGATGCGCTGCAGCAGGGCGCTGGCCTGCGCGTTGGCGTCCGGCGCCTGCAGCGCGAGCAGCGCGCGCGCCTGCCAGTAGGTCCAGGTGGCATCGCGGCGCTGGCCCGCGCTCATGTGCGCGATCGCGTCCTGCACCAGCTGCCATTCGCCGGCGCGCAGCGCGGCACGCGTCTTCCAGGCCAGCATCTCGTCGGTCAGGTACTTGTCCTGCGCGTGGCCGAAGTACTCGAGCGCGTCGGGCGCGAGCTTCTGCGCCGCGAGCTTGCCGATCACGCCCCAGACCCAGCTGCGCTCCTCGGCGGTGAGCTGGGTGCGCCAGCGCAGCCTGGAGGCCTGCTCGGCCGCCTGGTCGAAGTCCTTGACCGCCAGGCGCACCAGCGCGAGCGTGACGAGCTCCTTGGTGCGCGGGCGCACCGCGGTCAGCTTTTCGTCGAGGTAGCGCGCCGGATAGGCGTGGATGTCCTCGACGGCAGCCACCCACTTGTCGTTGAGCATCGCGATCGCCTGGGTCGCGGCGCGCAGGCGGTTGCCCTCGAGCGCGAGCCGGGCGCGGTGCCAGGCCGCCTCGCTGCTGAGTTCGTCGCGCTGCAGCAGGGTGCGTGCGGCGCTGGCGCAGCCATCGTCGGCCTCGCGCTGCGCGAGCCAGAGCTGGCGCACCTGCTCGGCTACCGGGGTCCGGTTGCGCAGGTAGTCGCCCAGCAGCGCGTAGCACTGCACCTCGCGGTCATCGTTCATGCGGTATTGCGGCAGCTCGGCGGCGAAATTGGCCCAGTCGCCGCGCCGGCCCAGCTGCAGCAGCCAGTCGTTGCGCAGCCGGTCCTCGTAGTAGCTGCCGGCCCAGCGGCTCAGGAAGGCGCGGACCTCGTCGTTGCTGGCGCTGTCGAGCCGGTTGCGCAGCTCCCAGTAGGTCGCCAGTGGCTCCATCGGATGGCCTTGCAGCCGCGGCAGGTTCTCGCGCAGCGTGCGCGAGTCGCCCTTGCGGAAGGCCTCGCGCATCTCCTGCAGCACCCGCTCGGCGCCGTTCTGCGCCGAGGCCGCGGCGGGCGTGCCGAGCAAGGCCGCCGGCAGGGCAAATGCGGTCAAAATGGACCACAATGTCCGGTGCAGGATCGTATTTCTCTTCATAAGGCAATTATGGACAACAATGATCAAGTCGTGCAGGCGAGCCGGGCGCAGCAGAAGGTGGCCTGGCGCAAGCGGCTGGTCGCCGAGCGCCTGCAGCTGGAAGACAGGCTGGCGCGCAACGAGGCGCTGCAGCGGGTCATGCGGGTCTGGCTGGTCGACCGCCCGGACACGGTGATAGGTGCCTACTGGCCGATCAAGGGCGAGTTCGATCCGCTGCCGGCGCTGTTCCGCTGGCAGGAAGCCGGCATGGAGGCCGACGCGGCCGGCGCCTCGCGTCGGCGCATGATCGGTCTGCCGGTGATCAACAAGATCGACAAGACGCTGACCTTCCACCGCTGGTACCCGGGCTGCCAGATGGAGGAAGACGCCTACGGCATTCCCAAGCCCAGGGACACCGAGATCATCCAGCCGACGCTGCTGTTCGTGCCCTGCGTGGGCTACGGTCCGGGCGGCTACCGCCTGGGCTATGGCGGCGGCTTCTACGACCGCACGCTGGCGGCGCTGCAGCCGCGGCCCTTCACCGTGGGCCTGGGCTATACCAACGGCTTCCTGCCCGAGCTCGAGCCCGAGCCGCACGATTTCCCGCTCGACGCCATCCTCAACGACAACGGCGTGGTCTGGCCGCTGTCCTGAGCCTCACATGTTGCGGCGGTACTCGCCGCCGACCTCGAACAGCGCGCGCGTGATCTGGCCGAGCGAGCAGACCCGCACCGCGTCCATCAGCACCGCGAAGGCGTTGTGCCTGCCGGCCACGGCCTGCTGCAGCCGCGCGAGCTGCGCCGGCGCCTCGGCCGCATGGCGCGCCTGGAACTCGCGCAGGCGCTGCAGCTGCGACTGCTTCTCGGCCTCGGTCGAGCGCGCAAGCTCGAGCGGCTGCGGCGCTGCCGCGGCGTGCGCGGGCCGGAAGGTGTTGACGCCGACCAGCGGCAGCTCGCCGCTGTGCTTGAGCCGCTCGTAGTGCATCGACTCGTCCTGGATGCGCCCGCGCTGGTAGCCGGTCTCCATCGCGCCGAGCACGCCGCCGCGCTCGTTGAGGCGCTCGAACTCGGCCAGCACCGCCTCCTCGACCAGCTCGGTCAGCTCCTCGATGACGAAGGCGCCCTGGTTGGGGTTCTCGTTGCCGGCCAGTCCCCATTCGCGGTGGATGATGAGCTGGATCGCCAGCGCGCGGCGCACGCTGTCCGCGCTCGGGGTCGTGATCGCCTCGTCGTAGGCGTTGGTGTGCAGGCTGTTGCAGTGGTCGTAGACCGCGGTCAGCGCCTGCAGTGTGGTGCGGATGTCGTTGAACTGGAACTCCTGCGCATGCAGGCTGCGGCCCGAGGTCTGGATGTGGTACTTGAGCTTCTGGGCGCGCTCGCCGGCTTGGTAGCGCTCGCGCAGCGCCACCGCCCAGATGCGCCGCGCCACCCGGCCGAGCACGGTGTATTCGGGGTCCATGCCGCTGCTGAAGAAGAAGCTCAGGCCGGGCGCGAAATCGTCGATGCGCAGGCCGCGCGCCAGGTAGGCCTCGACGAAGGTGAAGCCGTTGGCGAGCGTGAAGGCGAGCTGGCTGATCGGATTCGCGCCGGCCTCGGCGATGTGGTAGCCGCTGATCGAGGCCGAGTAGAAGTTGCGCACGCCCTGCTGCACGAACCACTCGGCGACGTCGCCCATCAGCCGCAGGCTGAATTCGGTGCTGAAGATGCAGGTGTTCTGGCCCTGGTCCTCCTTCAGGATGTCGGCCTGCACGGTGCCGCGCACCCGGGCGAGCGCCTGCGCTCGGATCTCCTGCGCCTCGGCCGCGTCCGGGGCGCGCCCGGCCTCGGCCCGGAAGCGGTCGAGCTGCTGGTCGATTGCGCTGTTCAGGAACATCGCCAGGATCGCTGGCGCCGGGCCGTTGATCGTCATCGAGACCGAGGTGTCCGGGGCGCAGAGGTCGAAGCCCTCGTAGAGCGCCTTCATGTCGTCCAGCGTCGCGACGCTGACGCCCGAGTTGCCGATCTTGCCGTAGACGTCGGGACTCGGGTCGGGGTCGTGGCCGTAGAGCGTGACGCTGTCGAAGGCGGTCGACAGGCGCCTGGCCGGCATGCCTTCGCTCAGCAGCCGGAAGCGGCGGTTGGTGCGCGCCGGGTCGCCCTCGCCGGCGAACATGCGGGTGGGCTCCTCGTCCTCGCGCTTGAAGGCGAACACGCCGGCGGTGTAGGGAAAGCTGCCCGGCAGGTTCTCGAGCAACAGCCAGCGCAGCAGCTCGCCGTCGTCCTCGTAGCGGGGCAGCGCGACCCGGGGCAGCCGGCTGCCCGACAGCGTCGTGCGGCTCAGCGCGGTGCGGGTCTCCCGGCTGCCGCTGCGGGCCACCAGCTCGTCGCCGGCGTAGGCCTGCCGCACCCCTGGCCATTGCGCCAGCAGGCGGCGCGAGTCGGCCGCCAGCGCCAGCTCGCGCGCGCCGGCCAGGTCCAGCGCGGCCTCGGCGGCGCGGGCGCGTCCGGGCTTGTCGACGGCCAGCATCGCGGCGGCCGCGCGCAGCTGCTGGATCTCGCGCGCCAGCCGCGCCTGCTCGCCGGCCCGGCGCCGGTAGCCGCGCACCGTGTCGGCGATCTCGGCCAGGTAGCGGCTGCGCGCGCCCGGCACGATCGGGGCCTGGCGGCTGCTGTGGCGCAGCGCGACGCGCGGCAGGCGGCCCGGCCCGAGCGGCAGCCCGAGTTCGGCCAGGCGCGCCGACAGCGCCTGGTACAGGGCGGTCACGCCGTCGTCGTCGAAGCGGCTGGCCATGGTGCCGAAGACCGGCATCTCGGCGGGCGCGCGGTCGAAGGCTTCCCGGTTGCGCTGCAGCTGCTTGGAGACGTCGCGCAGCGCGTCGGCCGCGCCCTGGCGGTCGAACTTGTTGATCGCGACGAATTCCGCACAGTCCAGCATGGCGATCTTCTCGAGCTGGCTGGCGGCGCCGAAGTCGGGCGTCATGACATAGAGCGGCAGGTCGACATGCGGGGCGATGCCGGCGTCGCCCTGGCCTATGCCCGAGGTCTCCACGATCACGAGGTCGAAGCCGCCCGCCCGGCAGGCCGCGATCACGTCGGGCAGGGCTGGGTTGATGCCGCTGTCGCCGCCGCGCGTGGCGAGGCTGCGCATGAAGACGCGCGGGCCTTGCCTCCAGGGCGAGATCGCGTTCATGCGGATGCGGTCGCCCAGCAGCGCGCCGCCGCCCTTGCGCCGCGACGGATCGATGCTGATGACCGCCAGCCGCAGACTGTCGTCCTGGTCCAGGCGCAGGCGTCGGATCAGCTCGTCGCACAGGCTGGACTTGCCGGCGCCGCCCGTGCCCGTGATGCCGAGCACCGGCGCGCGCCTGGCGTCCGTCGCGCCGCGCAGGGCGGACCGCAGGCCGGCGTCGGCCGTGCCGTCGTCGAGCGCCGTGATCAGCCGCGCCAGCGCGCGCCAGGCGGCGTCGTCATGGCCCTGGAGCGCGGCGAGGTCGCGCGGCGCGCGCCTGTCCGGAGTGCGGTCGCAGCGCATCAGCATATCGCCCGCCATGCCCTGCAGGCCCAGGCGCTGGCCGTCCTCGGGGCTGTAGATGCGCGCCACGCCCCGGTCCTGCAGCTGGCGGATCTCGGGCGCGACGATCACGCCGCCGCCGCCGCCGAAGACCTGGATGTCGCCGCCGCCGCGTGCGCGCAGCAGCTCGACCATGTAGCCGAAGTACTCGAGGTGCCCGCCCTGGTAGCTGCTGACCGCGATGCCCTGCACGTCCTCCTGCAGTGCCGCGTCCACCACCTCTTCCACCGAGCGGTTGTGGCCCAGGTGGACGACCTCGGCGCCCATGCCCTGCAGCACGCGGCGCATGATGTTGATGGTGGCGTCGTGACCGTCGAACAGGCTGGTGGCGGTGAGCAAGCGCACCTTGCGCCTGGGACGGTACCCGGCCAGTGCCCGGTCTGCGGCGGACGGCTCGGTCATGGTCGTGCTCTCATGGGATGGCTCGCATGGCATGGTTGTGCGCCGACTTGGCGCACAAGTCAACACCACGCGGCCGGCGGGATGCGGGCCGCAGCGGGCGCACCACGGCGTGCGGGGATGCCGGCGTCATCCTCGTTGCCAGCTGCAGGCCGGATTCAGCGCAGCGTGCGGCGCGCCAGCCACATGCCCGCGAGCATGGCCGGCACGAAGATCCAGACGTCCTGGCCGCCGACCAGCAGCGAGGCCAGCGCCGGACCCGGGCAGTAGCCCGCCAGTCCCCAGCCCACGCCGAAGATCGCCGCGCCCTGCAGCAGCGGCCAGTCGATGCGTTCCTGCGTCGGCAGCTCGAAGTGGCCGCTCAGCCAGGGCCGGCGCCAGGGGTGGCGTGCGTCCGGCGGCGTCAGGTGGAAGGCCAGCAGCGTGACCGCCACCGCGCCGTCCATCACGAAGGCCAGGCTGGGATCCCAGCGCCCGGGGAAGTCGCCCTGCGCCATGCCGGCCAGGTTCAGGAAGCCGATGACCTTGGCGGGCTGGGTCATGCCCGACAGCACCAGGCCGAGGGCGAACAGCAGGCCGGCCGCCAGTGCCAGGGCGCGGCCGCCGGCCAGACGGGCGGGCGTGGCCGGGCGGGGCAGCATGTGCTGGTAGTAGGTGTCGGGCTTCATCTCAGGCTGGTGCTCAGGTAGACGGTGAGGAAGGCCGTGCCCATGAAGGTCAGCACCGCGGCGAGGGAGCGCAGCGAGCGCCGGCCCAGGCCGCAGACGCCGTGGCCGCTGGTGCAGCCCGAGCCGCGCACGCTGCCGAAGCCCACCAGCAGGCCGGCCGCAGCGAGCAGCAAGGGCGGGCGCGCCGGCAGCTCGGGTGCCGGCAGCCAGTGCGCGAACAGTGCGCCGCCCGCGACCAGGCCGAGCAGGAAGGCCCAGCGCCAGTAGGCGTGCCAGCCTTTTTCGCGCAAGGCTGAGCAGGCGATGCCGCTGATGCCGGCGACGCGGCCCAGGCCGGCCAGCAGCAGCCAGCTCGCCAGGCCGATCAGGATGCCGCCCGAGGCGGCCGCAAGATAGGGATGCATGTCTTTCCGTGCGCCGACCGTGCGGCAGGAAAAAGCCGCCATTTTCCCAGCAAGGCGCGGTTCCTGGCAACCGGGCGGTGCGCTGGCGGCCTATGATCGCAGCCTGTACCAGACGCCAGGAAGCGCCGCATGCAACCGATACAGCTCTTCGATCCCGATTCCAGCACCTACACCTACCTGCTGTTCGACGAAAACAGCCGCGAGGCCCTGATCATCGATCCGGTCGACACCCAGCTCGAGCGCGACCTGGCCGCGCTGCGCCAGTACGGCCTGAAGCTGCTGTGGGCGGTCGAGACGCACGCGCACGCCGACCACATCACGAGCGCCGGCCTGCTGGCCGAGCACACCGGCGCGCGCACGGCGGCGCCGGCGGGCAGCGGCATCAGCACCGCCGCCGTCCAGCTGCAGGACGGCGAGCTGCTGCGCTTCGGCGCCCAGGCCATCCGGGCCCTGAGCACACCCGGCCACACCGCCGGCAGCATGAGCTACTACTGGGAGTGCGACGGCGGTCGCCATGTGTTCACCGGCGACGCCTTGCTGGTCAACGGCTGCGGCCGCACCGACTTCCAGTCCGGCAGCGCCGAGGCGCTCTACCGCAGCATCACCGAGGTGCTGTTCGCGCTGCCGCCCGACACCACGGTCTGGCCCGGGCACGACTACCACGGCCGCCGGCACTCCAGCATCGGCCACGAGAAGGCGCACAACCCGCGCATCGCCGGCAAGACCCTGCCCGAGTTCGTCGCGATCATGGACGCGCTGCACCTGCCCAGGCCGCGGCGCATGGACGAGGCCGTGCCGGCCAATCTCAGCTCGGGCCTGCGCCACGACGTCGACGGCGCCCTGCTGCTGCAGCCGCGGCCGGCGGCCGGCTATGCCGGCGACGTCTCGCCCCAGCTCGCCTGGCGCTGGGTGCAGGCTGGCGAGGCGGTGCTGGTCGACGTGCGCACCGATGCCGAGCGCGCCTGGGTCGGCTTCGTGCCCGAGGCCGTGGCCGTGGCCTGGAAACAGTGGCCGGCGATGGCGATGAACCCCGACTTCGATGGCGAGCTGCAGCGGGCCGCCGCCGGCAGTAAGGTGGTGCTGCTGTGCCGCAGCGGGGTGCGCTCGGTGGCGGCGGCCAGGCGCGCGACCGAGCTTGGTATCGAGGCCTACAACATCCTCGAGGGCTTCGAGGGGGATCCGGACGGCAACGGCCAGCGCGGCCACCTCGGCGGCTGGCGCTTGCACGGTCTGCCGTGGCGCCAGAACTGAGCCTTGTTGTGATTTCCTAGGGTTTTCCCTTATTTCAGGGTCTTTATCATCGCAGCATGAGTTTTCTTGCCCTGGACGTTGGTAACACCCGCCTGAAATGGGCGCTGTACGACCGGCCGGCCGTCGATGCCCGGCTGCTGGCGCACGGCGTGCAGTTCCTCGAGAACATCGAGACCCTGGCCGAGGGTGACTGGAGCCGGCTGCCTGCACCGCGGCAGGTGCTGGGCTGCGTGGTCGCGGGCGAGGCCGTCAGGCGCCGGGTCGAGGAGCAGCTCGAGCTCTGGGACGTGGCGCCGCAGTGGGTGGTTTCCAGCGCCGCCGAGGCCGGCGTCGTCAACGGCTACGACCATCCCGCGCGCCTGGGCTCGGACCGCTGGGTCGCCATGATAGGCGCGCGCCAGCGCCTGCTCGCGCGTGGCCAGCAGGCGCCCTGCGTGCTGGTGATGGTGGGCACGGCGGTCACGGTCGAGGCGCTGGACGCCAATGGCCGCTTCCTTGGCGGCATCATCCTGCCGGGGCACGGCATCATGCTGCGCGCGCTCGAGTCCGGCACCGCGGGGCTGCACGTGCCCACCGGCGAGGTGTGCAACTTCCCGACCAACACCAGCGACGCGCTGACCAGCGGCGGCACCTTCGCGATCGCCGGTGCGGTGCAGCGCATGGTCGACAACCTGCGCCAGCACTGCGGCGTCGAGCCGGTCTGCATCATGACCGGCGGCGCGGGCTGGAAGATGGCGCCCAGCATGACGGTGCGCTTCGAGCTGGTCGAGAGCCTGATCTTCGACGGCCTGCTCGCGATCGCGCATCACCGCTTCGGCTCCCGGATCGCGGCGGCGGGCTGAGCCCCGGCGGCGCCGGCCGCTTCAGGGTCGCGGCTGGCGCAGCCAGCGCGTCGCCAGCTCGACCCAGAAGGTCGCGCCGAGCGGGATCAGCTCGTCGTTGAAGTCGTAGCGGGGGTTGTGCAGGATGCAGGGGCCGGCGTCGTGGCCGCCGCCCGCGTAGCCGGCGCGATGCGCGCCGCTGCCGTTGCCGATGAAGAGATAGGCGCCCGGCCTGGCCTGCAGCATGTAGGCGAAGTCCTCGGCGCTCATGGTCGGTTCCTGCGCCAGCGTGCGCCCGGGCCCGACGATGTCGAGCATCACCGCGCGCGCGAATTCGGCTTCCGCGGCGCTGTTGACGGTGGGCGGGTAGTTGCGCGCGAACTCGAAGTCGCAGCGCGCGCCGTAGGCGGCGCAGGTGTGCTCGGACAACTCGCGCATGCGCCGCTCGATCAGGTCCAGCACCGTCGTGCTGAAGGTGCGCACCGTGCCCTGGATCTCGCAGCTGTCGGGCACCACGTTGGTGACCTCGCCGGCGTGGATCATGGTGACCGAGATCACAGCCGTGTCGATCGGCTTGACGTTGCGCGTGACTATGGTCTGGAAGGCCTGCACCAGCTGGCAGGCCAGCGGCACCGGGTCCACCGTGGTGTCGGGCATGGCCGCATGGCCGCCCTTGCCGCGCAGCGTGATCTTGAACTCGTTGCTCGACGCCATCACCGGCCCGGGGCTGACGGCCAGCGTGCCGCTGTCCAGGCTGGGCCAGTTGTGCATGCCGAACACCGCCTCTACGGGGAAGCGCTCGAACAGGCCGTCGGCGATCATCTCGCGTGCGCCGCCGCCGCCTTCCTCGGCCGGCTGGAAGATCAGGTGGACCGTGCCGTCGAAGTCGCGCCGCTCGGCGAGCTCCTGCGCGGCCGCGAGCAGCATCGCGACGTGGCCGTCGTGGCCGCAGCCATGCATCCTGCCCGGATGCCGGCTCGCGTGCGCGAAGGTGTTGAGTTCGGTCATGGGCAGCGCGTCCATGTCGGCGCGCAGCCCGACCGCGCGACCGCTCGCGCCACCGTCGCGGCCGTGGATGGTGCCGACCAGGCCGGTCCGGCCCAGTCCGCGCTCGACCGCTATGCCCCATTCGGCGAGCCGGGCCGCCACCAGGTCGGCTGTGCGCCTTTCCTCGAAGGCCAGTTCGGGGTGGGCGTGGATGTCGCGGCGCAGGCGCGCCATCTCGGGCGCCCGGGCCAGCAGCGATGGCATCAGTTTCATGCTCGTGTCTCCATGAGACGGTCCATCTTAGAGGATGTCGGTGCCGCCGCCCATGCCTGTCGCGCATGCCCGCGGGGTGCCGCGGGCTGTCGGATAATGGCATTTTGGATTCCAGAGGGGGAAAGCATGATTCTCGTCACCGGCGGCGCCGGCTTCATTGGCAGCAACTTCGTGCTCGACTGGTTGGCCCAGTCCGACGAGTCGGTCGTCAACCTCGACCAGCTGACCTACGCCGGCAACCTCGAGAACCTGGCTGCCTTGCAGGGCAATCCGAACCATC
>JBEEPT010000043.1:0-4634 GCA_041190985.1 Pseudomonadota bacterium
ATCGCCAAGTACGGCATCGGCGAGCAGGTGGGCTACATCTCGACCGGCGGCGGCGCCTTCCTCGAGGTGCTGGAAGGCAAGACCCTGCCGGCCTTCGAGGTGCTGGCCCGGCGCGCCTGAGTCCAGGCGAGCCCTGCCACGGCGGGACCCTGTCCCGCCCCTGGCGCTGCTTTCAGTCCTCCAGCGCGCAGTCGACCGGCTGCGCGCCCAGCAGCCGGCGGCAGACCTCGGGCGCCAGGCTCACGAGGTAGCCGCGGCGCCCGCCGTTGATCCAGATCCGCGCCAGCTCCAGGATGCTGCGCTCGATGTAGACCGGCATCGTCTTGCGGGTGCCGAACGGCGATGTGCCCCCGACCAGGTAGCCGCTGTGGCGGTTCGCCACTTCCGGCTTGCAGGGTTCGACCGACTTGGCGCCGATCTGGCGCGCCAGGTTCTTGGTCGAGACCGAACGGTTGCCGTGCATCAGCACGATCAGGGGCCGGGCCCGCTCGTCCTGCATCACGAGCGTCTTGACGACGCTGAAGGGGTCCAGGCCCAGCACCCTGGCGCTGTGCTGGGCACCGCCGTGCTCGAGGTAGTCGTAGGGATGTTCGCTGAACTCGACGCCGTGCTGCCGCAGCAGGGCGGTGGCGGGGGTCTCGCTGACGCGCGCGCTCCTGGCCATGGCGCGGTCCTCAGCGACGTGCCGCAGCGAGGTGGTGGGCGAAGCGCTCGGCCGCGATTTCGAGCTGCAGCAGCTGCTCGTCGGCACGGGCGCGGAAATGGCGCCAGAACGCCAGCGCCGGGATCGCGACCACCAGGCCGAAGGCGGTGTTGTAGAGCGCGGTCGAGATGCCGCGCGCGAGCTGGGCCGGGTTGCCCACGCCCGGCGCGACACCCTGGGAGCCGAAGATCTCTATCATGCCGACCACGGTGCCGAGCAGGCCCAGCAGCGGCGCGGCCGAAGCTATCGTGCCGAGCGCGGTCAGGTGCTTGTGCAGGCGCGCCGCGGCCACGCGGCCGGCGGCCTCCAGCGCCGAGCGCAGCTCCGCGTCGCCGGCGCCGGGGTTGCGCTGCTGCGCGCGCCAGCCGCTGGCCAGCAGCTCGCCGAGCAGGGAGTTGTCCTCGAACTGCCTGAGCACCTCGGGGCTGGGCGGGCCCAGGCGCGAGGCCAGCATGGCCTCCTCGAGCAGGCCTGCAGGCGAAATCTTGTTCGCCCGCAGACTCACGAAACGCTCCAGCACCAGGGCCAGGCCCAGGATCGAGCAGGCGATCAGCGGCCAGATCGGCCAGCCGGCGGCTTCCAGGATAGACAGCAAGACGAACCCTCCTCACTAGCGGGCGCGCTTGATCCTGCTGGCGCGCCGGTTTACTGCATCGATTATGGCCGGATTGGCCATGGCGCCTGCAGGAGCGCATTTGTTTCCTACAATGTCCGACTGTTGTTTTCACCACCAACCCAAGGAAGAACAGATGGAACACACCCTGCCCGCACTGCCGTACGCAATCGACGCGCTGGAGCCCCACTACAGCAAGGAAACGCTGGAGTTCCACCACGGCAAGCACCACAACGCCTACGTGGTCAACCTGAACAACCTGCAGAAGGGCACCGAGTTCGAGAGCAAGACCCTGGAAGAGATCGTCAAGACCTCCAGCGGCGGCATCTACAACAACGCAGCCCAGATCTGGAACCACACCTTCTTCTGGAACTGCATGAAGCCCAACGGCGGCGGCGAGCCCACCGGCGCCCTGGCCGCGGCCATCAACGCCAAGTTCGGCAGCTACGCCGCCTTCCGCGAGGCCTTCGTCAAGTCGGCCGTCGGCAATTTCGGCTCCGGCTGGACCTGGCTGGTCAAGAAGGCCGACGGCTCGGTCGACATCGTCAACACCGGCGCCGCCGGCACCCCGCTGACCAGCGCCGACAAGGCTCTGCTGACCGTCGACGTCTGGGAGCACGCCTACTACATCGACTACCGCAACCTGCGCCAGAAGTTCGTCGAGACCTTCCTCGACAAGCTGGTCAACTGGTCGTTCGTCGAAGCCAACTTCGCCTGATCGCCAGCCTCACGAGCTGAAAAGCCGCCGGCTGCGCTGCGCAGCCAGGCGGCTTTTTTTCTGTCGCGACCGCCAGCCGAGCGGCCAGCGGCGCTGCAGTCCGGTTCAGTGCGGCTGAGGCTGGAACGGGGCTCCGATCAGCTTCTGGCCGGCGTGCATGCCGCGCTTGGCGAACCAGCCCTGATGCATCTCGAGCACGAAGCGCACCGGTCGGGCCGAGCAGTGGCTTTCCTCGCTCTGGGGCTGCATGTTGGCCAGGTTGACTATGGTGCCGTCGTCGGCCAGGAAGGCGGCGGTCAGCGGCAGCAGCGTATTCTTCATCCAGAAGCACTGGACGCCGGAACGCTCGAACACGAACAGCATGCCCTCGTTGGCCGGCATGCTGCGGCGCCACATCAGGCCGGTGTTCTGCTGCTCGGGCGTCAGCGCCACCTGGGCGTCGATCAGGTGCATGCCGGCCTGCAGCCGGGTGCGTGGCAGCTGGGTCTGTGGCTGCTGCGCCTGTGTCGGCGCCACGGTGGTCGCCGCCAGGGCGGCGGCCAGCAGGGAGAGGGACAGGCGCGCCCGGCACTGGCGGCCGGCGCGGCGAAGGAGGGCGGTTGGCGTACTCATTGCCGTTCATCTTACAAGGCCGGCGACGGACTTTGCGGGCGCCGCCCCCGCTTGCCGCCGGCGTGGAAAAATCAGGGATTGTCAGTCTTATATAAGATGTAAGACGTCTAAACCTTGGGAATTGTGGCTAGAATTTGAGATTGACTTCTCTGGAAGCCTACGGTGGCGCCATGCCGCCTGGTCCGGCCCACCCATCCACTGCTCTTGCCCTGGAGCACCTCACCCGAAAGAGGACGATATGTCTGAGAATTCCAAGATCATCTACACCCTGACCGACGAGGCCCCGCGCCTGGCGACCGCGTCCTTCCTGCCCATCATCCGCACCTTTGCCCAGCCCGCCGGCATCGAGGTCGCCGAGGCGGACATCTCTGTTGCCGGCCGCATCCTGGGCGAGTTCCCGGATTTCCTGAGCGAAGAGCAGCGCGTCCCCAACACCCTGGCCGAACTGGGCAAGAAGACGCTGCAGCCCGACGCCAACATCATCAAGCTGCCCAACATCTCGGCTTCCGTGGCCCAGCTCAAGGCCGCCATCAAGGAGCTGCAGGGCAAGGGCTACGCCGTGCCCGACTTCCCCGAGGCGCCCAAGACAGACGAGGAAAAGGCCATCCGCGCGCGCTACAACAAGTGCCTGGGCTCGGCCGTGAACCCGGTGCTGCGCGAGGGCAACTCCGACCGCCGCGCGCCCAAGGCCGTCAAGGAATACGCGCGCAAGAACCCGCACAGCATGGCCGAGTGGAGCCAGGCCTCGCGCAGCCATGTCTCGCACATGCACGCCGGCGACTTCTACCATGGCGAGAAGTCCATGACGCTGGACCGCGCGCGCGACGTCAAGATGGAGCTGATCACCAAGAGCGGCAAGACCATCGTCCTGAAGGAAAAGGTCTCGCTGCTCGACCGTGAAGTGATCGACAGCATGTTCATGAGCAAGAAGGCGCTGCTGGACTTCTACGAGAAGGAGATCGAGGACGCCCGCAAGACCGGCGTGATGTTCTCGCTGCACGTCAAGGCCACGATGATGAAGGTCTCGCACCCGATCGTGTTCGGTCACTGCGTCAAGATCTTCTACAAGGAAGCGTTCGAGAAGCACGGCAAGCTGTTCGACGAGCTCGGCATCAACGTCAACAACGGCATGATCGATCTGTACAACAAGATCGCCACGCTGCCGCAAAGCCAGCAGGACGAGATCAAGCGCGACCTGCACGCCTGCCACGAGCATCGCCCGGAGCTGGCCATGGTCGACTCGGCCAAGGGCATCACCAACTTCCACTCGCCCAACGACATCATCGTCGACGCCTCGATGCCCGCGATGATCCGCAACGGCGGCAAGATGTGGGGCGCCGACGGCCGCCTCAAGGACGTCAAGGCCGTGATGCCCGAGTCGACCTTCGCCCGCATCTACCAGGAGATGATCAACTTCTGCAAGTGGCACGGCGCGTTCGATCCCAAGACCATGGGCACCGTGCCCAACGTCGGCCTGATGGCCCAGCAGGCCGAGGAATACGGCTCGCACGACAAGACCTTCGAGATCCCCGAGGACGGCGTGGCCAACATCACCGACCTGGCCACCGGCGAGGTGCTGATGAGCCAGGACGTCGAGCAGGGCGACATCTGGCGCATGTGCCAGGTCAAGGACGCCGCGATCCGCGACTGGGTCAAGCTGGCCGTCAACCGCGCGCGCAACTCCGGCATGCCCGTGGTCTTCTGGCTCGACGCCTACCGTCCGCACGAGGCCCAGCTGATCACCAAGGTCAAGATGTACCTGCACGAGCACGACACCGCCGGCCTGGACATCCAGATCATGAGCCAGGTGCGTGCGATGCGCTACACCCTCGAGCGCGTGATCCGCGGCCTCGACACCATCAGCGCCACCGGCAACATCCTGCGCGACTACCTGACCGACCTGTTCCCGATCATGGAGCTGGGCACCTCGGCCAAGATGCTGTCGATCGTGCCGCTGATGGCTGGCGGCGGCATGTACGAGACCGGCG
>JBEEPT010000044.1:0-15495 GCA_041190985.1 Pseudomonadota bacterium
GCTTCCTCCAGCTTCTTCTTGGCCTTGGCCAGCACGTCGCCGAACTTGCCGAACTCGGTCTTCACGGCGCCCAGCACCTCCCAGACCTCGGCCGAGCGCTTTTCCAGCGCCAGGGTGCGAAAGCCCATCTGCAGGCTGTTCAGCGTGGCCAGCAGCGTGGTGGGGCCGGCCAGCATGACGCGGTGCTCGCGCTGCAGCGATTCCATCAGGCCCGGGCGGCGCAGCGCCTCGGCATAGAGCCCCTCGGTGGGCACGAAGAGGATCGCGAAGTCGGTGGTGTGCGGCGGGCCGATGTACTTGTCGCGGATGGTCTTGGCCTCCAGCCGCAGCCGCGTCTCGATGGCCTTGGCCGAGGCCTCGGCGGCGGCGGCATCGGCGCGCTCCTGCGCATCCAGCAGGCGCTCGTAGTCCTCGCGCGGGAACTTGGCGTCGATGGGCAGCCACAGCGGCTGGCCGTCGTCGCGCTGCCCCGGCAGCGAAATGGCGAACTCCACGCGCTCGCTGGAGCCCGGCAGCGTCGCCACGTTGGCCGCGTACTGCTCGGGCGTGAACACCTGGTCCAGCAGGCCGGCCAGCTGCACCTCGCCGAACACGCCGCGGGTCTTCACATTGGTCAGCACGCGGTTCAGCGAGCCGACGTCGCGCGCCAGGTTCTGCATCTCGCCCAGGCCCTTGTGCACCTGCTCCAGGCGCTGCGCCACATGCGCGAAGCTCTCGCTCAGGCGCGTCTCCAGGGTGCGGTGCAGCTTCTCGTCGACGGTGGCTCGCATCTCGTCGAGCTTGGCGGCGTTGCCCTGCTGCAGCTGCTGCAGCTGTGCCTCGAGCGTGGTGCGCAGCTCGGCCAGGCGGCGCGCGTTGGCTTCGCTCAGCGCCTGCCACTGCTGGCTGATGCTGTCGCCCAGGCTGCCGCGCAGCTGCACGAGCTGCTGCGCCAGCGCGTCGAGCCGCTCATGCTGGCCGCGGGCCGCCTCGGCGCCTTGCCGCACCATGGCCTCCTGGAAGCTGCCCAGCCCCTGCGCCTGTTCCTGGCGCTGGCCACGCGCCGACTCGGCGACTTCGCGCCGCAGTTCGCGCTCGAGCCGGTCGAGCTGGTCGCCGAGCAGCTCGAGCGCCTGGACCAGCTGCAGGCGCTCGAGCGCCTGTCCGGCCGCCTCGCCCGCCCTGCCCTGGCGCCACCACAGCAGGCCGATGCCGGCGAGGTTGAGCAGGCCCAGGGCCGCGAGCGCGTAGTCGCTCATCGCGGCCGGATCGCGGGATTGAGCGGCGTCAGCGCCTGGCCGCGCGTCAGGTAGCCGACCAGGTTGTCTGCCGCCAGGTCGGCCATGGCGCGGCGGGTGCGCTCGGTGGCGCTGGCGATGTGCGGCGTGAGCACGACGTTGGGCACCTCGAGCAGCCCGGGATGCACGCTGGGCTCGCCCTCGAACACGTCCAGGCCGGCCGCGGCGATGCGCTGCTCGCGCAGCGCCTGCGCCAGCGCAGCGTCGTCGACGATGCCGCCGCGCGCGATGTTGACCAGGGTCGCGCTCGGCTTCATCTGCGCCAGTTCGGCGGCACCGATCGCGTGGTGATTCTCGGGCGCGTAGGGCAGCACCAGCACCAGATGGTCGGCCTGCGCCAGCAGCTCGGCCTTGCTCACGTAGCGCGCCTGGCAATCGGCCTCGGTCTGCTCGTCCAGCCGCGAACGGTTGTGGTAGATCACGCGCATGCCGAAGCCATGCGCACCGCGCCGGGCGATCGCCTGGCCGATGCGGCCCATGCCGAGTATGCCCAGCGTGCTGCCGTGCACTTCCTGCCCCACCAGCATGTCGTAGGACCAGCGCTCCCAGCGACCGGCGCGCAGGTAGCGCTCGCCCTCGGTCACGCGACGCGCGGTGGCCAGCAGCAGCGCAAAGCCGAAATCGGCCGTGCTCTCGGTCAGCACGTCGGGCGTGTTGGTGCCGAGCACGCCGTGGCGGCTCATCGCGTCGAGGTCGAAGTTGTTGTAGCCGACCGCCATGTTGGCGACGATCTTGAGCTCCGGGCAGGCCGACAGCAAGGCCCCGTCGATGCGCTGGGCGCCGGTGGTCAGCACGCCGGCCTTGCCCTGCAGGCGCGAGCGCAGTTCGGCGGGCGACCAGTCCGCGTCGTCGTCGTTGCTCTCGACCTCGAAGTGCTCGCGCAGCCGCCCCAGCACCTCGGGGAAGATGCGGCGCGCGACCAGGATGGAGGGACGGCTGCCGCTCATCAGACCGCCAGCAGCTCGACTTCGAACAGCAGCGTGGCGTTGGGCGGGATCACGCCGCCGGCGCCGCGCGCGCCATAGCCCAGGCTGGCCGGGATCACCAGGCGGCGGGTGCCGCCGACGGCCATGCCCTGCACGCCCTCGTCCCAGCCCTTGATGACATGGCCCGCGCCCAGCGGGAAGATGAAGGGCTGGCCGCGGTCCTTGCTCGAATCGAACTTGGCGCCCTGCTGGCCGTCGTTGTAGAGCCAGCCGGTGTAGTGCACGGCAACACGCTGGCCGGCCTGGGCGACGCTGCCCGCACCGACGGTGGTGTCTTCGTACTGCAGGCCGGAGGGAGTGGTGATCATGGTGTCAGTCCTTGGAGGGTGAAAAGCCCAGATGGTAAGCCAAGCCCGGCAGCCGCCCTGGCCGCGGATGCCGGTGCAGGCCAGGCGAGACAGCAGGAACTCAGTCCAGCCAGGTGGTGAAGGATTCGACCGCCACGCGCGGCGTGATGAATTCGTTGACCCTGGCCGCCGGATCCGCATGGCCCAGCGCCATGCCGCAGACCAGCAGCTCGTCGTCGCCCGCGCCGACATGCGGCAGGATGATGCGGTGGTAGTCGTTCCAGGCCGCCTGCGGGCAGCTGTCCAGGCCATGGGCGCGCGCGGCGACCATCAGGTTCTGCAGGAACATGCCCATGTCCAGCAGCGAGCCGCGCCCGAGCCGCCGATCGATCGTGAAGATCAGGCCGACCGGGGCATCGAAGAAGCGGAAGTTGCCCTGATGCTGCGCGTGCATCGCCTCCTTGTCGCCCTTGGCGATTCCGAGCAGGCCGTAGAGGCCCCAGCCGTTCTCGCGCCGCCGCGCCAGATAGGGGTCGAACCATTGCTCGGGGTAGTAATCGTAGCTGCCCAGGTAGTCCGCGGCCAGTGACGGATCGGCGCGCAGCGCATCGTGCGCGGCGCAGACCTGGCGCACCAGGGAGTCGCGGCTGGCACCCTGCAGCACGTAGACCTTCCAGGGCTGGGTATTGACACCCGAGGGCGCGCGCGCGGCCACCTGCAGCAGGTGCTCCAGCAGTTCGCGGGCGACGGGTTGCGGCAGGAAGGCGCGCACCGAACGGCGGCCGGTGATGGCGGCGTCCACGCTGGCCGCGTCGATGACCTGACTGGCGGCGGGGGGATTCTGGCTCAAGACAAGTTCTCCTCTGTTGTGACTATTGCAATTCTTCCGGCTGCAGCGAGCCCGGACCCCATGATTGTGCCGGCGCCGTTATGCCCCGGCCTCGCGCCAGCGCTGCCAGTACGACAGGGCCAGCCGGTAGCTGTTGACCTGCAGCGCCACCGTGGTGTCGATGTCGCGGCCGTAGCCGCCCGCCATCGTCATGACCAGGGGCAGGCGGCGCTGCCAGGCCCAGTCGAAGACGCGCCGGTCGCGCGCCTCCAGCCCGTCGGCCGTGATCTTGAGCCGGCCGAGCCGGTCATTCTCGTGCGGATCGACGCCGGCCAGGTAGATCAGCAGGCCGGGCTCGAAGCGCTGCTCGATCGCGGCCAGGCCCTGCTCGAGCGCCTCCAGGTAGTCGGCGTCGCCGCAGCCATCGGGCAGCGCGATGTCGCAGTCGCTGTCTTCCTTGCGGAAGGGAAAGTTCTTGTCGCCGTGCAGCGACAGCGTGAACACCGATCTGTCATTGCGGAAGATGCTGGCGGTGCCGTTGCCCTGGTGCACGTCGAGGTCCACGATCGCGACCTTGAGCGGACGGCGGCGATAGGACTCGCCGCGGCGGCCCCATTCGGCCTGCATCGCGCGCGCCGCGACCGCGACGTCGTTGAAGACGCAGTAGCCGCTGCCCTTGTCGACATAGGCGTGGTGCGTGCCGCCGGCCAGGTTGGCGGCCACGCCCTCGCCCGCCAGGACCGCACGGCAAGCCTGCAGCGTCGCGCCGACCGAACGGCGCGCGCGCTCGGCCATCGCTTCCGACCAGGGAAAACCGATCTCGCGCTGCTGGGCAGCGCTCAGCGTGCCCTGGGCCACGGCCGCGATGTAGTCCGGGTGGTGCACCAGCGCCAGTTCGCCGGAACTGGCCGGCAAGGCCTCGTGCAGGCGGATCGCGGGCAGCTCGGCCGCCAACCGCTCGCGCAGCAGCGCGTACTTGGCCATGGGAAAGCGGTGCCCCTCGGGCAGCGGCAGGACGAAATGGTCGGAATAATAGGCGTGCACGAATCTATTCTCTCCCACGCCATGCCGACATGCCGTCTGGCGGGTCGGAACAGAAACCGCAAGCCAGCCTTGCAAATCCTGGAAAGATCCTTATAATTCACACCATGCTGCGGCGCAACATAATCAGCCGGACCGTCAAGTCCGGGTCTGGAAGCAGGTTGCAGCCGACTGACCCCACCCTTTGAGGAAAATCGCGATGCTGACTCCGGAACAACTGATTGCCGCCCAGAAAGCCCAGGTCGAGACCCTGTTTGGCCTGACCCAGAAAGCGTTCGAGGGCGTGGAGCGACTGGTCGAGCTGAACCTGCAGACGACCCGCGAGACCTTCAACGAAGCCACCCGCAACTCCGAGAGCCTGCTGAGCGCGAAGGACGCGCAGGAGCTGATCGCGCTGCAGGCTTCGCTGATGCAGCCCCTGGCCGAGAAGATCGGCGCCTACAGCCGCCAGCTGGTCGAGATCGCCTCGGGCACTGGCGCCGAATTCGCCAAGGTTGCCGAGGACCAGGTCGCCGAAGCGCAACAGAAGTTCCTGTCGGTGTTCGACAACTACGCCAAGAACGCGCCGGCCGGCTCCGAGACCTTCGTCGCCGCGATGAAGACCGCGATCAACAACGCCTCCGGCGCCGTGGCGTCGGTGCAGAACGCCGTCAAGCAGGCGACCGAAATGGCCGAATCCAATTTCCACACGATCACCGGCGCTGCCAAGGCCGGCAGCAAGAAGCGCTGATCGGGCTGCGCCCGCCGCGGCGCGCCCCTGCACGAATGTCTCCTCGGATCCTTTCGAGCCCAGGTTCAGGGATCCGTTTCAAGCCTCGCGGCGACGCGAGGCTTTTTTTTGTCTGTAAGCGGCCACAGCGCACGCGGCTCAGGCCGGCCGGTGCAGCCAGCCCGTGGCCCATTCCAGCGCCGCGCCCAGATGGGCCAACGCCGCCGCTGAAGGCGGCTGGCCCAGCTCCCAGGCGATGCCACGGATGGCCAGCAGCCAGGCCGGTGGCGGCTCGCGGCCGTCGAGCTCCCGCAGGACCTGCAGCAGCGCCTGCGGGCTCATGGCGTGGGTCGTGAACGACGCGTCGCGCCGAGGCTGCAGCAGCCCGACCTGGAAAGGCTGGCCGGTGGCGACCGCGCTGTCCAGCGCGGCGTCGACGAAGAGCACGCGTTCGCGCCCGCGCAGGTCCAGCGCATGCTCGACCTGCAGCTGGAAGTCGCACAGGCATTCCACGTCCGGCAGCGCCAGCGCCTCGACGGCCGCGGCAAACAAGAGCCCGAGCGCATCATCGCCCCGGCCCGGATTGCCCCAGGCGAACACCAGGGTGGGCGCCGGGCTCATGCGCGCAGCCGGCGGTCGATCTCGCGGCCCTCGGCGTCGAGCAGCACGACCTCGAGCGGCATGCGCCCCAGCGCATGGGTGGCGCAGGACAGGCAGGGGTCGTAGGCGCGGATCGCGACCTCGATGTGGTTGAGCAGGCCCTCGGTGATCTCGCGCCCGTCCAGGTACTGCTGCGCGACCGCGCGCACCGCGACGTTCATGGCCTGGTTGTTGTGCGTGGTCGACACGATCAGGTTGGCCATGCTGACCAGGCCGTCGTCGTCGACCTGGTAGTGGTGGATCAGCGTGCCGCGCGGCGCCTCGATCACGCCGACGCCCTCGCCCGCGCGCGGCCCCGCCGTCACCAGCTCGCTGCCCTCCAGGTCGTCGTCGTCGAGCAGCGCCTGCAGCGTCTCGGCCGCGAACAGCATCTCGATCATGCGCGCCCAGTGATAGCCGAACGAGGCCTGCATCAGCGCGCCGCCGCCATGGGCGAGCAGTTCGAGGCGGGCCTGCTCGGCCAGCGGCGTGGGGATGCGGTCGCAGTTCTGCACCCGCGCCAGCGGCCCGACGCGGTACCAGCCGCGCTCGGGGCCGAGCTCGCTCAGGTAGGGGAACTTCATGTAGCTCCAGGGCTTGACCTCCTCGCTGATCAGGCGGTCGTAGCGCTGGTAGTCGTAATGGTCGTGCAGGATCCGGCCTTCGGCGTCCTTGACCCGCAGCCCGCCGTGGTAGAGGTCCAGGCTGCCGTCCGGCGCGACCAGGCCCATGAAGCCGGACGGGAAGGCGGCGAAGCGGTCGTAGAGCGCC
Source organism: Pseudomonadota bacterium (assembly GCA_041190985.1). Taxonomy (GTDB): domain Bacteria; phylum Pseudomonadota; class Gammaproteobacteria; order Burkholderiales; family Burkholderiaceae_C; genus Malikia. The sequence goes on from JBEEPT010000044.1 coordinate 6,540, forward strand.
GGATTGCGCTCATGCAGCTCGCGGATGATGCGCACCGCATCCAGGCTCCAGGCCACGACCTGCCCGACCTCGGCGGCCAGCTGATGGCGCTCGGCACCGCTGAGCGAGCGGTTCACCCCGCCCGGCACCGAGCCGGTGCCGTGCACCCGCTTGCCGGCCGTCAGCCGGATCACCTCCTGGCCGAACTTGCGCAGCAGGATGCCCTGGCGCGCAATGTCGGGATGCTGAGCCGCCACCCCGACGATGTTGCGCTGCGCCAGCTCGGAGTCGAAGCCGAACAGCAGGTCCGGCGCCGAGAGATGGAAGAAGTGCAGCGCGTGCGACTGCAGGATCTGGCCGTAGTGCATCAGGCGGCGCATCTTCTCGGCCGTGGGCGTGAGCTGGCGCGCGCCGACCACGAGGTCGAGCGCCTTGCTTGCCGCGAGGTGGTGCGAGACCGGGCAGATGCCGCACAGGCGCTGCACCATCACCGGCACCTCCCAGTAGGGCCGGCCCTGGATGAAGCGCTCGAAACCGCGGAACTCGACGATGTGCAGCCGCACCTGCTGCACGCGGTCGTGCTCGTCGAGCAGCAGCGTGACCTTGCCGTGGCCCTCGACGCGCGAGAGCGGATCGATGGCGACGCGCCGCAGCGATTCCCGGGGCGCGGACGCGGTCTCGAGCTCGAAGTTCATGCTTGTAACGCTTCAGTCGTAGTGCAGCAGGCCGCGCGGCAGCGTCGGCTCGCGCCCGGCGACCAGGTCGCCGAGGAAGGACCAGATCGCGTCCGCCGAGGGCGGGCAGCCGGGCAGGAAATGGTCGACCCGGACCACCTCGTGGATCGGGTGCACCCGATCGAGCGGCAACGGCAGTTCGGGATCGTTCGGAATCGAGCTGCCCGGCACCAGGCCCGGCCCGGTCTGGTAGACGGTCTGCAGGATCTCGGCCAGCGGCAGGTGGTTGCGCTGCGCCGGCAGGCCGCCGTTGACCGCGCAGGCCCCGAGCGCGACCAGCACCTTGCAGTTGGCGCGGAACTCGCGCAGCACCTGTACGTTCTCGGCGTTGCAGACGCCGCCCTCGATCAGGCCGATGTCGCAAGGGCCGCAGCGCTTGATGTCGGTGAGCGGCGAGCGGTCGAACTCCACCAGCTCGAGCAGCGGCAGCAGGCGCTCGTCGATGTCGAGCAGGGACATGTGGCAGCCGAAGCAGCCCGCCAGCGAGACGGTGGCGATGCGCAGCCTGGCGGCCATCAGCGCACTCCCCCTGCGGCACGGCCAGCCGGCGCCTCGGCGGGCTGCTCCTGGTCGAAGCGGCGCTGCCCGATCGGGACCGCGAAGCCCACGCCCTTGCGCAGGATGACGCCGACCGGGCAGACCTGGGCGGCGCGGTCGCTCGCCGCGAAGTCGGTATCGGCCAGGCGGCCCGATTCGCTGTTGACGATCAGGTGCGACTTCAGGCCGCGGCCCGAGAGCGCGAAGACGTTCTTGCCGTCGACCTCGCGGCTGGCGCGCACGCACAGCTCGCACATGATGCAGCGGTTGAAGTCGAGCAGCACCTCGGGGTGCGACGCGTCGACCGGGCGGTCGGGAAAGAAGTGGTCGAAATGCGGCGTCAGCATGCCGGCCGCGTAGGCACTCGCCTGCAGCAGGCAGTTGCCGCTCTTCTCGCACGAGGGGCAGAAGTGGTTGCCCTCCACGAACAGCAGCTGCAGCAGGGTGCGGCGCTTGTCGCGCAGTTCCGGCGTGTCGCTCTCGACCGCCAGTCCCGGGCTGGCCGGCGTGGTGCAGGCGGTGAGGAAGCGCCCGCCGGCCTTGACCGTGCACAGCTTGCAGGAGCCGTGCGCGCTGAAGTCCGGATGCCAGCAGAGGTGGGGGATGTGGCGGCCGGCGGCGCGCGCGGCCTGCATCAGGGTCTGGCCCGGCTCGAAGGCGACGGCCTGGCCGTCGAGGGTGAAGGACTCGCTCATTCGTCGCTCCAGAGGGGACAGGCGGACGGCGGCGCCAGGCCGTCGGGGCCGAGGTGGGCGCCCGGGTCATCGCGCCCGGTCATGCGGCGCGCCTGCGACAGCGCGGCGTCGAGGTCGAAGGCAGGCTCGTACTCGCGCGCATGCAGCCGGCGCTCGAAATGGCGCGGGAACTTGTGCCGCAGATCGCTCAGCAGCAGCGACGCCGTGTTGCCCAGGCCGCAATGGCTCGCGCCCTGCATCAGACGGTGCATCCGGTCCATCTCCTGCAGGTCGTAGGGCGAGCCGCGGCAGGCGGCGAGCTTGTCGAGCAGCCGCGCGTTGACCGCGGTGCCGACGCGGCAAGGGGTGCAGAAGCCGCAGCTCTCGTGCGCGAAGAACTGCGCGACGTTGCGCGCCAGCTCGAACAGGTCGCGGCCGCGGTCGAACACCATGAACGAGCCACCGGTGGCGACGTCCTCGAACGCGATGCGGCGCCCGAACTCGTCCGCGGCCAGGCAATTGCCGGCGGCGCCCGCGCTGGTCACCGCCAGCGGCTCGCGCGCGCCGCTGTCGGCCAGCACCTGCGCCAGCGTCACGCCGAAGGGGTACTCGTAGATGCCGGGGCGATCCACGTCGCCCGAGACCGACAGCAGCTTGGTGCCCGGCGAGGCCGGCGTGCCCCTGGCGCGCAGCCAGTCGCCGCCGCGCAGCGCGACCAGCGCCGCCAGCGCCAGCGTCTCGACGTTGTTGACGCAGGTCGGCCGGCCGAGGTAGCCCTGCGTGACCGGAAACGGCGGGCGGATGCGCGGCTTGCCGGGCTTGCCCTCGAGCGACTCGATCAGGGCCGACTCCTCGCCACAGACATAGGCGCCGGCGCCGAGGTGGATCTCGACCTCGAAGTCCAGGCCCCGGCCCAGGATGTTCCGCCCGAGCAGGCCGCTGGCGCGGCGCTGCTCCAGCCGGCCCTGGAGCCGCTCGAGCAGGTAGCGGTATTCGCCGCGCAGGTAGATCAGGCCGCGCTGCGCGCCGACCGCCAGCGCCGCGACGCACATGCCGTCGAGCACGAGGTCGAAATGGCTGGCCAGCAGCACGCGGTCCTTGAAGGTGCCGGGCTCGCCCTCGTCGGCGTTGCAGACGATGTAGCGCTCCGGGCCCGGGGCGTCGCGGCAGGCGCGCCACTTGAGCGCGGTGGCGAAGCCGGCGCCGCCGCGTCCGCGCAGGCCGGAGCGCTCGATCTCGGCCAGCACGCCCTGCGGGCCACGCGCCAGCGCCGCCGCCAGCGCGGCGCCGGGCGCCGTGCCGTGGTCGAGCAGCGCGTCGCGCCGGCGCACCTTGTCCTCCACCACGAACCACTCGGGCGGCCAGTCGGCCACCGGAACGCGCGCGCGCATCAGCTCGGCCAGCTGCTGGATGCGCGCGGGCGTCAGGCGCGTGACGGTGCGGTAGTTCGCGAGCAGCGCCGGGCCCTGGTCGCACATGCCGATGCAGGAGGTGGTGTCGACGCTGACCAGGCCGTCCTCGGAGACATGGCCGGGCTCGAGCCAGAGCAGCCGGCACAGCTCGCGCATCAGCTCGACGCTGCCGAGCATGCGGTCGGTGATGTTGTCGGAAAACAGGATCCGGTAGGCGCCCAGCGGCCGGGTATGGAAGAAGCTGTAGAAGCCCGCGGTGCTCTCGACCAGTGCCCGCGGACAGCCCAGGCCGCGGGCGACGGCCGTCAGGGTCCCGGGCGCAAGCCAGCCGAGCGCATCCTGCAGCTCGCGCAGGATCTGGACCAGCCTGCTAGCATCCCTGCCATGGCGGATCAATATGGTTTCGATCTCGGAGTCCAACCGCGCCACCCTTCCCAGGACACAGTCAATTTCTCGATTCTGCACCACCCCAGCAGCCTTGCCCAGCCGGATCGCGCTGCCAGGCCGGAGGGACCGGCGCAGGCAGGAGCCACTTGATGCACGAACTCTCCCTGGCCGAAAACGCGGTGGCGCTGATCGAGGACGCCGCTCGGCGCGAGGGCTTCACCCGCGCGCGCGTGATCCGGCTGGAGGTCGGCGCGCTGTCCTGTGTCGACCCGCAGGCCTTGCGCTTCGCGCTCGAGTCGGCGACGCGGGGCAGCTGCGCCGAGGGCGCCCGCATCGAGATCCTGGATCAGCCCGGCGCGGGCGAGTGCCCGGCCTGCGGACGGCGGTGTACGATGGAGACGCTCTACGAGTTGTGCCAGGACTGCGGCTCGCCCCTGGAGGCCAGGCAGGGCACTGCGATGCGGATCAAGGACCTGGAAGTCGAATGAGGAGGGAGTCAAGGCATGTGCACCATCTGCGGCTGCGACGGCGGGGAGGCCACCCTCCCCCACCAGCATTCCCACGGGTACGCCGGACATGAGCCGGGCTCCATGGCGCGGCGCGTGGCGCTGGAGCAGGACCTGCTGGCGCGCAACGACGCCTTCGCGGCGGACAACCGGCGCGCGCTCGGGCACGCCGGCGTGTTCGCGCTCAACCTGCTGTCCAGCCCCGGCTCGGGCAAGACCACGCTGCTGGTCAAGACCATAGAGCGCCTCGCCGGGCGCCTGCCCGTCGCGGTGATCGAGGGCGACCAGCAGACCCGGCTCGACGCCGAGCGCATCGAGGCGACGGGCGCACCCGTGACGCAGATCAACACCGGCAAGGGCTGCCACCTCGACGCCCACATGGTCGGCCATGCGCTGGAGCAGCTGCCGCTGCGGCGCGGCGGCCTGCTACTGATCGAGAACGTCGGCAACCTGGTCTGCCCGGCGGCGTTCGACCTCGGCGAGGCGCACAAGGTCGTGGTGCTGTCGGTGACCGAGGGCGAGGACAAGCCGCTCAAGTACCCCGACATGTTCCGCGCCGCCGACCTGCTGCTGCTCAACAAGTGCGACCTGCTGCCCCATCTGGAATTCGACGTCGAGCGGGCGCTGGCCTGCGCGCGCATCGTCAAGCCCGGCATACGCGTGATCCGGCTGTCGGCCACCCAGGGCCAGGGCATGGACGAATGGCTGGAGTGGCTGGCCCGCCAGGCCGCCCGCGCCGGCGATGCCGCGACGGCAGCAGCGAGCGCCACTTGAGCCACGCCGTCGGGCTGATAGAACACCGACTGGGCCTGCCGCCGGGCCCGCCGGTGCTGGCCGTCGGCGCCTGGCTCGACAACACCGTCTGCACCGCCTACGGCCGCGAGGCCCTGCTGTCGCGCCCGGTTGGCGACCTGGACCGCGTCGAGGCCTGCCTGGCGCATGAGCGCACGGCGCGCGCGCTGCTGGCCAGGATGGCCGAGACCGGCGCAACAGCGCCGGCCGCGATCGCCCACGACCTGCATCCGGACTTCCACTCCACCCGCCACGCGGCGGCACTGGCGGCCGAATTCGGCGTGTCGCTGCTGCCGGTGCAGCACCATCACGCGCATGTCGCCGCAGTCTGCGCCGAACACGGGCACGCGGGCCCGGTCATCGGCCTGGCGCTGGACGGCGTGGGCCTGGGCGACGATGGCGGCGCCTGGGGCGGCGAGCTGCTGCGGGTCGGGCACGGCAGCTGCGCGCGGCTCGGCAGCCTGCTGCCGCTGCCGCTGCCCGGCGGCGACCGGGCGGCGCGCGAGCCCTGGCGCATGGCGGCGGCCGTGCTGCACGCGCTCGGCCGCGCCGATGAGATCGAGGCCCGCTTCGCGGCGCAGCCGGCCGCCGCCGGCGTCGCGCGCCTGCTGGACCACGGCCTGCGCTGCCCGCCGAGCTCCAGCCTGGGCCGGGTGTTCGACGCCGCCGCCGCCCTGCTCGGCCTGTGCGAGCTGATGCGCTTCGACGCCGAGGCGCCGATCGCGCTCGAGCGGGCGGCCGCACGGCACGGCCCCGGCGCCGTTCTGGAGGGCGGCTGGCGCATCGGCGCCGGCCTCGGCCTGGACCTGCTGCCGCTGCTGGACTCGCTGGCCGACGAGCGCGACGTCGGCCGGGGCGCGGCGCGCTTTCACGCCACGCTGGCCGCCGCGCTGGCGGACTGGGCCGAGACCGCCGCGCGCCGCCACGGCCTGGCCACCGTCGCGGCCGGGGGCGGCTGCCTGTTCAACCGCCTGCTGGCGGCAGACCTGCAGCAGCGCCTGGAGCGCGCGGGCCTGCGCCTGCTGCTGGCACAGCGCCTGCCGCCCGGCGACGGCGCGATCGCGCTGGGCCAGGCCGTCGTCGCTCGCCAGCGTCTGGGAGGCGGCTGAGATGTGCCTGGCGGTTCCCGCGCTCGTCACCGCTATCCCCGAGCCCGACACGGCGCTGGTCGAGCTCGGCGGCGTGCGCCTGCGCGTCTCGCTCGCGCTGCTCGACGAGGTCGCGGTCGGCGACTACGTGATCGTGCATGTCGGATTCGCGCTGCAAAAGCTCGACGTCGAGGAGGCCGAAGCCACGCTGGCCGCGCTGCGCGCCCTGGACCAGCCCGCAGGCGACGCGCTGCCATGAAATACGTCGACGAGTTCCGCGATGCCGGGCGCGCGCGCGCGCTGGCCGTGCAAATCGCGCGCGAGGTAGATCCAGGGCGCCGCTACCGCCTGATGGAGTTCTGCGGCGGCCACACCCATGCGATCTCGCGCCACGGCATCGCCGACCTGCTGCCGCCCCAGATCGAACTGATCCACGGCCCGGGCTGCCCGGTCTGCGTGCTGCCTGTCGGGCGCATCGACCAGGCGATCCGGCTCGCGCTCGAGCACGGCGTGGTGCTGTGCAGCTACGGCGACACCCTGCGCGTGCCGGCCTCGCAAAGGCTGACGCTGCTGGGCGCGAAGGCGCGCGGCGCCGACGTGCGCATGGTCTATTCGCCGCTCGATGCGCTGCAGCTGGCCCGGCGGCTGCCAGAACGCCAGGTCGTGTTCCTCGCCATAGGCTTCGAGACCACCACGCCACCCACGGCCGTGGCGCTGCGCCAGGCCGCGGCGCAGGGGCTGGAGAACTTCTCGGTGCTGTGCAACCACGTGCTGACGCCGGCCGCGATGCACGCCATCCTCGCCGGCGCCAGCCAGGCGGCGCTGGACGGCTTCATCGGCCCGGCCCATGTTTCGACCGTGATCGGCAGCGCCGCCTACGAGCCCTTCGCGCGCGTGCACCGCAAGCCGGTGGTGATCGCCGGCTTCGAGCCGCTGGATCTGCTGCAGGCGATCCTGATGCTGGTGCGCCAGATCAACGCGGGACGCGCCGAGGTCGAGAACCAGTTCACGCGCGCGGTCTCAGCGGCTGGCAACCTCAAGGCCCGGCATTGCATGGACGAGGTGTTCGAATTGCGCGCGAGCTTCGAATGGCGCGGGCTGGGTACGCTGCCGGCCAGCGCCCTGCGGCTGCGCCAGGCCTACGCGCGCTTCGACGCCGAGCAGCGCTTCGGCCTGCCCTATCTGCCGGTGCCCGACCACAAGGCCTGCGAATGCGCCGCCATCCTGCGCGGCGAAAAACGCCCCGAGCAGTGCCGCATCTTCGGCACCGGCTGCACGCCGGAACATCCGGTCGGCTCGTGCATGGTCTCGTCCGAAGGCGCCTGCGCCGCCCACTACAGCTACGGCCGCGCGCGCCAGGCGGCCGATACCCTCGACCACGCCGCCACATGATCCCGCTCAGCTCGCGCCCCCTGGACCTGGCACACGGCCGCGTCGAGCTGCCGCACGGCGCGGGCGGCCGTGCCATGGCGCAGCTGATCGCCGAGCTGTTCGCCGTCGAGCTCGGCAACGAGTTCCTGGCGCAGGGCGACGACGGCGCGCGCCTGCCGCGCTGCGACGGCCGCCTGGTCATGGCGACCGACGCGCATGTGGTCACGCCGCTGTTCTTCCCCGGCGGCGACATCGGCTGCCTCGCGGTGCACGGCACGATCAACGACGTCGCGGTGATGGGCGCCGAGCCCCTGTACCTGGCCGCGAGCTTCGTGCTCGAGGAAGGGCTGCCGCTGAGCGAACTTGCCGCCATCGTGCGCTCCATGGGCGCGGCAGCGCGCGCGGCCGGCGTGCCGGTGGTCACCGGTGACACCAAGGTGGTCGAGCGCGGCAAGGCCGACGGCGTGTTCATCACGACCACCGGCATGGGCAGGCTCAGGGAGGGCGCGGACCTGAGCGGCGCCAACGCGCACCCGGGCGACGCGGTGCTGGTCTCGGGCCCGCTGGGCGAACACGGCATCGCGCTCATGGCGGCGCGTCACCAGCTGGGCTTCGAGTCCTCGGTCCGGTCCGACACCGCAGCGCTGCACGGACTCGTCGCCGGCCTGCTGCACGCCGCACCCGCGACCCACGTGCTGCGCGACCCCACCCGAGGCGGCGCCGCCGCCACGCTCAACGAGATCGCGCGCCAGTCGCGCGTCGGCATCATGCTCGACGAGGCGGCGCTGCCGGCCAACCCCGAGGTGGCAGCCGCCTGCGAACTGCTGGGACTCGACCCGCTGGACCTGCCCTGCGAGGGCCGCCTCGTCGCCGTTTGTCCGGCCGACCAGGCCGGGTCCGCCCTGGCCGCATTGCGCGCCCACCCGCTGGGCCGCGACGCCGCCCGCATCGGTGAGGTGATCGCGGACGAGCGCTGCTTCGTGCAGATGCGCACGCGCCTGGGCGGGCGGCGCATGGTGGACTGGCTGGCGGCCGAGGCCCTGCCCCGGATCTGCTGAGCGCCTGCGGAACGCTCGCGCGCCAACCGCCCCCGCGCGGGCCGCCAGGCCGGGACCAAGGAAAATCACCTAGAAAGCCGCCTTCTCGCCGCAAGCATTTATAACTTAATAGGCCTGCAGGCACATGCGCGAACAGCATGCCCGCAAAGACATGAAGACCCCTGCACCCCTGCTCGATCAGTTCGGCCCGCGCGAGGCCATGGAATACGACGTGGTGGTGGTCGGCGCCGGCCCGGCCGGCCTGGCCACCGCAATCCGTCTCAAGCAGCTCGCCGCTGAAAAGGGCGGCGAGATCAGCGTCTGCGTGCTCGAGAAGGGCTCCGAGCCCGGCGCGCATATCCTGTCGGGCGCCGTGATGGATCCGCGCGCGCTCACCGAGCTGATCCCCGACTGGCAGTCGCAGGGCGCGCCGCTGCAC
>JBEEPT010000045.1:0-14608 GCA_041190985.1 Pseudomonadota bacterium
GGCGCGCCAGGAAGGCGAAGGCGAACACGGTGAAGGCATAGAGCGTGCCATCCAGTCCGGAGGCGAACGGGAAGAACACCGCCGGAAACACGAGCACGGAGGCGATGGCGTAGACGAAGAAGTCGAAGTACTCGGACGCCCTGCCTATGATCACGCCGATGGCGATCTCGCCGGGCGCCAGCCGAACCGGGCCGTGGGCCCCGCCCCGGGAGTTCCGGCTGGGGGAGTGAGGTGAAAAGTCGGCAGCATGCTGACTCAGATTGGCCATCATCGTACGCTCTCCTCAATGAATCCCCAGGACTGTCCTAGGGACATACCCTTATGTGCCCGGCTTGATGTGGGACAATACGTCCCTCTTCTGGCCGTGCTAGTGGCTAGGGTACCCCTTTTTTCGTTTCCTGACACTCCAGGTTTTCTCATGATTAACCCCAAGCGCCTCCGCTGCTTGCCTCTTGGCCTTGCTTTTCTGCTGGGCGGATGCAATACCGTGGTGATGAACCCTTCAGGCGACGTGGCTTCGCAGCAGAGCCACTTGATCGTCATGTCCACCCTGCTGATGCTGCTGATCATCGTGCCGGTGATTGCCTTGACGCTGTTCTTTGCCTGGCGCTACCGCCAGTCGAACACGTCGGCCACCTATGATCCCGACTGGGACCATTCGACGGCGCTGGAACTCGTGATCTGGGGTGCACCGCTGCTGATCATCATCGCGCTGGGCCTGATGACCTGGATCAGCACCCACACGCTCGACCCCTACCGTCCGCTGTCGCGCCTGGACGAGCAGCGCCCGCTGCCGGAGGACGCCAAGCACCTGACGGTGGAGGTCGTGGCGCTGGACTGGAAGTGGCTGTTCATCTACCCGGAGCAGGGCGTGGCCTCGGTCAACGAACTGGTCGCGCCGGTCGACATGCCGATCCGCTTCAAGCTGACCGCCTCGACCGTGATGAACTCCTTCTTCGTGCCGGCGCTGGCCGGCCAGGTCTACGCCATGCCCGGCATGGAGACCAAGCTGCACGCGGTCATCAACCGCCCGGGTGATTTCGAGGGCTTCTCGGCCAACTACAGCGGCGGCGGCTTCTCCGACATGCGCTTCAAGTTCCACGGCGTCAGCGGCGAGGCCTTCGAGCAGTGGGTCAAGGCGGCCAAGGACGCCGGCGGCACGCTGGACCGTGCCGGCTACCAGGAGCTCGAGCAGCCGAGCAAGCGCGTCGCAGTGCGCCATTTCGGCAGTGTCGAGGAAAACCTGTTCGACGCGATCGTCAACCGCTGCGTCGATCGCAGCAAGATGTGCATGAGCCAGATGATGGCCATCGACGCGCGTGGCGGCATGGGCGTGGCGACCTTCGGCGTGTCCAGGCCCGAGCAGTCCGGCGCCGGTCGCGCGCCGGTGCGCAGCTTCGTGCTGGCGCAGGCCTGCAAGGCGGACGAACCCGCCATCCTCCAGACCTCGCTGGCCGGCTCCATCGCCCAATGACGATCCTCCCTAGCGACCCCCACACCACCGCGCGGCACGCCAGCGCCGCGCAAGCCCCCACTGGCCTCCGAGACTGAACATGCTCGACCAACCTGATATCACCAAGCTCATCTTGGGCCGTCTCTCCTGGGACGCGCTACCATTCCACGAACCCATCCTGATCGCGACCTTCATCGCCGTCATGCTGGGTGGCGCGGCCCTGCTGGCCGGCCTGACGTATTTCCGTCTGTGGGGCCCGCTGTGGCGCGACTGGCTCACCAGCATCGACCACAAGCGCATCGGCATCATGTACATCGTGCTGGCCCTGGTCATGCTGCTGCGCGGCTTTGCCGACGCGGTCATGATGCGCGCCCAGCAGGCGATCGCCTTCGGTGACTCGACCGGCTTCCTGCCGCCCGACCACTACGACCAGATCTTCACCGCCCACGGCGTGATCATGATCTTCTTCGTGGCCATGCCGCTGGTGACGGGCCTGATGAACTACGTCGTGCCGCTGCAGATCGGCGCGCGCGACGTCGCCTTTCCCTTCCTGAACAACTTCAGCTTCTGGATGACCGCCTTCGGCGCCGCGCTGGTGATGGTCTCGCTCTTCGTCGGCGAGTTCGCACGCACCGGCTGGCTGGCCTATCCGCCGCTGTCTGGCATCCTGCAGAGTCCGGATGTCGGGGTGGACTACTACATCTGGTCGCTGCAGATCGCCGGTGTCGGCACGCTGCTGTCCGGCGTCAACCTGATCGTGACCATCGTCAAGATGCGCGCGCCGGGCATGAACATGATGAAGATGCCGGTCTTCACCTGGACCTCGCTGTGCACCAACGTGCTGATCGTCGCGGCCTTCCCGGTCCTGACGGCCGTGCTTGCGCTGCTGTCGCTGGACCGCTACGCCGGCACCAACTTCTTCAGCAACGACTTCGGCGGCAACGCCATGATGTACGTGAACCTGATCTGGATCTGGGGCCACCCCGAGGTCTACATCCTGGTTCTGCCCGCCTTCGGCGTCTTCTCCGAGGTCGTGGCCACCTTCTGCCGCAAGCGCCTGTTCGGCTACACCTCCATGGTCTACGCGACCGTGGTGATCACCGTGCTGTCCTACATCGTGTGGCTGCACCACTTCTTCACCATGGGTGCGGGCGCCAGCGTCAACTCCTTCTTCGGCATCACGACGATGATCATCTCGATCCCGACCGGTGCCAAGATCTTCAACTGGCTGTTCACCATGTACCGCGGCCGCATCCGCTTCGAAGTGCCGATGCTGTGGACCGTGGGCTTCATGGTCACCTTCGTGATCGGCGGCATGACCGGCGTGCTGCTGGCGGTTCCGCCGGCTGACTTCGCGCTGCACAACAGCCTGTTCCTGATCGCCCACTTCCACAACGTCATCATCGGCGGCGTGCTGTTCGGCATGCTGGCCGGCATCACCTACTGGTTCCCCAAGGCCTTCGGCTTCAAGCTCGATCCGTTCTGGGGCAAGTGCTCGTTCTGGTTCTGGCTGGTCGGCTTCTACATGGCCTTCATGCCGCTGTACGTGCTGGGCCTGATGGGCGTGACCCGTCGCGTGAACCACTTCGACGACATGTCGCTGCAGATCTGGTTCCAGATCGCCGCCGTCGGCGCCGGCCTGATCGCGCTGGGCATCGCCTGCTTCATCATCCAGATCTTCGTGAGCTTCCTGCGCCGCGAGCAGCTGCGCGACGTCAGCGGCGACCCGTGGGATGGCCGCACCCTGGAGTGGTCGACCTCGTCGCCGCCGCCGGCCTACAACTTCGCGTTCACCCCGGTCGTGCATGACAACGACGCCTGGACCGACATGAAGAAGAACGGCTACGCCCGTCCGCTGGAAGGCTTCGTCGAGATCCACATGCCCAAGAACACCGGCGCCGGCTTCATCATCGCCGCGCTGAGCGCCCTGGTCGGCTTCGCGCTGATCTGGCACATGTGGCTGATCGCCGGCGTCGGCTTCGTCGCGATGATGGCTGCCATCATCGTCCACACCTTCAACTACCAACGCGACTACTACATCCCCGCGGACGAGGTCGTCCGCGTCGAGGCAGATCGCACCCGTATGCTGGCTGGCCATGTCTGACATCACCGCAACTTCCACCGGCGCCCTGGGCGCCAACCCGAGCTCGCGCTACTACGTGAGCGAACACCACCCCGAGCACGGCACGCTGCTGGGCTTCTGGCTGTACCTGATGAGCGATTGCCTCATCTTCGCCTGCCTGTTCGCCGTGTACGCAGTGCTCGGCCACAGCTACGCGGCCGGCCCCTCGGGCGCCGACCTGTTCGACCTGCCCCTGGTGGCGGTCAACACCTCGCTGCTGCTGCTGTCGTCGATCACCTACGGCTTCGCCATGCTGGCGATGCAGCGCAAGCAGCTGAGTCCCACCCTGGTGTGGCTGGCCGTGACCGGCGTGCTGGGCCTGGGCTTCCTGAGCCTGGAACTGTACGAGTTCGCGCACCTGATCCACGAAGGCGCCGGCCCGCAGCGCAGCGCCTTCCTGTCGTCTTTCTTCACGCTGGTGGGCACCCACGGCCTGCACGTCACCTTCGGCGTGATCTGGCTGGTCACGCTGATGTTCCAGCTCAAGCGTCACGGCCTGAACGCTGCCAACCGCCGCCGCCTGATGTGCCTGTCCATGTTCTGGCACTTCCTGGACGTGGTCTGGATCGGCGTCTTCACCTTCGTTTACCTGATGGGAGTCATGTAATGAGCGCAGCCCACAACCACCACGATCACCACGACGAGCACGATGGCGCGAGCCACGGCTCGCTGAAGGACTACACCGTCGGCTTCATCCTGTCGGTGCTGCTCACCGCCATTCCGTTCTGGCTGGTGATGGGCAAGGTGTTCAGCAGCTCCAGCACCACCGCGCTGGTCATCCTGGGCTTCGCCGCCGTGCAGATCGTGGTCCACATGGTCTACTTCCTGCACATGAACGCGAAGTCGGAAGGCGGCTGGAACATGCTGGCGCTGATCTTCACCGTCGTGCTGGTGGTGATCACGCTGACCGGCTCGATCTGGGTCATGTACCACCTCAACCACAACATGATGCCGCTTGACGCGCATCAGGCGCATCAGCTGCCCTGAGCCAGCGATGCGCAGCATGGGGCCGACCGATGCCGTGACCAGCCCGCGCAGCCGTGCTGCGCGGCTGCTGCTGGTCGCGCTGGCGCTGGCCCTGTGCGCCGGCTTCCTGGCGTTGGGCAGCTGGCAGCTGGCCCGGCGCGCCTGGAAGCTGGACCTCATCGAGCGGGTGGAACAGCGGGTCCATGCCCCTGCCGAGCCCGCACCCGGCCCCGAGCGCTGGCCCCAGGTCAGCGCGGCCGGGGACGAATACCGCCACGTGCGGCTGAGCGGCCGCTACCTCGCCGGTCGCGACACCCTGGTCCAGGCCTCGACCGCACTCGGGCGGGGCTTCTGGGTACTCACCCCCTTGCAGGACGCTGCCGGCACCGTCGTGCTGGTCAACCGCGGCTTCGTGCCCGAGCAGGTCCGGGCGCATCCTGAACGCATTCCCGTCCCCGGCGGCGAGATCGTCGTCAGCGGCCTGCTGCGTCTGAGCGAGCCGCGCGGCTGGCTGCTGCGCAGCAACGATCCGGCGGCAGGCCTCTGGTACTCGCGCGACGTTGCCGCGATCGCCGCCCGTCAGGGCCTGGAAAGAGTCGCCCCCTATTTCGTCGATGCCGACGCTGCCGATGCTTCAGGCCGTCAGCAGAAGCCTCCCGCTGGCGAGACAAGCCTGGAGCCGGTGGGCGGCCTGACTGTCGTCAGCTTCAACAACCAGCACCTGGTCTACGCGCTCACCTGGTTCGGCCTGGCGCTGATGGCCGCTGGCGCAGCCTGGCTGCTGTGGTCCGGCAAGGCGTTCGCCCGCGATTGAGTTCCTGCCGCTGCGCCTGATGCTGTCCGACCCCTGCCGTCAGGGCCGGGCGAGGCGCCAGACCCCGTTGAAGCCGTCGCCGCTGCGTTCGCCCGGCTTCTGGTCTTTGCTCCAGCGGTAGAGCGGCTTGCCCTTGTAGCTCCACTGGCGGCTGCCGTCGTCGCGCAGGACCGGCTTCCAGTCGCCGCTGGCGTTCGCGTCGGCGCTGGCGGCCAGCGGCGGCCAGTTGCTGGCGCAGGGGCCGTTGCAGACGCTCCTGCTGGCGTCGGCAGGGTCCTTGTCGAAGGTGTAGAGGCTCATGCCCGTGGGCGTGACCAGGACGCCGTCCTGGACCGCGGCGGGCGCCGGTGGCGCCTGGAAGGTGGTGCAGGCTGCCAGGGACAGGGCGATGGCGGAGAGCAGCAAGGATTTGGCGGACATCGTGAATCTCCCACTGGGTGCGACCAGGGCGGTCTGAGGCGCATGGTAGTGCGGCGATCCCGTCGAGGCAAGCTGCCGATATCCGGCAAGGGACTCGCGCCTGCACTGCGGCCTGACAGCGTGCCAGCCGGCGGCGGCAGGCGCGCTGTCGTGTTTCTCTCCACATGCCGGATTTGCGCAGGCATACTGCGGCTACAGCTTCCTTGCCGTTCCGCGCGGCCTCGGGTCACAGCCGGATACCACTTCGTTTCAGAGGGGGTGCAGCAAGATGGCGATCGGTCTGCAAGCGGTGACCGGAGGCACAGAGGCCGCCCGGCGCCTGGAGCGTGAAAGCATCGTTGCGCCTGTCGGTGCGTCGGCATCCTGTGCCCAGGGCTGGCCCGCTCGCCCTGAGCCAGCCGGGCATCGGGGCGACACGGCGCCGTCCAGCGGCGCGCCAGCGGCCGCGACGACTGCACCGCAGTCCCGGAGGTGAGGCCATGAGTGAACTGCCCCCCAATCTGAGCACTCCCTATGCCGGGCCCATGCCCGGTCGGGTGCAGCGCTTGACCAGGATGAACCGATGGCTGACAGGCGCCACCTTGCTGCTGCTGGGCGCCGCCGGCCTTGCGGGATCGTGGGGATGGCGCGCTCGGGAGGAGGCGAGGGCGGCTCTGGCCAGCAGCCTGGGCGCCCACGGCCTGCGGCTGGCGGTCGAAGCACAGGGCATGCTGGCAGGCCTGCGGCACGGCGGCGACGAGCGTGCTCTGCTGGAGCTCCTCGCTGCCTATCGTATCCATGCCGCGCCGGAAGTGGAGGGCGCCCTGCTCGCCCCGGTGCTGGCCACCCAGCGCCTGCTGAAACTGATCCCCGCCGGGGAGCGGGTCGCCACGCTGGCCTTCAGCCCCGACGGGCAGCGCATCGTGAGCGGAGCCGATGACGGGACGCTGCGCCTGTGGGACGCCGCCAGCGGCCGGCCGAGCGGCATGCCGCTGGCAGGACACGAGGGCGTGGTGACCAGCGCCGCTTTCAGCCCCGACGGCAGTCGCATCGTCTCGGGCAGCGACGACGCGACGCTGCGGCTGTGGGACGCTGCCACCGGCAAGCCGCTGGGAGCGCCGCTGCGGGGGCACCGCGCCGGGGTGAGGGGGGTTGCCTTCAGCCCCGACGGCCGGCGCATCGTTTCGGCGGCCTGGGACAAGACGCTGCGCTTGTGGGATGCAGTCACCGGCACTCCGGTCGGCGCGCCGCTCGCGGGACACCGGAACTGGGTGGAAAGCGTCGCCTTCAGCCCGGACGGCCGGCGGATGGTCTCGGGCAGCTACGACGGGACGCTGCGCCTGTGGGATGCCGCCACCGGGCAGCCAGTCGGTGCGCCGTTCGCGGGCCACGAGAACTGGGTGACGTGCGTCGCCTTCAGCCCCGATGGCCGGCGCATCGTCTCGGCGAGCCACGACGGGACGCTGCGGCTGTGGGATGTCGCCACCGGGCAGGCGATCGGTGCGCCGCTGACGGGGCATGGAAACTGGGTGGAGCGGGTGGCCTTCAGTCCGGACGGTCGGCGCCTGGTCTCGGGCGGCTCGGATGGGACCTTGCGGCTCTGGGATGCGGGCAGCGGCGAGGCCGTCGGCGTTGCGCTTGGTGGACACCAGGGCGGCGTGAGCGGTGTCGCCTTCAGCCCCGATGGACTGCGCATCGCCTCGGCTGGCCGGGACGGGACGCTGCGGCTGTGGGACGCCGCTGCCGAGGCGGCGGTCGGCGCGCCGCTGGCGCGGCAGGAGGGCTGGGTGGAGAGCGTGGCCTTCAGCCCGGACGGCCGGACCATCGTCTCGGGCAGCAACGACACGACGCTGCGGCTGTGGGATGCCAGCACCGGCCGGGCGATCGGTGCGCCGCTGGCGGGGCACGGGAACTGGGTGGAGAGCGTGGCCTTCAGCCCGGACGGCCGGACCATCGTCTCGGGCAGCTGGGACGGGACGCTGCGGCTGTGGGACGCCGGCACCGGCCGGGCGCTCGGCGCGCCGCTGGCGGGCCATGGGAACTGGGTGGAGGGCGTGGCATTCAGCCCCGACGGCCGGCGCATCGTCTCGGCCGGGGACGACAAGACGCTGCGGCTGTGGGACGCCGCCAGCGGCGCGGCGCTCGGCGCGCCACTGGTGGGACACCGGGAAGGGGTGAGGAGCGTGGCCTTCAGTCCGGATGGCCGGCGCATCGTCTCGGGCAGCCGCGACGGGACGCTGCGGCTGTGGGATGCCGCCAGCGGCGCGCTGCTCGGCGCGCCACTGGCGGGACACCGCGGCGGGGTCAGGGGCGTGGCCTTCAGCCCGGACGGCCGGACCATCGTCTCGGGCAGCCGCGACGGGACGCTGCGGCTGTGGGATGGCGTCAGCGGCCGGGTGCTCGGCGCGCCGCTGGCCGGACACGAGAGCGTGGTGGAGAGCGTGGCCTTCAGCCCGGACGGCCGGCACATCGTGTCGGGCAGCCGCGACGGGACCTTGCGTCTGTGGGACAGCGCCACCGGCCAGGCGCTGGGCGAGCCGCTGGCCGGACACGAACACTGGGTGGCGAGCGTGGCCTTCAGTCCCGATGGCCGGCGCATCGTCTCGGGCGGAGCCGACCGGACGCTGCGGCTGTGGCCCGCGCCTGGCGCCTGGGCCGACGAACTGTGCGCCCGGCTGACCCGCAACATGAGCCGCAGCGAATGGCGCGCCTGGGTGGCGCCCGGGATCCCTTATGCGATCCAGTGCCCGGGGCTGCCGGTGGCCGCCGATGCGCCCGCGGCTGGCCGGGCCGGACGCTGAGCGGCCTCTGAAAAGCGAAACGGGAGCCCGTGGGCTCCCGTTTCAGCTGCTAGCCGGCGTTCAGGCTGGGATCACGACAGCGAGTCGATGAAGCTGCGCAGCTTGTCCGAACGGCTCGGGTGCTTGAGCTTGCGCACTGCCTTGGACTCGATCTGGCGGATGCGCTCGCGCGTGACGTCGAACTGCTTGCCGACTTCCTCCAGCGTGTGGTCGGTCGACATCTCGATGCCGAAGCGCATGCGCAGTACCTTGGCCTCGCGTGGGGTGAGGGTGTCGAGGATTTCCTTGACCACGTCGCGCAGGCCGGCCTGCATCGCGGCGTCCATCGGCGCGGTGTTGGCCTGGTCCTCGATGAAGTCGCCCAGGCTGGAGTCGTCGTCGTCGCCGATGGGGGTTTCCATCGAGATCGGCTCCTTGGCGATCTTCATGATCTTGCGGATCTTCTCCTCGGGCATCTCCATCTTCTCGGCCAGGATCGAGGCATCGGGCTCGAAGCCATGCTCCTGCAGGTGCTGGCGGCTGATGCGGTTCATCTTGTTGATGGTCTCGATCATGTGCACCGGGATGCGGATGGTGCGCGCCTGGTCGGCGATCGAGCGCGTGATGGCCTGCCGGATCCACCAGGTCGCGTAGGTCGAGAACTTGTAGCCGCGGCGGTATTCGAACTTGTCGACCGCCTTCATCAGGCCGATATTGCCCTCCTGGATCAGGTCGAGGAACTGCAGGCCGCGGTTGGTGTACTTCTTGGCGATCGAGATCACCAGGCGCAGGTTGGCCTCGATCATCTCGCGCTTGGCGTCGCGCGACATCGCCTCGCCCTCGTTCATGCGCTTGTGGATCGCCTTGAGCTGGTCCAGCGGCACGACGACGTCGTTCTGCAGGTCGATCAGCTGCTGCTGCAGCAGCTGGATCGGCGGGATGTTGCGGCCCATGGTCGCGCTCCAGGGCTTGCCCGCGCCGGCCTGCTGCTCGACCCACTGGCGATTCAGCAGGTTGGGCGGGAACTCGGCGACGAACTTCTCCTGCGGCATGCCGCACTTCTCGACGATGATCTTGCGCAGCTCGCGTTCCTTCTTGCGCACGCCCTCGACCTGCTGGCGCACGGTGTCGCACAGCTTCTCGATCGCCTTGGCGGTGAAGCGGATCGACATCAGGCGCTCGGTCAGGGCGGACTGCACCTGCTGGTAGGCAGGCGTGCCGTAGCCCTGGGTCTCGCAGACCTGGCGCAGCTGCTCGTGCAGGCGGCGCATGTCGTCGAAGCGCGACAGCGCCTCGCGCTTGAGCTCCTCGAGCTTGCGCGTCATGGCCTTGGAGCCGCCCTTGCCGTCGTCGTCGTCGGCCTCGTCGTAGGAGTCGAAGTCCTCCTCGGCGACATAGTCGTCGGCCTCGTCGGCGTTGGCGAAGCCGTCGACGATGGTCGAGATCACGACGTCGCCGTTGCGGATCTCCTCGCCCATGGCCAGGATCTCGTTGATGGTCGCGGGCGACTGGGAGATCGCGGCGACCATGTCGTGCAGGCCACGCTCGATGCGCTTGGCGATCTCGATCTCGCCTTCACGCGTCAGCAGCTCGACCGTGCCCATCTCGCGCATGTACATGCGCACCGGGTCGGTGGTGCGGCCGAATTCGCTGTCGACGGTCGACAGGGCAGCTTCGGCTTCCTCCTCGGCCTCTTCCTCGGTCGCGGCGGTGGGGCCGGTGTTGGACAGCAGCAGGGTCTCGGCGTCGGGCGTCTGCTCGTAGACGGCCACGCCCATGTCGTTGAGCAGCGAGACCACGACTTCCAGCGTCTCGGCCTCGACCAGCTTGTCGGGCAGGTGGTCGTTGATCTCGCCATGGGTCAGGTAGCCGCGGGTCTTGCCCAGCTTGATCAGCTTCTTGAGGCTTTCGCGGCGCAGCTTGGCTTCTTCCTCGGTCAGGACGGTGTCGTCCAGGCCGAATTCCTTCATCAGCGCGCGCTCCTTGGCCTTGCTGACCTTCATGCGCAGCGGCTTGGCCTTCTCGACCGGCTGGTCGGCCACGACTTCCTCGGCCACCTCGCCGCCCAGATCCTCCTCGATGTCGCTCAGGTCGGTGTCATCGAAGTCGCTGCCGCCCTCGCTCTTGGCGGCAGCCTTGGGCTTGCGGCCACGTTTGGCGGCAGGCTTCTTGGGGGCTGTCGCGGCATCGCCGGATTCCGCGCTGGCGGCCTTCTTGCGGCTGGCCCGTTTCTTGGGGGCAGCGGCGGCTTCGGCCTGGCTGGCCGCATTCAGCAATTCGTCGGCAGCCTTGATCAAGTCGGCTTTGGAGGCTTTGGTGCTCACGTAGGACGCTTTCTGCCGGGGCGACGGGGCCACGGCGGTTGGAAAAGGAAGCTCAAATCTTTGCGCAGACCGCCCGGCAAGGCCAGGCGGCTTCGCCCTGGGGGCGACTAAAGCAGGCAAGCTGTGTGGGCGAACATTTGGTGTGCAGTCCTTGCGGGGCTAGCGGCGGTGGCTATTGGCCGGGGAGAGCTTCCCTGTTGCCCGTTCTGGGGCAGTGGCCGGTCCGGAGGTGCTGCTGTCGCGCTTGCGTGACAGGATATTGGATTATACCAGCGGCCCTCAGTTCCCGGCCTCGAGCGATTTTCTCAAGGCCTGCAGCTCGCGGTAGCGCTGCAGGGCCTGGGGGTCCCGGCTGGCGGCGGCGATCAGTTCGGTCTCGCGGGTCTTGAGCTCCTCGATGTGCATGCGGCGCAGCAGCTCGCGCAGTTCGCGCTTCAGGTCGTCGGCGCTGGGCTGCTGCTGCGCATCGTCCGCCGCCTCGGGGCGCTCCAGCGCGATGCCGCTGGTGTTGAGCTCGACCGCCAGCGCCTCGAAGGGCTGGCCGCGCAGCGCCTCGCGCAGCGCCGCCCAGGGCTGCGGGCCGTGTTCATGCCACTGGGTCTCGAGCCAGGCGAACAGCGGGCCGTGCGGCGCCGCCTCGTGCGCCAGCAGCTGGTGGTCGTCCGCGCTGAGCCAGTCCCAGGACTCGGGCGCTGTCAGCACGATGCGCGCGACGAGGTCGGCGCGGCCCAGCAGGCCACGTGGCGTGCCGCGCCGCGACGGACTCCGGCCCGGCTCGCGCGCGCCGCCGCGGCGCGCCCGCCAGCCGGAAGCTGGCTTCTCGGGCATGGGAGCGAAGTCCGGCGCCATGCCGTCGAAGTCCGGTTCGGCTGTGCCTGCCAGCGGCACGGGCGCCTGGGGGCGAACCACGGCGGCGCCTGGCTGGCGGCTGCCGGAGCCGCCCTTGCGGCCCGGACTCGTCCAGAGGCTCGCCAGCTCGCGCGCGTCCAGCCCGACAGCGTCCGCGAGCTCGGCCAGCAGCTGGCGCTTGAGGGCGCCGTCGGGCATCGAGCTCCAGAGCGGCTGCGCCTGCGCCGCCAGGCGCGCGCGGCCCTCGGCGCTGTCGAGGTCGCAGTCGGCGGCAGCCGCTTCGACCAGGAAGCGGCTCAGCGGCGTCGCTTCCTTGACGCACTGGGCGAAGGCGTCCGCGCCGTGCGCGCGGATGTAGCTGTCGGGGTCGTGCTCGGGCGGCAGGAACAGGAACTTGATCGAGCGCGTGTCGGTGGCCCAGGGCAGGGCGGCGTCCAGGGCCTTGCGCGCGGCACGCCGGCCGGCCGCGTCGCCGTCGAAGCCGAACACCACCGCGTCGGTGAAACGGAACAGCTTGCGCACATGGTCGGGCGTGCAGGCGGTGCCGAGCGTGGCGACGGCGTGCGCGAAGCCGAGCTGGGCCAGCGCGACCACGTCCATATAGCCCTCGGTCACCAGGCAATAGCCGGCCTGGCGGATCGCGGTCCTGGCCTCGAACAGCCCGTAGAGCTCGTGGCCCTTGCTGAACACCGGCGTCTCGGGCGAGTTGAGGTATTTGGGCTCGCCCCGGTCGAGCACCCGGCCGCCGAAGCCTATGCACTCGCCCTTGACGTTGCGGATCGGGAACATGATGCGGTCGCGGAAGCGGTCGTAGCGCTTGGCCGCGCGCGTCTCGCCGCCTTCGGCGTGCTGGCCCTCGTCCGCGGCGATCACGAGGCCGGAATCGACCAGCAGCGGGCTCTGGTAGTCCGGGAAGACGGTCGACAGGAAGCGCCAGCCCTCGGGCGCGTAGCCCAGGCCGAAGGTCTTGGCGACCTGGCCCGACAGGCCGCGGCCCTTGAGGTACTCGATCGCGCGCGGCGCCGATCTCAGCTGCTGGCGGTAGGCCTGCGCGGCCTTCTCGAGCACGTCGTTGAGCGTGGCCTGGCGCTCGCGCTGCTCGGCGGCGCGGGCCCGGTCCTGGGGCGAGGCGTCGTCCTGCGGCATCTGCAGCCCGACCTGCTGGGCGAGGTCCTTGACCGCCTCGACGAAGCCGACGCCGGTGTGCTCCATCAGGAAGCCGACCGCGTTGCCGTGCTTGCCGCAGCCGAAGCAGTGGAAGAACTGTTTGCTCGGGCTGACGCTGAAGGAGGGGGATTTCTCGCCATGGAAGGGGCACAGCCCCATGTAGTTGGCGCCGCCCTTCCTGAGCTGCACATAGCGTCCGACGACCTCGACGATGTCGACGCGGGCAAGGAGTTCCTGGATGAATGTCTGGGGAATGGCCACGAGGTATTTTCGCCGATGGACGGGATGCGCGCCGCGGCTGGCTCGTTCGAGCGGCTTGTCGTCGCGAAGATCGGGCCGCACCGTGCGGCCGCCGCAGGGGCGCGTGCTGGCCAGAACTGCTGGGCCGCGACGGGAACCACAATCGGCTTGATGGCATCAAAAAGAGCTTGAACGCGGTGTGCCTGTGCCGTTGGAAGGGCGTCTGCTGGCGGGAGTCCGGCCGCAGGCGTGCGCCTGACGGCCAGGCGTCGGCATCGCGATTCCATCGCAGCCCAGGGCCGCAGCGAGCTTGGCGGCGAAAATGGCGGCTTGGTGGGCGCGTGCTGGCGGCTCGTGTCGGCGTGTCCGGACGCGGGCCTGGCCGGCGGCGACCGATCCGCGGACGAAAGATGTATTGCGCAAGGACTTTGTTTGGGAATGTTGAGTCATAAAGATCAAGGGGCCGTGGCGCTGTCGCGCCGGGCCTGCATGGGGGCCGGTCTGGCCTGGCTGGGCGCGCTGGCGGCCTGCTCGACCCTGCCCGGGGCGGGGGGCGAGCCCGCCGCGCCCGTGACGCCTGCTCCGGCGGCGCAACGCACGCGCGCGCCGCGCATCGGCCTGGCTCTGGGCGGCGGGGCGGCGCGCGGCTTCGCCCATGTGGGCGTGATCCAGGTGCTGGAGCAAAACGGCATCGTCCCCGACCTGATCGTCGGCACCTCGGCCGGCAGCCTGGTCGCGGCCCTCTACGCCAGCGGCAAGAACGCCGCGGAGCTGGAGCATGCGGCGCTGCGCATGGACGAGGCCGCGATCACGGACTGGACGCTGCCGCTGTTCAACCGCGGCATGCTGCGCGGCGATGCGCTGGCGCGCTACGTCAACCAGCAGGTCCAGGGTCGGCCGATCCAGGACATGAAGCGGCCGCTGGGCATAGTCGCGACCGATCTGGCCAACGGCCAGGGCGTGCTGTTCCAGCGCGGCGACACCGGCATGGCCGTGCGTGCCTCCAGCGCGGTGCCGGGGGTGTTCTCGCCGGTAGCGATAGGCGGACGCGAGTACGTGGACGGCGGTCTGGTCGCGCCGGTGCCGGTGCTGCAGGCGCGCCAGATGGGGGCCGAGCTGATCATTGCGGTCAACATCTCCAGCCCGCCGGACGGCAACACGACCACCGACGCCTTCAAGGTGCTGATGCAGACCTTTGACATCATGGGCCAGAGCATCAACCGCCACCTGCTGGCCGAGGCCGATGTGGTCGTCAAGCCCGAGCTCAAGGGCGTGGGCAGCGCCGACTTCGGCGCGCGCCAGCGCTCCATCGTCGCCGGGCGCGAGGCCATGCAGGCGGCGCTACCGCGCCTGCGCGAGCGGCTGCAGGCCAAGCGCCAGCTGCTCGGCCCGGCGGGCGCCTGAGCCAGCCGGCACGCCAGCGGCCTGGCGCCGCCGCCGGCCTCACATGCCCGCGTAGTTCGGCCCGCCACCGCCCTCGGGCGTGACCCAGAC
>JBEEPT010000046.1:0-6924 GCA_041190985.1 Pseudomonadota bacterium
CCTTTTCACCGCCGACGAAGTGGATGGCGCCGGCCGTGGGGTCGACAGGAGGATGGCTCATGGCGGAAGGCGCGCTGCGGCGCAGAGGTGGAGTTGCCGCTGATTGTGCAGCGCAACATGACGGCCCGATGATTGTTATTGCGACAGCCGCTGCACGCCGCCCAGCTCGCAGGCATAGATGGCATTGCGCAGCGCGGCGATGGCCTCGTAGCGCGTGAAGCTGCGCCGCCAGGCCAGCACGACGCGACGCATCGGCGGGTCGCCCGCGAACGGGAGGTAGCGCACGTAGGAGGCGTCGCCCGGGCCCGAGCCGGGCGGCAGGGTCCTGGCGCCCGGCTCCAGCGCGGAACTCGGCACGCTCAGGCGCGGCACCAGGGTGATGCCCATGCCGGCGGCGACCATGTGCTTGATGGTCTCGAGCGAGGAGCCCTCGAAGCTCTTGCGTATGCCCTCGGCGTCGTTGGAGAAGCGCGCGAATTCGGGGCAGACTTCTAGCACGTGGTCGCGGAAGCAGTGACCGGTGCCCAGCAGCAGCATGGTCTCCTGCTTGAGCTGCTCGGCGGTGACGGCCTGCTCCTGCGCGAGCGGGTGGGTGACCGGCACGACGGCGACGAAGGGCTCGTCGTAGAGCGGAGCGACCGCGAGGTTGGTGTCGGGGAAGGGCTCGGCCAGGATGGCGCAGTCGATCTCGCCCAGGCGCAGCTGCTCGAGCAGCCTGGCGGTCAGGTTCTCCTGCAGCAGCAGCGGCATCTGCGGCGTGCGCTGGATCACCTGGCGCACCAGGTCGGGCAGGATGTAGGGGCCTATGGTGTAGATCACGCCCAGGCGCAGCGGGCCGGTCAGCGGATCCTTGCCGCGCTTGGCGATCTCCTTGATCGCGGCGGCCTGCTCGAGCACGACCTGGGCCTGGCGCACGATCTCCTCGCCCAGCGGCGTGACGGCGACCTCGCTCGCATTGCGCTCGAACAGCTTGAGCTCGAGCTCCTCCTCGAGCTTCTTGATCGCGACGCTGAGCGTGGGCTGGGAGACGAAGCAGGCCTCGGCCGCCTTGCCGAAATGGCGCTCGCGCGCGACGGCGACGATGTATTTGAGTTCGGTCAGCGTCATGATGTATGGGTCAGGCCTTGAGATAGTCGGATTTTCCTCCCAACCAGCGGTCCACGTGCTGCTGCGCCAGGCGCGGCCAGCGCGCCAGCAGGACGGGCGCCCAGGCGCGCGCCCATTCGAGCAGGTGGGTGTCGGTGGCCAGGTCGGCGAAGCGCAGCATGGCCGCGCCCGACTGGCGCGCGCCCAGGAACTCGCCCGGGCCGCGCAGCTCGAGGTCGCGCCGCGCGATCTCGAAGCCGTCGTTGGTCTCGACCATGGCGTTGAGGCGCTCGCGCGCGGTCTCGCTCAGGCGGCCGCTTTCGCCGACCGAATACATCAGCAGGCAGGCCGAGGCCGTGGCACCGCGTCCGACCCGGCCGCGCAGCTGGTGCAGCTGGCTCAGGCCGAAACGCTCGGCGTGCTCGATCACCATGACCGAGGCATTGGGCACGTCGACGCCGACCTCGATCACCGTGGTGCTGACCAGCGCCCCCATCGCGCCGGAGCTGAACAGCGCCATGACTGCCTTCTTCTCGGCCGGCGGCATGCGCGAGTGCAGCAGCCCGACCAGCACCGGGCTGCCGTCGGCGTTCCTCAGCCCCTCCAGCGCGGCGCTGAGCTCGAGGTGGGTCGCGGTCGCATTGCTGAGATCGAGCGCCTCACTCTCCTCGATCAGCGGGCAGACCCAGTAGACCTGGCGGCCCTGCGCGACCTGCGCCCGCACGCGCGCGATGACCTCGTCGCGCTTTTCGTTCGAGACCTTGCGCGTGACGATGGGACTGCGCCCGGGCGGCAGCTCGTCTATGGTCGAGACGTCCAGGTCGGCGTAGTAGCTCATCGCGAGCGTGCGCGGGATCGGCGTCGCGCTCATCATCAGCAGGTGCGGCTCGCCACCGCTGCCCTGCATCTTCTCGCGCAGCGCCAGGCGCTGGGCGACACCGAAGCGGTGCTGCTCGTCGATCACGGCCAGCGCCAGCCTCTGGAACTGCACCTGCTCCTGGATCACGGCGTGCGTGCCGACCACCAGCGCGGCCTCGCCCGAGGCGATGCGCGCCAGCATCGCGGCGCGCTCCTTCTTCTTCTGGCTGCCGGTGAGCCAGGCCACGCTCTTGCCCAGCGGCTCGAGCAGCGGCGCGAGCCAGCCCACGAGCTTGCCGAAATGCTGCTCGGCCAGGATCTCGGTCGGCGCCATCAGCGCGCACTGCCAGCCGGCGTCGATCGCGACCGTCGCCGCCAGCGCCGCGACCACGGTCTTGCCGCTGCCGACGTCGCCCTGCAGCAGCCGGTGCATGGGCACGGCGCGCGCGAGGTCGGCGGCGATCTCGTCGCAGACGCGGCGCTGCGCGCCGGTCAGGCCGAAGGGCAGCACGGCCAGCAGCTGCTCGTGCAGGCCGCCGCTGCGCGCAGGCAGGGCCGGCGCGCGCAGGCGGGCCCGCTCCTGCTTGGCCTGGTACTGCGAGAGCTGCTGCGCCAGCAGCTCCTCGGCTTTCAGGCGCTGCCAGGCCGGATGGCTGCGGTCCTCCAGCGCGGCGAGCGAGGTGTCGGGCCGGGGGTGATGCAGGAAATGCAGCGCGTCGCGCAGGGTCCAGGGCGCGTCCGGCGCGCCGCCACGGCCGCGCAGGCGCAGTCCGGGGCAGTCGGCCACGGCCTCGGGCGGCAGGGTGTCATGGAGCTCGGCGCGCTCGAGCCCACCGATGATGGCGCGGCGCAGATAGGCCTGCGGCAGACCGGCGCTGCTCGGGTAGACCGGGGTGAGCGCATCCGGCAGCTCGCCGCCGGCGACGCGAAAGGTCGGGTGCATCATGGTCCAGCCCAGGAAGCCGCCGCGCAGCTCGCCGCGCGCGCGGATGCGCTCACCGACCGCGAGCGTCTTCTGGTGCGAGGGATAGAAGCTGAAGAAGCGCAGCGTGCAGCGACCGCTGCCGTCATCGAGCACCACCAGCAGCTGGCGCCGCGGCCCGGGGCTGATCTCGCAGGAGACCACGATGCCCTCGATCTGGACCTCGTCGCCTTCGCGCGCATCGCGCAGGCGCACGATGCGGGTCTCGTCCTCGTAGCGCAGCGGCAGGTGCAGCGCCAGGTCGATCGCGCGCACCAGGCCGAGCTTGCGCAACGCCTTCTGCGGCGCAGACAGGGGCTTGGCGGCCGAGGTCGGCGGCGGGGCGGACTGGGCTTCGGTCATGGCGGCATTGTGCCGCAGCCGGCGCGGGCTCGGCGCCTCCCCCGGAAAGGCAGACAATCACAGCTCACCGTTCAGAAAACAAGGGAACATGAGCCAGGCTTTCAACTACCGGCATCTGTACTACTTCTGGGTCGTGGCCAAGGAAGGCGGCATGACCCACGCGGCAGCGCGCCTGAACATGGCGGTGCAGACCGTGAGCGCCCAGGTGCGCGAGCTCGAGCGCGACCTGGGCTGCCAGCTGCTCAAGCCCGCCGGCCGCGGCCTGACGCTGACCGAGGCCGGCGTGGTCGCGCTGCAGCAGGCCGAGCAGATCTTCCAGCTCGGCGAGGCGCTGCCCGAGCAGGTGCGCGCCGCCGCCCAGGGGCCCTCGCTGCGGCTGGCCGTGGGCATCGCCGACGGGCTGGCCAAGCTGGAGGTACACCGCCTGCTGCAGGGGGTGCTGAGCACGCCGGGGCTGCGCCTGCTCTGCCACGAGGGTGAGATGGCCGACCTGCTGGCCGAGCTCGCGGTGCACAAGCTCGACGTGGTGCTGGCCGACCACCCGGCACCCTTCAACCCGCATTTCCGGGTGCACAGCCATACGCTGGGCACCACCGGCATGGGCTGGTACGCCCCGCCCGGCTGGTGGGAGCAGGCCAGCGCCGCTTTTCCTGAGTCGCTGCAGCAGGTGCCGGTGCTGCTGCCGACGACCCATTCGATCGTGCGCACGCGCATCGACCAGTGGCTGGCGCAGCAGGGCCTGCGCCCGCGCGTGGCCGGCGAGTTCGAGGACAGCGCCCTGCTCGAGACCTTCGCCGGCGGCGGCATGGGCGTGTTCCCGGCCGCGCTGGCGCTCGAGGACGCGCTGCTGCAGCGCCACCAGGCGCGGCTGCTGGGCGCCTGCGAGGGCGTGGAGGAACAGTACTACGCGATCAGCACCGAGCGCAAGGTGCAGCATCCGCTGCTGCGCCAGCTGCTGGCGCAGGACTGAAGGCAGGCCTCAGACCAGCGCGGCGTGCAGCTCGAGCAGCGCCTGCGTGAGCTTGTGGCGCGGGTCGAGGTGGATCATCGGGCGCGCCAGCTGGTGCGACTCGCGCACCTTGATCGAGCTCGGCAGATACGGCTGCAGCACCGGCAGGCCCTCGTCGAGCAGTTCCTGCACCAGCTGCTGCGGCAGCCGGGCGCGCGGCTGGAACTGGTTGACGACGATGCCCTTGACCTCGAGATCGGCGTTGTGGTCGGCGCGGATTTCCTGCACATTGGCCAGCAGGGTGTAGAGCGCCTGGCGCGAGAAATCGTCGCAGTCGAACGGAATCAGGCAGCCGCTGGCACCCATCAGCGCCGAGCGGGTGTAGAAATTCAGTGCCGGCGGCGTGTCGATGTAGATGCGATCGTAGGACTCGGCGAGCTGCTGCAGCGCCTCGCGCAGCTTGTAGATCTTGTGACGCGACTCGAGCTTGACCTGCAGTTCGTCAAGGCGGCCGCTCGCGGCCATCAGGTCCAGCTGCTCGAAGGGCGTGCGCACGACGAACTCCGACGGCGGCAGCGGGCGGAAGCTGAAGCTCAGCGTCTGGTCGAAGAAGCTCGCGACCGTCGGCTGATCGTCGGCGACCGGCGCGCCGAGCAGGTAGCGGGTCGAGTTGCCCTGCTGGTCGAGGTCGATCAGCAAGGTGCGCAGGCCCTGGGCGGCACTGATCGCGGCGAGGTTGGACGCGATGGTGGACTTGCCCACCCCGCCCTTCTGGTTGAAGACGACCAGCGCCATGAGATGACTCCTGTATTGGTACGAGGGACGGCCACGCGAGCCGCCCCGATCTGCTGCAGCGCAACAATTATGCCGGCAATCACCGTTGCCGCCACCCGGGGGAAACACGGGCAGCGCGACGGCCAGGCTGGCTTGCGCGACAATAGCGCCTTTTTTCTTGGCACGGGCCTGTTCGGCCCTCAAGCACCATGAACGATACCGCCCCCGGCGCCGCGCGCGCCTTCACCGTCGCCGACTTCGACTTCGAGCTGCCGCCCGAACTGATCGCGCAGCATCCCGCCGCCGAGCGCAGCACCTCGCGCCTGCTCGACAGCACCGGCCCTTCCCCGGTCGACCGCATCTTCAAGGAACTGCCCGGCCTGCTGCGTGCCGGCGACCTGCTGGTCTTCAACGACACCAAGGTCGTGAAGGCGCGCCTCTATGGCGAGAAGGCCTCGGGCGGCAAGGTCGAGCTGCTGATCGAGCGCGTGCTGCAGGGCCACGAGGTGGTCGCGCACATGAAGGTCAGCAAGAAGCCGCCGGTCGGCGCGGTGCTCAGGATGATGGGCGGCTTCAGCGCCGAGCTGCTCGGGCGCTGGCCCGAGGAGGACGGCCCGCTGTTCCGCTTCCGCCTCAGCGACGAGCCGCACGCGCTGATGGAGGCGCACGGCCACGTGCCGCTGCCGCCCTACATCGAGCACGGCGACAGCGCCGAGGATGAGCGTCGCTACCAGACCGTGTTCGCGCGCGCGCCCGGCGCGGTCGCGGCGCCGACGGCGGCGCTGCACTTCGACGAGGCGCTGCTGGCCGAGCTCGAGGCGCGCGGCGTGCAGCGCGCCAGCGTGACGCTGCACGTCGGCGCCGGCACCTTCCAGCCGGTCAAGGTGGAGCAGATCGCCGACCACCGCATGCACAGCGAGCGCTACGAGGTGCCCGAAGCGACGCAGCGTGCTATTTGCCAATGCCGCGCGCGCGGTGGTCGCGTGGTCGCGGTCGGCACGACCACGGTGCGCACGCTGGAGTCCTGGGCCAGCTTCGGCCGCGCCAGCGGCGAGACGCAGATCTTCATCACGCCCGGCTTCGAGTTCCAGGTCGTCGACCTGCTGGTGACCAACTTCCACCTGCCGAAAAGCACGCTGATGATGCTGGTCAGCGCCTTCACCGGCTACGAGACCGTGATGGCGCTGTACGCGCGCGCGGTGCGCAAGGGCTACCGCTTCTTCAGCTACGGCGACGCGATGCTGCTACAGCGCCGCCCGGGCTGAGCCTCGCACCACGACCGGCCAGGCTGGCGGCGCAGGCGAACCCTGGACGGCCGCCATCGGGGACAATGCCGCCATGCTGAAATTCGACCTCCTCAAGACCGACCCCGACAGCCACGCCCGCCGCGGGACACTGACGCTCAACCACGGCGTGGTGCAGACGCCGATCTTCATGCCGGTCGGCACCTACGGCACCGTCAAGGGCGTGATGCCCAGGAGCCTGCACGACATGGGCGCGCAGATCATCCTCGGCAACACCTTCCACCTCTGGATGCGTCCGGGCCTGGACATCATGAAGTCCTTCGGCGGCCTGCACCAGTTCGAGCAATGGGACAAGCCCATCCTGACCGACTCGGGCGGCTTCCAGGTCTGGTCGCTGGGCGCGATGCGCAAGATCAGCGAGGAAGGCGTGCACTTCGCCTCGCCGGTCAACGGCGACAAGCTGTTCATGTCACCGGAAGTCTCGATGCAGATCCAGACCATCCTGAACTCGGACATCGTGATGCAGCTCGACGAGTGCACGCCCTACTGGCAGGGCGAGAAGGGCAGCGGCCACATCACGACCGAGGCCGAGGCGCGCGTCTCGATGGAGCTGAGCCGGCGCTGGGCGCTGCGCAGCAAGAACGAGTTCGAGCGCCTGGGCAACCCGAACGCGCTGTTCGGCATCGTGC
>JBEEPT010000047.1:0-5179 GCA_041190985.1 Pseudomonadota bacterium
GTGCGGCGCAGCCCGGAGGCGGTGGCGCTGGCGTGGGAAGGTGGCGAGCTGAGCTACGCCGAGCTCAACGCGCGGGCGAACCGGCTGGCGCACCGCCTGCGGGGCCTGGGCGTGGGGCCGGGCGAGCTGGTGGGGGTGTGCGCGGGCCGCTCGCCCGGGCTGGTGGTGGGCATGCTGGCCATCCTCAAGGCGGGCGGGGCCTACGTGCCGCTGGACCCGGGCTATCCGCGTGAGCGGCTGGCCTTCATGCACGAGGATGCGGCGCTGCGCGTGGTGCTGACCGAAGCCGCGGCGCCGCAAGGTCTGCCCACGGCTGCCTTGACGGCTGTCGCGCTGGAGCCGGGCCTGGGCGGCTGGTCGGACGGCAGCGCCGCCAACCCGGCCGCCGTCGCGGGCGCCGCCAGCCCGGCCTACCTGATCTACACCTCGGGTTCGACCGGACAGCCCAAGGGCGTGGCGGTGGACCACCGGGCCGTCGTCAGGCTGGTGTGCGGCACGGACTATGTCCGGCTCGGGGCCGGCGACAGCGTCGCGCTGCTGTCCAATCCCGCCTTCGACGCGGCGACCTTCGAGGTCTGGGGCGCGCTGCTCAACGGCGCCAGGCTGGTCGTCACGCCGCGCGAGGTGGCGCTGGACCCGCAGCGCCTGAGCGACTTCCTCGGGCGCGAGCGCATCTCGACGCTGTTCCTGACCACGGCGCTGTTCAACGAGATCGTGCGCGCCAGGCCGGAGGCCTTTGCCGGCGTCGGGCAGCTGCTGTTCGGCGGGGAGGCCTGCGATGTGCGCCGCGTGCGCGAGTGCCTGGCCGCCGCGCCGCCGCGCCGGCTGCTGCATGTCTACGGCCCGACCGAGACGACCACCTTCGCGACCTGGCACGAGGTGCTTGAGGTGCCGCCGCAGGCCGCCAGCGTGCCGATCGGCCGGCCGATCGCGAACGCGACGGCGCATGTGCTTGATGCCTATCTGCAGCCGGTTCCGCTCGGCGTGGTGGGCGAGCTCTACATCGGGGGCGAGGGCGTCGCGCTCGGCTACTGGAGGCGGGAGGAGCTGACGGCGCAGCGCTTCGTGCCGGACCCGTTCGACGCCAGGCCCGGCGCGCGGCTGTACCGCACGGGCGACCGGGTGCGACGGCTGGCGGACGGCAGCATCGAGTTCCAGGGGCGAGCCGACCAGCAGGTCAAGCTCAGGGGATTTCGCATCGAGCCCGGGGAGATCGAGGCCAGGCTGGCGGAGCATCCGCTGATCGGGCAGGCGCTGGTGCTGGTGCGCGAGGACGATGCGGGTGAGCGCAGGCTGGTGGCCTACGTGCTGCCGCGCTCAGGGGGGGAGGCCGGGGTGCCGGCCGAGCTGAAGGCGTGGCTGGGCCAGCGCCTGCCGGAGTACATGGTGCCGTCGGCCTTCGTGCCGCTGGCGCAGTTGCCGCTGACGCCCAACGGCAAGGTGGACCGCAAGGCGCTGCCGGCGCCGCGCGGGCAGGAAGTGGGTGCGGGCCAGCTGGCGGCGCGCGATCCGCTGGAGCAGGCGGTGGCCGGGGTGTGGGGCGAGCTGCTGGGCCGGCCGGTGGCGGGGGTGCACGAGGACTTCTTCGAGCTCGGGGGCCATTCGCTGCTGGCGGTGCGGGTGCTGGGCCGACTGCGGGGGCTGTTCGGGGTGGAGCTGCCGGTGCGTGCGCTGTTCGAGGCGCCGACGGTGGCCGGGCTGGCGCACAGGCTGCGCGCCGCGCAGGCCTGCACCGAGCCGCTCGACTTCTCGTCGCTGGTGCCGATCCGTTCCCAGGGCTCGGGCACGCCGCTCTTCTGCGTCCATCCGGTGGGCGGCAGCGTCCTGTGCTACGCGGACCTGGTCCGCCACCTGGCGCCCGACCAGCCGGTCTACGGGCTGCAGCATCCCGGCATGGACGGCCAGGCCTTCACCCATGCGCAGATCGAGGACCTGGCGGCCAGGTATCTGCAGGAGATGTACGGCCTGCAGCCGCAGGGTCCCTACCTGCTCGGAGGCTGGTCCATGGGGGGAGTCATCGCCTTCGAGATGGCCAGGAGGATCCTCGCGGACGGCAAGGAGGTGCAGCTGCTCGCGCTGTTCGATTCCGAGCTGAGCCGCGATGGCTTCAAACGGCGCCCGAGCGGAGTCAGGGAGGATGTCGTGCAGTTCCTCTGCCATCTCGTCCGCGCGCCCAAGGCAGAGGTCGAATCCGCAGTCATGGGCAGCGTGGCCAGCAATGCCGAGGAGATTCTCGGGGATGTCCTGCTGCAGGCCAGGGACACAGGCTGGCTGGGCGCGGACGTCAGCATCGAGGACCTCACCCGCTGGTACCGGGTCTATCGGGGCAACCTCAATGCGCTGGCCTCCTATGTGCCGG
Organism: Pseudomonadota bacterium; assembly: GCA_041190985.1. Lineage (GTDB taxonomy): Bacteria > Pseudomonadota > Gammaproteobacteria > Burkholderiales > Burkholderiaceae_C > Malikia. Next base: position 2,360 of record JBEEPT010000047.1, read on the forward strand.
GTGTCGATTACTCGGGGCCCATCATCCTGTTTCGTCGCAGCGAGAACCTGTCGGGCGCGACCGGGCTGGGTGGCTGGGACGCGCTTGCCGACGCGGAGCTCTCGGTGTTCCAGGTGCCGGGGGATCACTTCAGCATGCTGCGCGAGCCGCATGTCGGGACTGTGGCGAGGTACCTGAACCAGTACCTCTTCAGGCAAATGAACGGCTATGAAAATGATTCCTGAGTCCAGCGGCGAGGAAGTGTCGTCCACCCGCGACCCGCTTTCGCTCGTCATGGAGTGGAGTCGGGGACCGCGGCCAGAAGCCCTTCCCAACCTGATCTATCGGCGCTTCCGCGAACAGGTCAGGCGCGCCCCCGATGCGCCGGCGCTGACGCATGCCGGCGTCACGCTGAACTACGGGGAGCTCGAGTTGAAAGTCGACCGGGTCGCGCGCATGCTGCAGGGCATGGGCGTGGGGCCGGACGTCGTGGTGGGCCTGTGCCTGCCGCGCTGCCTCGAGCTGGTGAGCGGCGTGCTCGGCGTGCACAAGGCGGGCGGCGCCTGCATGCTGCTCGAGCCGAACCTGCCACCGGAACGCCTGCGGCTGATGCTGGATCTGGTCAGGCCGGCCGCGGTGCTGACGCTGGCTTCCCAGCGGGACAAGCTCGTGCAGCCGGGGCTGCCGCTGCTGTGCCTGGACGCGCCCTTGCCGGACGACGGGTCGCTGCCGGCCTGGGAGCCGCAGCGCGAGCCCGCGGTGCATCATCTGGCGTCAGTCATCTTCACTTCCGGATCGACCGGCGTACCCAAGGCGGTCATGAGCCCCTATGGCTGGGTCCCCAGGTCCGAGAGCGCGGGCGGCGAGCGCCACCTGCTCAAGACCGACTCGGCCACCACCTTCACCCGAGGCGAGATCCTGCGCCCGCTGCTGAACGGCCACCACCTCTTCATCGCGCCGGCGCGGATCGAAATGGATCCGCCCGAGCTGGTCCGCTACATCGGCGCCTGCGGCATCACGCATCTGGTCATGGCGCCGAGCGCGCTGTCGGTGCTGCTGGATGTCGATGACCTGGGCCCCTGTCGCAGCCTCAGGCAGGTCGACTGCATCGGTGAGGCGATTCCGGCCGAACTCAAGCGCCGTTTCCTCGCGCGCCTGGATGCCGCACTCCTGCTGGGATATGGCTGCACCGAGGTGCCGCTGGTCGTGTCCCGGATTCTGCGCCGGGGTGATGAGCCGGATTTTCCGGCGGTGGGGCGTCCCGCCGCCTTGAAGGAGGTCTATGTGCTCGACGAGCGGATGCAGCCGCTGCCGCCTGGAGAGGCCGGCGAGCTGTACCTGGGCGGCGAGATGGCCAGCGGCTATCTGAACGATCCGCAGCAGACTGCGGCGAGGTTCGTGGCCCATCCCTTCAGCGCGGTCGCGGGCGCGCGCCTGTTCAGGAGCGGCGACCGCGGCCGCTGGCTGCCTGGCGGCGAGCTGGAGATCCTCGGCCGGCTGGACCACCAGGTGAAGCTCAGGGGATTCAGGATCGAGCTCGGCGAGGTGGAGACGGCACTGTCGCGGCAGCCTGGGGTGAGACAGGCGGTGGCGCTGGTGCGCGAGGACCGGCCGGGCGACAGGCGACTGGTGGCCTACGTGGTGGGTGACAGCAGTTTGGAGCCGGCGCGGCTGCGCGCGGCGCTCAAGGAGCGCCTGCCGCATTACATGGTGCCGGCGGCGATCGAGGTGCTGGCGCAGTTGCCGCTGACGCCCAACGGCAAGGTGGACCGCAAGGCGCTGCCGGCGCCGATCGCTCGGCTAAACCTGGTGCGCTTGAAGGCGGACGAGCCGCGCGACCACATCGAGCGGCACCTGGTGGCGATCTGGGAGCAGGTGCTCAGGCAGGCGCCGGTCGGCATCCGGGACAACTTCTTCGACCTGGGCGGGCATTCGCTGCTGGCGGTGCAGCTGATGGCGCGGGTCGAGGCCATGTTCCGGCGCCGGCTGCCGCTGGACACGCTGTGGTTCAAGGGCGGCACGGTCGAGGCGATGGCCAGCCTGCTGCGCGACGAATACCGCTTTGGCGAAAATCCCGAGCTGGTGCCGATCAAGCCGGGTTCGCGCACGCCGCTGTTCGTGCCTCACATCATCGGGGGCAACCTGTTCTTCTACTACGAGCTGGCCCACAGCCTGGACGCGGAGCAGCCGGTCTACGGGCTGCAGGCCCGGGGCGTGTTCGGCGCCGGCCTGCCCGACCGCAGCGTCGAGGCGATTGCGGCGCACTGCATCGAAGCGATGCGCGTTGCCCAGCCGCAGGGGCCCTACCTGATCGCGGGCTATTCCAGCGGCGGCGTGATCGCCTACGAGATGGCGCGCCAGCTGTGGCGCGGCGGCGAGCAGGTGGCGCTGCTGGCGCTGCTCGACACCTACAGCCCGCGGGTGTTCGCGCGCAGTTCCTGGCGCGGCGCGCTGCGCCGGCTGCTGCGCGAGCGCAACCGCCATCCCCTGCAGGAGCTGCTCTATTTCTCGCTGCTGCGGCCGCTGCGGCTGGGGCACCTGCGCGAGCTGCGCCATACCGCAGAGGCCCATCGCTGGGCGCACTGGGGCTACCGGCCGGGGCCGCTCGGGCAGACGGTGGACTTCTTCGTTGCCGGCGAGTCGGCTGCGCGCGCGCGCAAGGACCTGCTGGGCTGGGCGCGCCGCATCGCGGGCGAGGTCAGGCTGCACCATTTCCCCGGCAGCCACGGCGACATGGTCCAGCAGCCGCTGGTGCGCGAGGTGGCGGCGCGGCTGCAGGCCTGCATCGACGGCGCGCAGCCACAGACCGACGAGCATGAGCCTGCCGCGTCTCGCGCCTGA
>JBEEPT010000048.1:0-25250 GCA_041190985.1 Pseudomonadota bacterium
TGCCACATGTTCGGCGTGGTCAAGAACAAGATCATGTACGGCAAGAAGGTCAAGGGCATCGAGCGCTCCACCTTCCTGATCGGCGCCGACGGCCAGCTCAAGCAGGAATGGCGCGGCCTGAAGGTGCCCGGCCATGTCGAGGAAGTGCTGGCCGCCGTCAAGGCGCTGAAGAAGGCCGCCTGACACGGCGCACGGGGCCCGGGAAAGCCCCATCTTTCGTCGTTGCGCTGGTGCATAATGGATTCATGCTGCCGCGCAATGCACTGACAGTTCTCACCCGATTCCCATCCGAAGCCGCCCGGTAATCCTGGCGGCTTTTTTGTTTTTGGTTCGCCCCATGCCCCTGCCCCCGCCTCCCGCCCGCAAAGCCTCACGCCTAGCTCCCGACGCCTACCAGGTCAAGGCGACCCGCAAGGCCGTCACCGCGACCTCCGAGATCAGCGTTCCAGCCGAGATCCAGGAACCGGTCGCCACAGAAGCGGCGGTGCTCGCGGCGAGCCCCGTCGCGGCCACTCCCGCCAGGAAGGTGCGGACACGCCGCAAGACGCCGGAGCCGGTGCTGGCAACGCTGCCGCCAACCGACGACTCTGCCGCTGCCGCCACCCCGGCCAGCCCGCCCCCCCTCGCAAAGGAAGTCGAGCCGGCACCGGTGGAAGTCACCGCCCTGGCCGAGACCATCCTGCACGCCAAGGCGGCGACGGCCAGGATCTCGCCCGCGCAGGGGCGGGCCGCCTCCTGCCTGTTCGTGCTCGACACCAACGTCCTGATGCACGATCCGATGTCGCTGTTCCGCTTCGAGGAACACGACATCTACCTGCCCATGATCGTGCTCGAGGAGCTCGACGGCCACAAGAAGGGCATGAGCGAGGTCGCGCGCAACGCCCGCCAGGCCAGCCGCATGCTGGACCAGCTCGCCGCCAGGAGCGGCGCGGACATCGCGCAGGGCCTGCCGCTGGACGCGCTGGGCAACAAGGACGCGACCGGCATGCTGCTGTTCCAGACCGAGCCGCTCAACGTCGAATTGCCCGCGCTGCCCCGGGGCAAGGCCGACAACCAGATCCTCGGCGTGGTCCAGGCGCTCAAGCATCGCTTCCCCAGCCGCGGCGTGGTGCTGGTGTCCAAGGACATCAACATGCGCGTCAAGGCGCGCGCGCTGGGCCTGTCGGCGGAGGACTACGAGAACGACAAGGTACTCGGGGACGACGAACTGCTCTACCCCGGCTCGCTCGCGCTGCCGGCCGATTTCTGGGCCCGCCAGGGCAAGAAGCTCGAGAGCTGGCAGCAGGGTGGCCAGACCTACTACCGCATCAGCGGCGCGGTGGCCGAGCAGCTCAACATCAACCAGTTCGTCTATTTCGAGGCGCCGGGCGAGCCCGCCCTCTACGCCCGCGTGACCGAGTTGCGCGGCAAGACCGCCGTGCTGCGCACGCTCAAGGACTATGCGCACCAGAAGAACGCGGTCTGGGGCGTGATGAGCCGCAACCGCGAGCAGAACTTCGCGCTCAACCTGCTGATGGATCCCGAAGTCGACTTCGTGACGCTGGCCGGCACGGCCGGCACCGGCAAGACGCTGATGGCGCTGGCCGCCGGCCTGACCCAGGTGCTGGACGAGCGGCGCTACACCGAGATCATCATGACGCGCGCCACCGTCAGCGTTGGCGAGGACATCGGCTTCCTGCCCGGCACCGAGGAGGAGAAGATGGGCCCCTGGATGGGCGCGCTCGACGACAACCTGGAGTTCCTGGCCAAGGGCAGCGGCGGCAACGCGGGCGAATGGGGCCGCGCCGCCACCAACGAACTGATCCGCAGCCGCATCAAGATCAAGAGCATGAACTTCATGCGCGGGCGCACCTTCATGAACAAGTTCGTCATCATCGACGAGGCGCAGAACCTGACCCCGAAGCAGATGAAGACGCTGATCACGCGCGCCGGCCCCGGCACCAAGATCGTCTGCATGGGCAACCTGGCGCAGATCGACACGCCCTACCTGACCGAAGGCTCGTCGGGGCTGACCTACGCGGTCGACCGCTTCAAGGGCTGGCCGCACGGCGGCCACATCACGCTGGCGCGCGGCGAGCGCTCGCGCCTGGCGGACTTCGCCAGCGACGTGCTGTAAGCCAGCCGGGGCCCCACGCCCCGCCCCATAATGACAAAGCCCGCTCTCGAGCGGGCTTTGTCATGCGTGACCAGCGAATGCGGAACGGACCGGGCCGAACCAGACGGTCAGAAATCGTCCGAGTAACTCGCCAGGCTCTCGAAGCGGGTCAGCATGTTCATGAAGGCGAGCTTGACGGTGCCGGTCGGGCCGTTACGCTGCTTGGCGATGATGATCTCCGCCACGCCCGGCTCCTTGCAGGCCTCCTTGGTGTAGTACTCGTCGCGGTAGATGAACATGATGATGTCGGCGTCCTGCTCGATCGCGCCCGAGTTGTGCGTGACGATGCCGTCGGCCAGCCAGCATTCCGGTCCCGGCACGCTCAGGTCATAGACCATTTCCTCGCCCGCGGGCTCGACCGAGACGACCTGATCCCAGAACAGGTCGGACTCGGCCCAGCTCATGAGTTCGGCGCTGCCCAGGCGCTGGGCATAGTCGCGCATCACGTCGCGCGAGGGCGCGAAGCTGAAGTGCGAGCTGCCACCGTAGGAGGTACCGCAGGCGCTCGCCATGGCCCGATGGCTGAGCCCCTGCTCCTGCATCAGGCTGCGCACCTGGTCGAACAGGCACTGCGGCAAGGTATCGACATTGGTGTTGGCCGAGACCTGGCTCAGCCGCTCGCGCAAGGCCTGGGCGGGCTGCATGCGCGGGCCGAAGGCGCCGACCACGGTCAGGAAGCGCAGCTGCTGCTCGGCACCGCTGACATCGACATTCCACAGCGGGCCGTGGTCGCCCTGGAGCACGCTCTTGATGCGCGCCACCAAGCCCAGACGCAGCAACAGCGCCGCCACGTCGCGCGCCAGCCGCTCGCTGCAGGTGGCGAAATAGACCCGGTGGCTGCCGCGCTGCTCGGACTGGCGCACATGGATGCAGCCGTCGGTGGCCCAGAGGTGGCGCAGGAACAGCGCGATCGAGGCATCGTCGAGCGTGAACAGTTCGGCTGGCAGATGCTTGTCGTGCGAGCGCTGGCCAAACACCCCCAGGCGCTTGAGCCAGGCACCGACACCGGCAGGGTGCCAGCGATTGCCATTGCCCGCGATCACGAGCTGATGCCACTGGCCGCGACCGGCATGGCGCGAAACGGTCGAGCCCATGCACTGTGCTGCCTGGCTCACGGCGAGGCTGTTGTCCTCGCTGGCCGTGGTGTAGCGCAGGGGCTGGCCGCTGAGATAGCTGCCGTCGCCGACCAGATGGGCCAGCAGGATCAGCTCGGGCTCGGACCACTGCGGGCTCCAGGCTGGCTGCGGCACCTGGCGCGCCAGCGCCACGCGGTCACCGGGCTGGATCTCACCGAGCTCGCGCCAGCCCTGGCCGCACAGGATGCGGTGCTGGGCAGTGGCGCGCAGGCGGCGGCCGCTGGCCAGGTTCAGGCGCAGCACCGGCTTGACGCCTACCGGCCAGACGCAGTCCGACTGGGCTTGCACCAGCTTCTGGTCGGATCCGACGGCGTGGACCCAGGGTTGCTGGCCGACCAGCTCGGCAATCGGCACGCGCCGGCCATCGGCCAGCCAGACCAAGGTGTCGCCGGTGACGCACTCGCGCAGGTCGGACATCATGGGTCGCTTGTCGGCGCGCTGCTCGACCGAGCGGTTGAGCTGCGACAGCGCGATCACCGGACACTGCAGTTCCTTGGCCAGCATCTTGAGGCCGCGCGAGATCTCGCCGAGCTCGGAGGCGCGGTTGTCGCTGTCCGAGTTGCTGCCCTGCATCAGCTGCAGGTAGTCGACCACGATCAGGCCGAGCTTGCCGCACTGGCGCGCCAGGCGGCGGGCGTTGGCGCGCAGCACGCTGGGCGACAGGCCCGGCGTCTCGTCGATATGCAGCGATACCGTGCGCAGGCGCTCGATCGCCTCGGTCAGGCGCGGCCACTCGTCGTCGCTCAGCTTGCCGGTGCGCAGATGCCCCTGATTGATGCGGCCGATCGAGCCGACGATACGCACCGCGAGCTGGGCCGCGCCCATTTCCATCGAGAAGATCGCCACCGGCAAGCCTTCATTGAGCGCCACGTGCTCGGCGATGTTGACCGCGAACGCGGTGTTGTGGGTGACGATATCGCCGTCGGTGATGTAGAGCCGCTCTGGGTGACTGACCGAGATGCACTGGCACTGCGCCTCGCGGCTGGGCGTGATCGAGCGGATCGCCAGCCGCTTGCGGCGCTGGCGGGACTCGGGCAAGCGGGCCAGCTTGTCGGACAGCAGGAACAGCGAGCGCGGCTCTGGATGCGCGATATGGCAGACATAGGCCGGCAGGCCTTCGACCCGCATCCCGGCCAGGTTGCGGAAATGCGGTTGCTTCACGCTGATCGAGCACCAGCCCCCGAGCGAACGCACCAGCTCGGCCAGGTCATCGGCGAGCTGGCGGCTCGAAGTGGAAAAGCGCACGCTGCCCCAGCGTTCGACCCAGCCGTCGGTGTCGAGCAGGCCGCGCAGCAGGTCCAGGCGCGCCTCGCGGCTGGCTTCGAGGTAGAGGCGCGGGATGAACTTCTGGTCGCTGCTCAGTCCCGACAGGCGCAGGCTGTCGAGCGCAGTGCGCAGGGGATCGGGCTGCGAGCCCTTGATCCCGGGCGGATGACCCCGGTCCTCGCGCACGATGCGGTAGTCGTAACGGCCGGCGTGCGTCAGCTCCATGCCGGCGCCGACGCGGGCCTCCATCGTGGCCAGCACCTCGGTCGAGGCGGTCGCAAAGCGCACCGTTCCGGTGCCGGTCAGGTTGCCGTCGCCCAGCAAGGCGCCCAGCACCCAGGGGTCGATCGGCAGCTCCTCCTGGTGGCCGAAGCGGCCATCGTGGGCCTCGATCCAGAGACGGTCCTGGTAGCGCTTGCGCTCCAGCAAACTGCGGATTTCGGCGGTGGAGAGCACCCGCGGCGCGTCCCAGTGCCGGCAGCTGACGCGCCAGAGGTGCTCGTCACAGCATTCGGCCGAACGGCCATCGGACAGCGTCACGCGCCAGACCGCCTTGCGGCCCTGGGGAAAGATGCCGGTGACGATGGAGGGCCTTCCATCCACCGAGGCCAGCGCCATGCCGACCTCGAGTTCACCCATGGACTTCCACCCGGTGAGCGTGCGCACCCGGGCATCGAGGGGCTGCGCCTTGCCCATCGAGGGACGCGCCGCCAGCACGATCATGTCGCCCGCCTGCAGGCCGGCGGTCATGCGGTCGAGGTCGACGAAGCCGGTCGGCACCCCGGTGACGTCGTTCGGGTTGTCGGCCATCTCCTGCACGCGGTCGAGCAGGTCGACCACCAGGGTGTCCATGGACTGGAAGCCCTGCTTGTTGCGGTTGCCTTCTTCGCCGATGTTGAAGATCTTCTGCTCGGCCTCGTCCAGGATCTTGTCGACCGTCGTGCCCTTGGGATTGAAGGCGCGGGTGGCGATGTCGTCGCTGACCGTGATCAGCTTGCGCAGGATGGCGCGCTCGCGCACGATCTCGGCGTAGCGGCGGATGTTGGCCGCGCTGGGCACGTACTGCGCCAGCGAGTTCAGATACGCCAGGCCGCCGATCTCTTCTGCGCGACCCAGGGTCTGCAGGTGCTCGAACACCGTGATGACGTCGGCCGGCTTGTTGGCGTTGATCAGTTGCGCGATCGCGCCATGGATCAGTTGGTGCTCGTGACGGTAGTAGTCGGAATCCTGCACCAGGTCGCCGACGCGGTCCCAGGCGCCGTTGTCGAGCAGCAGGCCACCGAGCACGCTGGACTCGGCTTCGATCGAGTGCGGCGGCACGCGCAGCTGCGCGACCTGCCGGTCTTCGCTGAAGGGGGGCGAGACATCGGCGTCTTCGAGGGGAAACACTGCGGACACGGAACTTCCTTTCAAGACGGAATCTTACGCCCTGGACGCGGGATCTGTCAGCGCATGGCTGCGTTCCCCGGCGCGGGACGCGAAAACGAAAACAGCCGGCATCAGCCGGCTGTTTCTGGTACGCGCTGACGCTGACTTAGGCCGTTTCGCCCAGCACCGACACGTTCACGTCGACCACCACGTCGGTGTGCAGACCAACCGAGACGGTGTAGTCGCCGACGTTCTTCAGCAGGCCGTTGGGCATGCGGACCTGGGCCTTGGCGACGGCGAAGCCTTCCTTGTTCAGGGCTTCAGCGATGTCGCCGTTGGTCACCGAGCCGAACAGGCGGCCGTCGACACCGGCCTTCTGCGACAGCTTGACGGTGAAGCCAGCCAGCTTCTCGCCGACGGCCTGGGCCTCGGCCAGCTTGGCGGAGGCGGCCTTCTCGAGCTCGGCGCGGCGGGCTTCGAATTCGGCGATGGCGGTCTTGGTGGCGCGGCGGGCGCGGCCGGTCGGGATCAGGAAGTTACGGGCGTAGCCGTCCTTGACCTTGACGATCTCACCCAGGTTACCCAGGTTGACAACTTTGTCGAGCAGGATGATTTGCATGTTGTTCGCTCCTATCAGACGCGGTGCTGGTCGCTGTACGGCAGCAGGGCCAGGAAGCGGGCACGCTTGATGGCGGTGGTGACCTGGCGCTGGTAGATCGCGCGGGTGCCGGTCAGGCGCGCCGGGATGATCTTGCCGTTCTCGGAGATGAAGTCACGCAGGACGTCGACGTCCTTGTAGTCGACTTCCTCGACGCCTGCCACGGTGAAGCGGCAGAACTTCTTGCGCTTGAACAGCAGCGATTGGGTGTTGCGCTTGGGGCGCTTGTCTTTGTTGAAACGCTTGGGTGCAGCCATGATGGTGCTTCCTTAAGGGATGGGTGTGAAATCCTGGATCTGGAGAACGACGCCTTTGCCGTTGCGCGAATTGGCCAGGAATCCCGTGAACTCGAAGCCTGAGCCCAGCGCCTGCCGGGCCAGCTTCTCAGCCTGATCACCGAAGGCGGTTGCCCTCAGCTCCAGCCGAACCTGGCGGGCTTGCCCCAGCTGCTCGGCCTGGGACTGGTGCTCGAGCACCATGTCCAGGGCTGGCAGTCCGACCGGCGTGTGGCGCAGGGGGTAGACCTGCGCGAGGCTGGCGGTCAGGGCAAGGTGGTTCACGAACTCCGACCTGATTGCGGCGGGCAATTAGGCGGCCTGCTCCTGCTGCTGGGACTTGCGAGCCTCTTCGCGCTCGACAGCCTTCATCATCGAGGAAGCGCCGGTCTCGGCCTTCTTCTTCTGGACGGTCAGGTGACGCAGGACGGCGTCATTGAACTTGAAGGCGTGCTCCAGCTCGGACATCACAGCCTGATCGGCTTCGATGTTCACGCACAGGTAATGTGCCTTGGACAGCTTGTTGATCTGGTAGGCCAGTTGGCGACGACCCCAGTCTTCCACGCGGTGGATCTTGCCGCCGCCGGTGGTGATCATGCCCTTGTAGCGCTCCAGCATGGCCGGAACTTGTTCGCTTTGATCCGGATGGATCAGCAAAACGATTTCGTAGTGACGCATGGTCTCTCCTTGTGGTTGAAACAGCCGCCCCCAGCGTCAACAGGGGTACGGCAAGGCAAGCCTGCGATTATATGCCGAAAGCAGCGAACCAGTCAGGGCGCCCGTTCTGGTCCGGAAACAGGCTCCGGATAGCGGATGCGCTCCACCAGGGCCAGCGCCTCGGGCGGAGGCCGGGGCGTGACCAGGCTGACCAGCACCATCGCGGCGAAGCCCGCCGGCACCCCGAAGATGCCGGCGGAGATCGGATCTATGCCCCACCACAGCTCGGCCGAGCCGTCCACGCCCTGCAGCGCGCGCAGCCAGGGCTGGGTGCGCGCCATGTACCAGCAGGTCACGCCCAGGCCCGCGAGCATGCCCGCCACCGCCCCCGGACCGGTCGCCCGCTTCCAGAATATGCCCAGCACCAGGGCTGGAAAGAAGGCCGCCGCCGCGAGCGAGAAGGCGGCCGAGACGAGGAACAGGATGTCGGCCGGCTTCTGCGCCGCCATGTAGGCGGCCGCCAGCGCCATGATCAGCAACAGCACCTTGGTCAGCGTGACGCGCCGCGCGGTCGAAGCCTCGGGGTCGACCATCTTGAAATAGAGGTCGTGGCTCAGCGAATTGGCCATGGTCAGCAGCAGGCCGTCCGCGGTCGACAGTGCCGCGGCCAGCGCACCCGCCGCGACCAGCCCCGACACCACATAGGGCAGCCCGGCGATCTCGGCCGAGGCCAGCATCACCATGTCGCCCCCGATGCTGAGCTCGTTGAGCTGCAGCACGCCGTCGCCATTGATGTCCTTGACGCTCAGCAGGCTGGAGTCGACCTTGCTCCAGGCGGCCACCCAGGCCGGCAGGCGCTCGAACGGCGTGCCCACCAGGGAATGGAAGATCTCGTGCTTGACCAGCACCGCCAGCGCTGGCGCGGTGAAATAGACCAGCACGATGAAGAACAGGGTCCAACCCACCGAGTTGCGGGCCGCGCGCACGCCGGGGACGGTGTAGTAGCGCGTCAGGATATGGGGCAGGCTGGCCGTGCCCACCATCAGGCAGAACAGCAGCGCGAGAAAGTTGAGCCGGGAAGAGCGGAACTCCTCGCGCTGCCGGCTGTCGCCATCGGGGTCGCCGGCAAAGGCGCGCGCATGGGGCGGCATGCCGCGCAGCGGCAGCATGCGGGATTCGGCCTCCTGCAGCTCGCGGCTCCAGATCCGGCGCGCGCTGGCCTCGTCGCGCGGCAGCTGGTAGATGGCGCGCTCGGCCTGGGCGATGTCGTCCGGGTCGGCCGGCAGGCTGCGCAACTGATCCAGCCAGTCCAGCGCGTGCGCCCGGTCCAGCGCCAGCGCGGGCGCGGGGTCGGCCAGCTTCTCGCGCAGCACCTCGGCCCGGTGGCGGCTGATGGCCATGACCGTGAGCTCGGCGCTGTCGCGCACGAGCTGGCCCTCCCTGGCCGTGACGCGCTCGAGCTGCTGGCCGTAGACCAGCTGCGGAACCGGGGAGCCGGTCTGCTTCACGGACAGCCAGACCACCGGCATCAGGTAGGCCAGGAGCAGCACGAAATACTGCGCCACCTGGGTCCAGGTGACCGCGCGCATGCCGCCGAGGAAGGAGCAGATCAGCAGGCCGCCCAGCCCCAGGAAGACGCCGACCTCGAACGCGAGCCCGGTCAGCCGCGACGCCACCAGGCCGACACCGTAGATCTGGGCCACGACGTAGGTGAAGGAGCACAGCACGGCCGCCACGACGCCCAGCAGGCGCGGCCAGTGCCCGCCATAGCGCTCACCGAGAAAGTCGGGAATGGTGAAGCCGCCGAAGCGGCGCAGATAGGGCGCCAGGAACAGCGCGACCAGGCAGTAGCCGCCGGTCCACCCCATGACGAAGGCCAGCCCGTTGTAGCCCTGCATGTAGAGCGTGCCGGCCAGGCCGATGAAGGAGGCGGCCGACATCCAGTCGGCCGCGGTCGCCATGCCGTTGTAGATGGCCGGCACGCGCCGGCCGGCCACATAGTATTCGGTCGGGTCGGTCGTGCGCGACAGGATGCCGATGCCGGCATAGAGGGCGACGGTGGCGAGCAGGAAGACCAGCCCGATCGCCTCGCGCGTCAGCCCCAGGTGCTCCAGGCCGGACAGGGCGAGCACGAAGGCGATGAAGCCGATGACGTACCAGAAGTAGACCCGGTTGAGCTGGCGCGTGAACTGCGCCTGTCCCGGCTGCGACTCAGCCACCGCGCACGCCCCCCTGCCCCGCCCCAGCCTCCTGCTCGCGCCGGTCGAGGCGGTTCATGACCCAGGCGTAGCCCGCCACGATGAACAGGTAGACCAGCAAGGACCCTTGGGCCGCGACCCAGAAGCTGAACGGCCAGCCCAGGAAGACGAAATCGAGCTCGCGCGCGAAGAAGCTCACGACGAAGGTGGCCACGAAGCCGAGCAGCATCGCGGCGTGGATCACGCAGAGGTTGATGCGCCAGTAGCGCCGGCGGCGAGGTTCGAGGTTCATGGTCGTGTGGCGGCTGCGGGCCGCGCGCGCCAAGATGCGCGGCGGCTCGCCATTGTCGCCGGACCAAACTACGCCTGCCTGACTGTGTCGTGCCGCAGCCGGCGGCAGACGTCAGCGCGGCACGATGAAGACCGACTTCTCCTCGACCCGGATCGCTGCGTCGCCGGCGGAACGGATCTCGAACTCGATCGGGTGCGAACCGGGCGCGGCGCTGCCGGGCGGGATCTGCAGCCGCAGCACCAGCGATCGCACCTCGGTCGGCAGCACCTCGAGCGAGTGCTCGGACGCGATCTCCAGCCCGTCCAGGCCGCGCGCCGAGATCTCGAGCCGCTGGCGCGACTCGGTCGCGTTCATGACCTGCAGCCGGAACACGTTCTCGATCCGGCCGGCCTCGACCATGCGCGCGAGCGAGCCGCGGTCTCGGATCACGTCGACCTTGAGCGGCGTGCGCAGGAACAGGCTCACTGCCACCGCAGCGCAGATGGCCAGCAGGACGGCGGCATAGAACAGCACGCGCGGGCGCAGCGCACGGCGCACCATCTGGGCCCGCGTCCAGCCCTGCTCCATGCCGTTCTGGGTGGCGTACTTGACCAGGCCGCGCGCATAGCCCATCTTGTCCATCACCTCGTCGCAGACGTCGGCGCAGGCGCCGCAGCCTATGCATTCGTACTGCAGGCCCTTGCGGATGTCGATGCCGGTCGGGCAGACCTGCACGCAGAGGGTGCAGTCGACGCAGGCGCCCAGGCCCCTGGCCTGGTAGTCCACCTTCTTGCCACGGGCCCCGCGCGGCTCGCCGCGGCGCTCGTCGTAGGTGACGATCATGGTGTCCTTGTCGAACATCGCGCTCTGGAAGCGGGCGTAGGGGCACATGTACTTGCAGACCTGCTCGCGCATCCAGCCGGCGTTGCCGTAGGTCGCAAAGCCGTAGAACAGGACCCAGAAGGTCTGCCAGGGCCCCAGCGCCAGCGCGGCCGTGGTGGCGCCGAGCTCGCGCACCGGCGTGAAATAGCCGACGAAGGTGAAGCCGGTCCAGAGCGAAAACAGCACCCAGAGCAGGTGCTTGGCCGCCTTGCGGCCGAACTTCTCCAGCGACAGGCCGGACTGGTCCAGCCGCATGCGCGCGGCGCGGTCACCCTCGACCTGCTTCTCGATCCAGAGGAAGATCTCGGTATAGACCGTCTGCGGGCAGGCGTAGCCGCACCAGAGCCGCCCCGCCACCGCAGTGAACAGGAACAGCGACAGCGCCGAGATCACCAGCAGGCCGGTCAGGTAGATGAAGTCCTGCGGGTAGAGCACCAGGCCGAAGATGTAGAAGCGCCGCGCCTCGAGGTCGAACAGCACCGCCTGGCGGTTGTTCCAGACCAGCCAGGGCAGGCCGTAGAAGACGAGCTGGGTGATCCAGACCAGCGCCCAGCGCCACTGGTTGAACAGGCCGGAGACCGAGCGCGGGTAGATCTTCCTGCGCGACTCGTAGAGCGAGATCATCACCTCGTCGGGTTCCTCGGGCGTCACCGGGGCCGCGGGGACGATGGGGATGACCTTGGCGGGCTGGGTGTTGCCGGTGGACTGGTTCGACATGGACTGCTTTCTATCTTGAGCCGTCGCGCCCGTGGCAGCGCGATGGGCACCCGCGCCGATGCACTGGCAGGCGCATGACCCTTGCTACGTTTGTTTATATACCCGCAGGCGTATCCAGGCCTTGATCAGGCTCAACAAGTGCGGCGACCGCATCGAATTTATCCAAGAAATCAGTAGGTTTCTACCCTTCCCTCTTCGGCGCGCCGGCATTCAACTCGGACAAGGCAGCACGATCTGGCAGTAGTCGCCGGCCGCAGGGCGTGAACCTGCCGCAGTTCATTGCCGCAGGAGGCCGGATGCAGTCACAGGCAGGGCAGGAAGCACAGCGCTTTGAGTATTACCCGACCGAGCAGGCCAGGCTGGAGGCCGCGCTGGTGCGCCGGCGGCAGCAGGCCGAGGGTGGCGAGGCCGGCACAGGGAATGACCTGGACACCATCGCGAACAGCCAGGGGCTGGCGCTGTCGGGCGGCGGCATCCGCAGCGCGACCTTCAACCTCGGCCTGCTGCAGTCCCTGGCCGCGGCCGGGCAGCTCAGGGAATTCGACTTCCTGTCCACGGTATCCGGGGGCGGCTACATCGGCGCCTGCCTGGGACGGCTCTACGAGCGCTCGGCGCACGAACACACCCAGGCGGGCAAGGGCAAGCCGAGCGCGACCCAGACCGCGAGCGATGTCGAGCAGGTGCTGGCCAGCGACGAGGCGCCGCTGATACGCTGGCTGCGCGACCACGGCCGTTACCTGGCGCCCCAGGGCCTGAAGGATCGCTTGTTCGCGCTGGGCATCTACCTGCGCAACATGCTGACCGTGCATATGCTGCTGGGCATGGCACTGCTGGGCGGCTTTCTGGGCTGGGACCTGCTGCGGAGGGGACTGCTGTGGCTCATGGGGCAGAAGTCGCTGCCCGCCGCCGAATTCGTCAGGACGCTGCGGGAAGGCGGATACAGCCCGGCCTGGCTGCTCGCCGGCCTCGCACTACTGTTCAGCCTGGGATGCGTCTGGGCCTACTGGATGCATCGCACCACCTCGACGGCCGGCAGGGAGCAGCGTGGAGTGGCGCTGGCGCTGGCCTTGGGCTCGGCATTCTCCCTGCTCTATCCCCCGGGCCAGTCAGGATTGGTGGCAGCTCTGCTCATGACGGGACTGCTGACGGCGATGTTCGCCCTGGGCTTTTCCTGGCGGGCCGATCGCTTGGCGTCAGGCCAGGAAAACGGGGCCAGACGCGCTGCCATCCGCCACCGCCTGACGGTCTGGTTGCGCGGCACGACAATGGCGCTGCTGGGGCTGGTGCTGTTTGCCTTGCTCGACGAGGCGGCCCACCATGCCTATCGCTGGCTCACCAGCGACTCGCGGCTCGGCAGCGGCCTGCTGCTCGGCGGTGGCCTGGGCGGCGCCCTGCTGGCAGGATTGCGCGCCTTCGCGCAGGGCATGGCCGCTTCGCAGGCAGGCCGCGGCGGCGCTGGCGCCTCACGCTGGTTCAAGCCTGCCGTCAACGCGCTCGGCATCGTCCTGCTGGGCGGCGTCACGTTCTTCTGGGCCCTGGCAGCCGTCGCCTGCACCGAGATGGCCCAAGGAAGCAGCAGCCTGATCGGCACACAAGCGGCAATCTGGCGCATCGCACCGATGCTGTTGGCTCTATGGGTGCTGACCTGGCTCAACCGGCACCCGGATCTGCTCAACCTCTCGTCGCTGCATCACTTCTACGCCGCCCGCCTGGCGCGCGCCTACCTGGGGCCGGGCAACCCGGAACGCGGCGTGCCCTGGGCGCCACACCCGGTCAAGGCCCAGGCGGGCAAGTTGAAGCGGGTCGACGAGGTGGTCCAGGGCGACGACATGAAATGGGACAGCTACCGCCCGCACGAGCACGGCGGGCCGCTGCACCTGGTGAACGTGAACGTGAACCAGACCCGATTTTTCACCAACAGCGACTTCCAGCCCGACCGCCAGGGCTGGAACCTGGCCGTCGGCCCGGCCGGCTTCAACCTCGGGCGCAGCGTCTGGCAGAGCGCCGACTGGAAAGACAAGGAAGAGCTGCGCCTGGGCCACTGGATGGCGATCTCGGGCGCCGCCTTCACGACCGGCGCCGGCGCGCGCACCGGCCTGGGCTTTTCCGCGCTGCTGGGCTTGCTGGGGGTGAGGCTAGGCTACTGGTGGCGCGCCGGCGATCAAGATCCAGGCCGCCAACCCAAGCCCCGCACGCATCATGCGCTGGTGATGCTGCGCAATGAAATCACCGGCAGCTTCAACCCCGACGACGACAAGCACTGGTACCTGTCCGATGGCGGCCACTTCGAGAACTGCGCGGCCTACGAGCTGATCCGCCGCCGCCTCAAGCGCATCGTCGTCGCCGACTGCGGCGCCGACCCTGAATACGGCTTCGAGGATCTCGCCAACCTGGCGCTGAAAGCCAGGCTGGACTTCGGCGCCGAGCTCACGGTGCTTGGCGTCCAGGACCTGGATGGTCTGTGGGCGCCGCACCCTGAACTGCGCGCGCTGTTCGCCGAGCCCAGCCAGATGGACGGTCGCAGCGGCCCGGGCCTGCTGCTGGCCAGGGTGGACTATCACGACGATCCGGTGCCGGGCTGGATGGTCATCGTCAAGCCGCGCCTGCCGGCGGAACTGCCGCCCGACCTGGCGAACTACGCCATCAACGAGACCGACTTTCCACAGCAGTCGACGCTGGACCAGTTCTATGACGAGGCGCAGTGGGAATCCACCCGCAAGCTCGGACGCCTGCAGGGCGAACAGCTGTCGAAAGTGCTCAAGCACCTGCCGGGCTGGCAGAACCCCGGCACGGCACCGGTCGCCCCGATCATCGGTGCGCCCTGGGACCGGGCCGCCGCCCAAGCGCAGGATCCAGCGGCGGCGGACTCAGAAGGCGGCAACCCGCTCAAGATCTACGCGCCCGTCTTCGTGGCGCTGTGGACAGCGTTCGAGTTCTACTCCAGCTACCAGCAGCAGGCGGCCAAGCAGGCCGATGAGGTCACACGCGTGGCCCTCAGCCGCATTGACAGGCTGGAAGACGCGATCTTCGGCCAAGGCGGCTGCAAGGCACTGGTGGATTGCCCTTCTGTGCCGACGCACGTGGGGCTGATCCGGGACATGATCAACAGCGAACGCCCACCGGCCAGCGTGCATCTGATGAAGTTGCTCGACAACATCGAAAAATCGGTGGGCGCAGGAAGGGTGAGCACCGATGCGGCGCAAATCACCGCAGCGTCCGCCAGCCCCCTGCCCATGGCCCTTCCCGGCCGGGAAGATGTGAAGGTAGACATAGAGCGGGCCTGGGTCTATGTCCAGATCTACGACGAGGAGCGCCGTCCCGAGGCCAGCGCCCTGATCCAGCGCCTGCGTGCCGCCGGCATGGAGCGCGAGCGCACGCCCGGCATCGAGAACGTGACGCGCACGGCAGCGGCCCGGCAAGCCAAGGCGCCGGTGCCGTACGCCCAGAACACCGTCATCTATTTCCACGAGAAGGACGAGCGGCTGGCAACCTGGATCGGCAGCCAGATCGACCTCGGGCAGACGAAGGCGTTCCAGCTCAAGCTGCTGAAGAACTACGCCAAGGTGCCCGAAGGCCAGGTGGAGGTCTGGCTGCCGCCGCGCCGGCCCTGAACGAGCGGATCAGCCCTTGCCGCAGCGCCCGCAGCCGCCGCAGGCCCCGTCCGACGCAGGACGCCGGCGCGCGTAGCGACGCCAGACGAAGCCGGCGGCCAAGGCCACAATGGCCAGCACCGCGATCAGGTCAAGGGTGGAATTCATGCAGCGACTCCCCAGGATGAGGCCAGCCGGTAGGCGATCCAGGATGCGCCGTAGGCCAGCGAGAACAGCAGCACCGCCATGCCCGCCGGCATGGCCCAGCCGCCCGACTCGCGCCGCACCACGGCCAGCGTGGCCAGGCATTGCGGCGCGTAGACGAACCAGATCAGCAGCGACAGGCCGGTGGCGAAGGACCAGTCGGCCGCGATCAGCGGCGCCAGCGCAGCGCCGACCGCATCGCCGGACTGCGACAGCGCATAGACGGTGCCGAGCGCGCTGACCACCACCTCGCGCGCGGCCAGGCCCGGCACCAGCGCGACCGCGATCTGCCAGTTGAAGCCGATCGGCTCGAACACCAGCGCCAGCGCCTTGCCAATGCGCCCGGCCAGGCTGTACTCGATCGCGCTGCCGGCATAGCCGGCCGGAGCCTGCGGGAAGGTGGAGAGGAACCAGAGGATCACCGTCAGCGCCAGGATGATGCCGCCGACGTTGCGCAGGAAGATGGCGGCGCGCTGCGACAGGCCGATCAGGATGTCCTTGGCGCGCGGCAGGTGGTAGTCCGGCAGCTCCATCATCAGCTGCGCAGTCGCGCCGGTCTGGCCCAGCAGCTTGAGCACCCAGGCCACCAGCAGGCCGGATGCGATGCCCAGCAGGTAGAGCCCGAACAGCACCAGCCCCTGCAGCTTCAGGCCCATGAGCTCGCGCTCGGGGATGAAGGCGCCGATCAGCAAGGCATAGACCGGCAGCCGGGCCGAGCAGGTCATGAGCGGCGCGATCAGCATCGTGACCCAGCGCGCGCGCGGATCCGAAATCGTGCGCGCGGCCATGATGCCGGGAATCGCGCAGGCAAAGCTCGACAGCAGCGGGATGAAGGAGCGGCCGGACAGGCCGAGCCCGCCCATCAGTCGGTCGAGCAGCAGCGCCGCGCGCGGCAGGTAGCCCGACTCCTCCAGCAGCAGGATGAAGAAGAACAGGATCAGGATCTGCGGCAGGAACACCAGCACCCCGCCGACCCCGGCGATCACGCCGTCGACCAGCAGGCTGCGCAGCAAGCCCTCGGGCAGCAGGGCGCCCAGCCCTTGGCCGAGGGCATCGGCGCCGGCCTCGATCAGCGCCTTGGGCCCTTCGGCCCAGCTGAACACCGCCTGGAAGATCAGGAACAGCAGCACCAGCAGCACCGCCGTCCCCAGCACCGGCTGGAGCAGCCAGGCGTCGAGCCGGCGCGACCAGTCGTGGCGTGGCAAGGGCTCGTCCAGGCCGGCGGCGGCCAGCCAGTCGTGCGCCAGCGCGTCGTCCGCCCTGGCCTGCCGCGCCGCATCCGCGATCTCTGCGGCCGCGCCAACCGGCTGCTGCCAGAGCTCCTCGCGGTCGAACAGCGCGCGCAGCGCGTCGGTGCCGTGCGCCTGGATCCCGGTCGCCTCGACCACCGGCACGCCCATCGCCGCCGACAGGCGGCCGAGGTCGAGCTCGCGGCCCTGGGCGCGGACGCGGTCCATCATGTTGACCACGACGATCATGGGCAGGCCCAGCCGCCTGAGCCCGGCCGCCAGCCGCAGGCCGCGCCTGAGCCGGGTCGCATCGAGCACCACGGCCGTGAGGTCGGGCGCACGCTCCTGCAGGCTGCGCCCCGTCACGACCGCGCAGGCGACGGCCTCGTCCTCGCTGCCCGGATGCAGACTGTAGGTGCCGGGCAGGTCGATCACCGAGACCGGGCGGCCGGCCAGGGTCCTGCCCAGGCCGCGCTTGAGTTCCACCGTGACGCCGGCGTAGTTGCCGACCTTCTGTCTGCTGCCGGTCAGGCGATTGAACAGCACGGTCTTGCCGCAGTTCGGGTTGCCCAGCAGCGCCAGCCGCCTCCGGGACAGCCCGCCCAGGTCTATCGTCGCCGTCGTGCTCATGCCGGCTCCAGCATGACCTGGCCGGCCTCGGCCGGGCGCAGCCCGAACACGGCATCCCCCACCTGCACGACCAAGGCCCCGCTGCGAAACCAGCTGCGGCGCAGCACCTTCACCCGCTCGAGCGGCAGGAAGCCCAGCTCGATCAGGCGGAGGTTGCGCGTGCCGTCGGCAGCGATGCGCTGCCAGTGCCCGACCGGGGCTTCGTTCAACGTCTTGCCGACCACTCCAGACTCCAAATGCGAATTAGTTTCATTCTACGTTGAGTCTGGGATCTCTGCCTGATCCGCGTCAAATGAAAACGTCCGCGGCAGGCCCCGGGCGCCACCTGATCAGGCGACGGCTGACGCCAAGCCGGCAGGCCAGCCGGAGCGGGTCCCGCGCACTGGCCCACGCCGCACCGGATCAGGAGCCGCGGCCGGTGGCCCACACCACGGGCGCGGCGCCGAGGTAGCGCCGCAGCGCCTCGGTCGCCTGCTGCGCCGTCACTGCGGCCATGCGGCGGTCGTACTCCGCCTGCCAGGCCGGATCGCGGCCGTCGTCCAGGCCCTGGGCCAGCTGGGCGGCGTAGGACTCTTCCGCGCTCAGGGCCCTCCTGCGCGCTTCCTGCCAGACCTGGCGCGCGCGCTCGATCTCGGCCGTGCTGAAGCCGTCCTTCAGCGCGCGGGCGATCTCGTCCTGCAGGCTGGCCAGCGCGACCGCAGCCTTGTCGCTCGCGGCGCTGGCGTAGACCACCAGCGTGCTGCGCGGCTCGCGCGTGTCGTTGGCCAGCCGCGCGCCGGCGCCATAGGCCAGGCCTTCGCTCTCGCGCAGGCGACGCCAGACTCGGCTGCCGGCGTTGCCGCCGAGCGCCTCCACGGCCAGACGCAGCGCCGGATAGTCGGCCGACTCCATGCTGATCGGCAGCACCGCGGTGCCGCGGACCGAGGCATTGGGCTGCTCGGGCAGGACCACGACGATGGGCGTGGTGTCGACCTGCCGCGGCGCGGCGGGATCCACTATGCGCTCGTAGCCGATCCGGCTCGCGGGCAGCCGCGCGATGCGGGACCACAGGGCGCGCACCTCGGCCGGCGTCAGCTGCCCGACCAGGGCCAGCCGGCCCTGCGCGAGTCCGCCGAAATCGGCGACGCAGGCCTGGACGTCCGAGTAGCCCAGTGCGCGCAGTTCGGCGAGCTGCTGCTCCAGCGGCTGCGGCTTGTCCGGGTGGCCGGGGGGGAAGTTGTCGAAGCGCAACCGCGTCTGGCTGTCGGCAAGCAGCGCCGGATTCCTGAGCGCGGCCTCCAGGTCCGCGGTGCCGGCCGCCTTGATGCGCGCGAACTCGTCGGACGGCAGCAGCGGCGCGGCCCAGGCGGAAAGCAGCAGGTCCAGCGCCTCCGGCAGCCCTTGCCGCGGCGCCTCGAGCTGGATGCCGTCCAGGCTCAGGCTCCAGCGCGCGCGCATGGCCTCCAGGCGCGCGCTGAGCTCGTCGCGGTTCAGTCCGCCGCCGCCGTAGGCCAGCAGGCGGCTGGCGATGGCGCAGGCGCTCTGCCGGCCGGCCAGGGCGGCCGCATTGCCCCAGTCGCTGCCCAGCGCCAGCCAGACCCGATCGCCCTGGGTATGCCGCTGGACCAGCACGGCCCGGCCGCGCGCGTCGGCCAGCTCCACGCCGACGGTCGAGCGCGCCAGTTCGGCCCAGGCTCCAGGCAGGGGATCGGACGATTCGGCGAGGGCGGGCCAGTCCTTGCCGGCGACCAGCTCCTGCACCGGGCTGGGAGCAGGAGGCACGACGGCCGGGACGCCGTCGCCGTGGCGCAGCAGCACGTCGCTGCGGTTGTGCGCCACGACCCAGGCGCGCAGCGCGGCGTTGGCCTCGTCCAGCGTCAGCTCCCGCACCATGTCGTGCTGCCAGAACAGCAGACGCCAGTCGCCCGCGACCTCGGCCTGCGAGAGCAGCGATGCCACCGCCTCGTGCGAGCTGCGCAGGCGCTCGAAGGCGTTGAGCTGCTCCAGGCGGGCGCGCTCGAGCTGTTCGGCGCTGATGCCGCGCGCGGCCGCCGACTCGATGTGGCGCACGAGCTCGGACGAGAGCTGGGCCGCATTCGCCTGCGGCCCGGCGGCGGCGCTGGCGACCAGCTCGCTGTAGTCGGCCTGCACCCGGGTGTCGCAGCTGGCGCGCGCGGCCAGGCGGCGCTCGAGCACCAGCTCGCGCCGCAGGCTGCCCCAGTCGGCGTCGCAGATCGCCGCGACCGCGAGGTCGAGCGCCTGCGCCTGGCGGCTCGCCAGGCCGGGCAGCTTCCAGGCGCTGGCCGCCAGCGTCGTGCCGGCGGGCAGCACCAGCTCGCTGCGGTTGGTGGCGGCCGGCCCCTCCTCCCGGGTCCAGGCCGCCGGCCGGGGCTCGCCCGGGTTGCGTGCCTCGGCGAACAGGCGCGTCGCCAGCGCCAGCACCCGGTCCGGCTCGATACGGCCCGAGACGATCAGCGCGGCGTTGTCGGGCCGGTAGTGCCGGCGGTGGAAGGCCTGCAGCGCCGCGAAGGGCGCGTCCTCGATGTCGCTGCGCGCGCCTATGGTCGGGCGGCCGTAGCCGTGCCAGAAGTAGGTCTGGCGCTGCAGCGAACGCAGCGCGGCGCGCCAGGGATCCTTGTCCTGGCGCTCGAGCTCGTTGCGCACCACCGTCATCTCGCTGGCCAGGTCCTCGCGCGTGAAGCGCGCCCGAATCAAGCGGTCGGCCTCGATGCGCAGCGCCTCGTCGACCTTGTCGGGCTCGGCCGGCATGGTCTCGAAGTAGTTGGTGCGGTCGGCCGTGGTGGTGCCGTTCCAGCGCGCGCCCAGGGCCGTGAGGTCATGCTTGAGGTCGGCGCGCGGGCCCGCGCCCTTGAACAGCATGTGCTCGAGCAGATGCGCCATGCCGCTTTCGCCATAGCCCTCGAGCTTGCTGCCGCTCTTGACCAGCAGCTCGACGCGCGCCGTGCCCGCCGCCGGGAAAGGCGCGAGGATGATCTTGAAGCCGTTGGCCAGGCGCCAGGCGCTGATGCCGCCGGCCTGGGCTTCGAGCGTGGCCTGGGGCGGTGCCGGATCGCGCGCAGCATGCGCGGCGGCCGGGGCCAGTGCCAGGGCCGCGCACAGGCCGGCCGCGGCCGCGATGGCGCCGACTCCGCGGCCGGCACGCAGCGCAGGCGGCCGACAGGGCGGCAGGTCGGGATGCAGGTGGGGGGCTGGGGCCTGGTTCATGGCCCCGAGTCTAACGAGGCAGGACTGCCCCCACGGCCGGACAGGATCCGCCGATCCGTGGCAGCGGTGCGGCGACCGGGCTCGCCGACGACAGCGCCAGCACGGCGCGACCGCCCGCGCTATTCGAGCGTGAAGCCGATCTTGAGCGTGACCTGCCAGTGCGCCACCTTGCCCTCGGCGACGTAGCCGCGCGTCTCGATGACGTTGAACCAGTGGATGTTGCGCAGCGTCTCGTGCGCCTTGGCGATCGCGGTGCTGATCGCGTCCTCGATCCCGACCGTGGAAGACCCAGTGACTTCGACGTGCTTGTAGACATGATGGCTCATGGATCACCTCCTTGAAAAATCACTTTTGCGGGATATTAGGACGTTTGAGTCCTTCGGTACAGCCCGGCCGGCGGCAGGTCGGGCTGAGCGCGGGCTTTCCACAATAATCACGGGTGATGAGAATCCTCCATACCTCGGACTGGCACCTGGGCCAGACGCTGCACCAGTACGAGCGCGGCCACGAGCACGGTCGCTTCCTGGACTGGCTGCTCGAGACGCTGGCCGCCGAGCGGGTCGACGCGCTGCTGATCGCGGGCGACGTGTTCGACAACACCAACCCCTCGTCGGCCGCTCAGCTGCAGCTCTACCGCTTCCTGACCCGGGCACGCGAGCGCGTGCCGCACCTGGCGATCGTGATGACGGCGGGCAACCACGACTCGCCCGGGCGCATCGAGGCGCCCGCCCCCTTCCTGTCGCTGTTCGACGCCAGCGCGATCGGCCATGTCGGCCGACCGGGCCAGCAGCAGGACCTGGAACGGCTGGTCGTGCCGCTGCGCGACAGCGCGGGCCAGGTCGCGGCCTGGTGCATCGCCATGCCCTTCCTGCGCCCGGCCGACCTGCCGCCGCCGGCTGCAGGCGCGAACGAGGGCGAGGACGCCTACCGCTGCGGCATCGCGACGCTGTACCGCCAGGCCTTCGAGCTCGCGCAGGCCAGGCGCAGCCCGGGCCAGGCCATCGTCGCGATGGGCCACTGCCACATGAGCGGCGGCCAGGTCTCGGAGGAGTCGGAGCGGCGCATCGTGATCGGCGGCTCGGAGGCGCTGCCGGTCGAGCTGTTCGACCCGCGCATCGCCTACGTCGCGCTCGGCCACCTGCACCGGGCGCAGCGCCTGGGCGGCGACGAGACGCGGCGCTACTGTGGCAGCCCGCTGCCGATGTCGTTTTCCGAGGTGGACTACCCGCACCAGGTGGTGCTGGTCGAGCTCGGCGGCGAGGCGGTCGCCGCCGTGCGCGAGCTGCGCATCCCGCGCACGGTCGAGCTGCTGCGCGTGCCGGCCAGGCCCGAGCCGCTGGCCGAGGTGCTGGCGCAGCTCGAGGCGCTGGAGCTGCCGCAGCGGCCCGAGTCCGAGCAGCCCTATCTGCTGGTGCGGGTGCGGCTGGAACAGCCCGAGCCGGGGCTGCGCGCGCAGGTCGAAGCGGCGCTGGCGGACAAGCCGGTGCGGCTGGTGCGCATCGAGGCCACGAGCGCGCGCGCCAGCGCCGAGGCGGCCGCGCCCGAGGTCTCGGTCGAGGAGCTCGCCAGCCTGGCGCCGTCCGACTTCTTCGGACGCCTCTACCGGCACCGCTTCGGCAGCGAGCCGCCGCAAGAGCTGATGCAGGCCTTCACCGAGCTGCTGCATGCACCGGCCGACGAAGGAGGACAGTGATGAAGATCCTGGCCATCCGGGGCAAAAACCTGGCCTCGCTGTCGTCCGAGTTCGCGATCGATTTCCAGGCCGAGCCGCTGGCCTCGGCCGGCCTGTTCGCGATCACCGGGCCGACTGGCGCGGGAAAAAGCACGCTGCTCGACGCGCTGTGCCTGGCGCTGTACGAGAAGACGCCGCGCCTGGCGCGCGCCAACGCGCGCAGCGAGAACGTGCCCGACGTGGGCGAGCACGCGGTCGGCACCGGCGACCCGCGCAACCTGCTGCGCCGCGGCGCCAGCGAGGGCTGGGCCGAGGTCGACTTCGTCGGCAGCGACGGCGTGGCCTACCGCTCGCGCTGGTCGGTGCGGCGCGCGCGCAACAAGGCGGCGGGCCGGCTGCAGCAGACCGAGTTCGCTTTCAGCCGCCTGGCCGACGGCCAGGCGCTGGGCGACCACCGCAAGACCGAGACGCTGCGCCTGATCGAGGAACGCATCGGCCTGAACTTCGAGCAGTTCACGCGCGCGGTGCTGCTGGCGCAGAACGACTTCGCGACCTTCCTGAAGGCCGGCGACGACGACCGCGCCGAGCTGCTGCAGACCCTGACCGGCACCGAGACCTTCACGCGCCTGTCGACCCAGGCCTACGATCGGATGAAGGCCGAGAAGGAGGCGCTGGAGCGGCTGCAGCAGCAGCTGCAGGCCGGCGCACCCTGGACGCCTGAGGAGCGCAGCGCCGCCGAGGCGCAGCTGGCACTTGAGGGCGTGGCCCTGCAGTCGCTGGCGCAGCGCAAGGCCGGGCTGGAGCGCGACCTGCTCTGGCACGAGCGCGCCGCGCAGCTGCAGCGCCAGGCCGAGGAAGCCGCGCGCCTGCTGACCGAAGCCGAGGCGGCACAGGCCGCCGCGCTGCCGCGGCGCGAGCGCCTGGCCCTGCTCGACCGGGTGCAGCCGGCGCGGCTGCTGCTGGCCGAGGCCGGGCGCACGGAACAGGCCGTGCGCGATGAGGAAGCGTCCACGCAAGGGCATCAGCAAGGACTGGCCCAGTCCCAGGTCGAGGCGGCCGCACGCCAGCAGGCGCTGCCAGCACGGCAGCAGGCGCTGGAGCAAGCCGAACAGGCCCGGACGCAGGCCCAGCCCGGGCTGGACCAGGCCACGACGCTGGACGACCGCATTGCCCAGGCCGGGCCGCGGCTGGAGGCGGCACGCGCGGCAGGGCAGGAGGCGCAAGGCCAGCTCGAGCAGGCCGACGCCGCGCTCGATGCGGCGCGCACCCGCCAGGCGCAGTGCCAGGCTGCACTGGAACAAACCGGGCAATGGCTGGCCAGCCACGAGCCGCAGCGCGTCCTGGCCGAGCAGTGGCCACGCTGGCAGGCGCTGCTGGAGCAAGCCGGGGCCAGGCGCGAGCAGCAGCAGCAGCTGCAGGCCACGACGAAGGAACAGCAGGCCAGGCAGCAGGAACTGACAGTTCAACTGCAAGCCGCCCTGGCCGATGCGCAAGCCTGCGCCAGCCGGCGCGACCAGGCCCGCCAGGCGCTGGACGCGCTGAACCAGGCCAGCGCCACGCTGGACCCGCAGCAGCTGGCCGCCGAGCGGGCACTGCTGGAAGCCAGGCGCGAGTCGCTGCAGGAGGCTGGAAACCTGTGGGCGCGCCTAGCCGAACTCGGCACGCGGCGCAACCAGCTGGAGGCGCAGCAACAGGATCAGTCCGCGCGGCTGCGGCAACACGCCAGCGCGCTGGAACAGGCGCAAGCCGCGCTGCCGCGGCTGGAGGGCGAGCTGGCCTCGGCCGAGCAGGCGCTGCAGGCCGCCCGCCTTGCCGCGAGCGCCGGTGCCGAAACCCTGCGCGCCAGCCTGAGCCAGGGCCAGCCCTGCCCGGTCTGCGGCTCGGCCGAGCACCCCTACGCCCAGCATGCGCCCGGCACCGATGCCGTGCTGCAAAGCCTGGAAGAGCACCGGCAGGCCAGGCGCGCCAGCCTGGATGCGGCGCTGCGCGAGCAGGCTGCGGCCGATGCGGGCCAGAGCGTCGCGCAGGCCGCGCTGCAAGGTCTGGCCCAGGAGCTGGATCAGGTCGGACAGGCGAAGGACCAAGCACAGAGCACCTGGGCTGCCCTGCCCTTGCACGCCGAACTGGCGACGGTTCCCGACGCCGGGCGCAGCGACTGGATCAACCGGCAGCAGGCAACGGCCCGTGCCAGCCTGAACCGGATCGCCGAACAGGAGGCGCACCAGCGCCAGCTGCTGCAGCAACGCCGAGCGGCCGAACAGGTGCTGGCGCAGGCGCAAGGCGGCCTGGAGGCGGCGCAGGAACGGCGCGCGCCGCTGGAGCGGGACAGCACCAGCCTCGAGCAGGCGCTGGAATCGGCACGCCAGCAGGCCGAGCAGGCGGCACTGGAACTCAAGGCGGTGTTGGGTGAGCTCGACCCCGCCTTGGTCGACGCCGAGTGGCGCGAGCGCTGGCAGGCCGACCCGCTGGCCTTTGCCGCGCAGGCAGCCGAGGCCGCGCTGCAGTGGACGACGCGCCAGCAGCAGGCACAGCAGCTGCAGACCGAGCTGCAGCTGATCGACGGCGAGCTGCGCGCAGCCGTGCAGGCGCAGCAGCAGGCCGAAGTCCAGCAAGGGGCCGCGCAAGCCACGTTGCAGCAGATCGAGATGGAGATTGCTGGGCACCGCACAGAGCGCGCCGCCCTGTTCGCGGGGCAGCCGGTCGCTCAGGTGCGCGCCGGGCTGGACGCGGCCGTGGACGCCGCGCGCCAAGCCTTGGAGCAACTCAACCTGACGATCCAGCGTGACCGCGAGCAGGTATCCCGGCTGCAGGAAGCGCTGGCCCAGGGCCAGCGGCGCCTGGAGCAGCAGCGCACGGCGGCGCGCCTGGCCCACGCGCAGCTGCAGGACTGGATCGCCGCCTTCGACGCCGGGAACGAAGCTGGGAATGCGGCAGGTGTTTCGGCCGAGGCGCTGACCCTGGAGCGGCTGCGCGAGCTGCTGGCCAGCGATGGCGCCGCCGTGGCGCGCGAGCGCGAAGCGCTCGACGCGCTGCTGCACGCCGGGCAGAAGGCGCAGGCGGTGCTGGCGGACCGGCGCCAGTCGCTGCAGGAGCACGAGACCGGGCGCGGCGACATCGCGCCCGCCGAGGAACTGCAGC
>JBEEPT010000049.1:0-7200 GCA_041190985.1 Pseudomonadota bacterium
CCAGCACACGACCGCACCGCCGCGCCGCTGCGCGACCGGCGCCCCAGCGCCCTGCGTCAGCTCGACAGCTGCTGCCAGGCCTTGTCCAGCCGCTTGGCGCTGACCGGCTGCGGCGTGCGCAGCTCCTGGGCGAAGAAGCT
This sequence comes from Pseudomonadota bacterium, assembly GCA_041190985.1. Taxonomy (GTDB): domain Bacteria; phylum Pseudomonadota; class Gammaproteobacteria; order Burkholderiales; family Burkholderiaceae_C; genus Malikia. The sequence goes on from JBEEPT010000049.1 coordinate 141, forward strand.
CACGCGCAACTCCTCCAGCAGCCAGCGCAGCTCGTTCATGCGCGCGTCGAGCACGCCCTTGCGCTCGGCGACCAGGCGCCAGTAGCGCTGCTCCTGCGCCTTGACCTCGGCCATGCGCGACGCGTCGCGCGCGGGGTCGGCGCGGTACTTGTCCAGCCGCAGCGTGATGGCCTTGAGGTAGCGCGGGAAATGCTGCAACTGGGTCCAGGGCGCCTCGGCCAGGAAGCGCTTCGAGATCAGGCGCTGCAGCTGCTGGCCAGCGTCGGCAACCGCCTCGGGCGCGAACTTGCAGTCCTTGAGCTTGCGCGCGGCCGCCGCATATTCGGCCAGCACGGTGCCGCACAGGCGCGCGACCTCGTTGGCGATCAGCGTCAGGCGCCCACGCCCCTCGTCGAGGCGGCGCTTGAAGTCGGCGGCGTTGGCCGGCAGCGGATCGAGCAGGAAGGCGCGGTCCATCGCAACGGCGATGATCTGCTCGCGCAACTCCTCCTGCGTGCCCAGGCCCATGTAGGCCACCGCCATCTTCTGCAGGTCGGGGATGTTCTTTTCGAGGTACTTGAGCGCGTCGCGGATCTGCAGCGCGAACAGCCGGCGCAGGCCGGCGCGGTGCTTCCTGGCCGCGACCTCGGGTTCGTCGAAGACCTCGATCGTGACCGCGTCGCCCGCGTCGATCAGCGCCGGGAAGCCGATCAGGGTCTGGCCGCCCTTGCGGATCTCCATGATCTCGGGCCAGTCGCCGAAGGTCCAGGCCGTGTGGCGCTGCGCCGCGTCGGCGGCGGGTGGTGCGGCGGCCGTCCTGGCAGCACCTTGAGCCTTGCCCGTTTCCTTGCCATGTGCCGCCGATGGCGCTGCGCCCTGCCCCGTCGTGCGGCCATCGGCTGGCGTCGGCTGACCGCTGGTCAAGCCGGCCTGAGCACCACGGACGCCGGCCTTGGCGGCGGCGCCCGTCGCCTCAGCCTCGACCTGCGCCGCACCCAGGCCCGTGAGCTTGAGCTTGGCCAGCTCCTGGAAGGCGCCGCGCGCCTTCGCGCCCCACTCGGCCTTGAGCGCCGGCAGGTTGCGGCCCTGACCGAGCTGGCGGCCATGCTCGTCGACCACGCGCAGGTTCATGAAGTGGTGCGGCTGCAGCATGTCGAGCTTGAAGTCGCCTCGCTTGACATCGAGCCCGGTGATCTGGCGCACCTCCTTGAGCAACGCGTCGGTCAGGCTGCCCTGGGCCCAGCGATCCGGCGCGCTCAAGATCGCCGCGAGCTTCTCGGCGCTGTCGGGCAGCGGCACCAGGCGCGCGCGCGGCTTCTGCGGCAGGCTTTTCAGCAGCGCCTGGATCTTGTCCTTGAGCATGCCGGGCACCAGCCATTCGCAGCGCTCCTCGCTGACCTGGTTGAGCACGAACAGCGGCAGGCTGACGGTGATGCCGTCCTTGGGGTCGCCGGGCTGGTGCAGGTAGCTCGCACCGCAGTCGACGCCGCCGATCTTGACCAACTTGGGGAAGGCGTCGGTGGTGATGCCGGCGGCCTCGTGGCGCATCAGCTCGTCGCGCGTGAGGTGCAGCAGCTTCGAGTGGGTTCTGGACTCGTTGCGCCACCAGAGCTCGAGCTCGCGGCCGCTGCAGACCTCGGCCGGCAGCTGGGCGTCGTAGAAGGCGTAGATCAGCTGCTCGTCGACCAGCACGTCCTGGCGGCGCGACTTGTGCTCGAGTTCCTCGACCTGGGCGATCATGCGCTTGTTGGCGGCCAGGAAGGGCAGCTTGCTGTCCCAGTCCTGCGCGACCAGGGCCTCGCGGATGAAGATCTCGCGCGCGCCGGCGGGGTCGACCTTGCTGTAGCTCATGCGGCGCTGGCTGTAGACGACCAGGCCGTAGAGGGTGGCGCGCTCGTAGGCGACGACCTCGGCGGCCTTCTTCTCCCAGTGCGGCTCGAGCAGCTGTTTCTTCAGCAGGTGGGCGCCGACCTGTTCCAGCCATTGCGGCTCGATCGCGGCGATGCCGCGGCCGAACAGGCGCGCGGTCTCGACCAGCTCGGCGCAGACGATCCAGCGCCCCGGCCGCTTGCTCAGGTGCGCGCCCGGGTGGCGGTGGAACTTGATGCCGCGCGCGCCGAGGTAGAGGTCCTCGGTCTCGTGCTTGCAGCCGATGTTGCCCAGCAGGCCCGAGAGCATGGACAGGTGCAGCTGCTCGTAGCTCGCCGGCAGGGTGTTGAGCTTCCAGCCGTGCTCGGCCACCACGGTGTGGAGCTGGCTGTGGATGTCGCGCCACTCGCGCACGCGCCGCACGCTGACGTAGTTCTGGCGCAGCAGCGCCTCGTACTGGCGGTTCGACAGCTTGTGCGACGCGCCGGGATGCGCCGCCTGCGCCAACTGGTCCGGGGCCGGCTTGTTGCGCAGCGCCTTGAGCTCGGCAAAGCCGATCCTGGCACCACCCGGGGCAGGCGCGGCCTGGCCCTTGACGGCCGGCGCATGGGGCTTGCCGCCGCGCGCCTCCTCCAGCCATTTCCAGAGCTTGAGGTAGCTGGTGAACTCGCTCTTCTCGTCGTCGAACTTGGCGTGCGCCTGGTCGGCCTGTGCCTGGGCGTCGATCGGGCGCTCGCGCACGTCCTGCACGCTGAGCGCCGAGGCGATCACCAGCACCTCGTCGAGCGCGTTGCGGTTGCGCGCCTCCAGGATCATGCGGCCGACGCGCGGATCGAGCGGCAGCCGGGCCAGCTCGGCGCCCAGCGGCGTGAGCTCGTTGGCGTCGTCGACCGCGCCGAGCTCGCCCAGCAGCTGGTAGCCGTCGGTGATGGCGCGGCGCGACGGCGACTCCAGGAAGGGAAAGTCCTCCACCGCGCCGAGGCGCAGCGACTTCATGCGCAGGATCACGGCCGCCAGCGAGGAGCGCAGGATCTCGGGGTCGGTGAAGCGCGGACGGGCGTTGAAGTCGGCCTCGTCGTAGAGCCGGATGCAGATGCCGTCGGCGACGCGGCCGCAGCGGCCCGCGCGCTGGTTGGCCGCCGCCTGGCTGATCGGCTCGACCAGCAGCTGCTCGACCTTGCTGCGCAGGCTGTAGCGCTTGACGCGCGCGGTGCCAGCGTCGATCACGTAGCGTATGCCGGGCACGGTCAGCGAGGTCTCGGCGACGTTGGTCGCGATCACGATGCGGCGCTGGCCGTGCGGCTTGAAGATCTGGTCCTGCTCGGCCTGGGACAGGCGCGCGAACAGCGGCAGCACCTCGGCGTTGCGCAGCGTGGGCAGGTGGCTGAGGTGCTTGCGCAGGTGGTCGGCCGCCTCGCGGATCTCGCGCTCGCCCGGCAGGAACACCAGGATGTCGCCCGCGACCGAGCTGGCGCCGCCGCGCCAGAGCTCGTCGACCGCGTCGGCGATCGCGTCGTTGAGGTCGTGGTCGCGGCTTTCCTCGAACGGACGCCAGCGCTGCTCGACCGGGAAGGTGCGACCCGAGACCATGACCACCGGCGCCGGCCCCTTGCGCGAGGCGAAGTGCTGCGCGAAGCGGTCGGCGTCGATCGTGGCCGAGGTCACGATCACCTTGAGGTCGGGCCGCCGCGGCAGGATCTGCCTGATGTAGCCGAGCAGGAAGTCGATGTTGAGGCTGCGCTCGTGCGCCTCGTCGATGATCAGCGTGTCGTAGGCCTGCAGCAGCGGGTCGGTCTGGGTCTCGGCCAGCAGGATGCCGTCGGTCATGAGCTTGACCGAGGCGTTCTTGTTGAGGCGGTCGTGGAAGCGCACCTTGTAGCCGACCACCTCGCCCAGCGGCGTCTTGAGCTCCTCGGCGATGCGGCTGGCGACCGAGCTCGCGGCGATCCGCCGCGGCTGGGTGTGGCCGATCAGGCGGCCGCGCTCGCCCGGCCTGGCGTTGCACTTGCCGCGCCCCATCGCCAGCGCGATCTTGGGCAGCTGCGTGGTCTTGCCCGAGCCGGTCTCGCCGCAGACGATGACGACCTGGTGCTCAGCAATCGCCGCCTCGATCTCGTGGCGTTTGCCGGACACCGGCAGGGATTCGGGGAACTCGATGGTGAAGGTGGCGCTCTGCAAGTGGCAAACTTCCGTCTGATGCGAAACCCTCGATTATCCTAAAGGGTTGCCCTGCCCGCTCCATCCCGCCCGAATTCGCTCCGCATGTCCAACGTCTTCAACTTCACCTTCGTGCCCTGGTTCCGCTCCGTGGCGCCCTACATCCACAAGTTCCGCAACCAGACCTTCGTGGTCGGCGTGCCGGGCGAGGCGATCGCTGCCGGCAAGCTGCCCAACCTGGTGCAGGACCTGGCGCTGATCCAGAGCATGGGGGTGCGCATCGTGCTGGTGCACGGCTTCAGGCCCCAGGTCAACGAGCAGCTCGCGGCCAAGGGCCAGCAGCCGAGGTACCACCTCGGCGTGCGCATCACCGACAGCGTGGCGCTGGACAGCGCGCAGGAGGCCGCCGGCCAGCTGCGCTACGAGATCGAGGCCGCCTTCAGCCAGGGCCTGCCCAACACGCCGATGGCCGGCGCCACGGTGCGGGTGATCTCGGGCAACTTCATCACTGCGCGCCCGGTCGGCATCATCGACGGCGTCGACCACCAGCATTCGGGCCTGGTGCGCAAGGTCGACGTGCAGGGCATCAAGCGCACGCTGGACATGGGCGCGCTGGTGCTGCTGTCACCGTTCGGCTTCTCGCCCACCGGCGAGGCCTTCAACCTGAGCATGGAGGAGGTCGCGACCAGCGTGGCGATCGCGCTCCGGGCCGACAAGCTGCTGTTCCTGACCGAGGTGCCCGGCATCCGCATGCGCCCGTTCGAGCCGGCCGGCGAGGACAATCCGGTCGACACCGAGCTGCCGCTGGCGCTGGCCGAGCAGATCCTGATCGAGTCGCCGCAGGCGCTGCAGCCGACCGATACCGCGTTCTACCTGCGCCACTGCGTCAAGGCCTGCAAGGCCGGCGTCGAGCGCAGCCACATCATTCCGTTCGCGGTCGACGGCGCGCTGCTGCTCGAGGTCTACGTGCACGACGGCATCGGCACCATGGTGGTCGATGAGAGGCTCGAGGAGCTGCGCGAGGCGACGGCCGACGACGTCGGCGGCATCCTGCAGCTGATCGAGCCGTTCGAGAAGGACGGCACGCTGGTCAAGCGCGACCGCACCGAGATCGAGCGCGACATCGGCCACTACACCATCGTCGAGCACGACGGCGTGATCTTCGCCTGCGCCGCGCTCTACCCCTACCCCGAGGCCGGCACCGGCGAGATGGCCGCGGTCACGGTCTCGCCCCAGGTCCAGGGCCAGGGCGACGGCGAGAAGCTGCTCAAGCGCATCGAGCAGCGCGCGCGCCTGATGGGGCTCAAGAGCATCTTCGTGCTGACCACGCGCACCATGCACTGGTTCATCAAGCGCGGCTTCGCGCAGGTCGACCCCGACTGGCTGCCCGAGGCGCGCAAGCGCAAGTACAACTGGGACCGCCGCTCCATGGTGCTGGTCAAGAAGCTGGACTGAAGGCGGGGCAGCCTCGGCCCCATCACGGCCATCACGCGCGGCAGTTTTACGTCATCCCGCCGGCGAGCAGCGATGCCGCCGGCAAGGCGACGGATTTTTTTACAGTCAGTGATTCATTGATTCCATAAAATCCAATAAATCATTGATTTTTCAGTGATTTTTTATTTCGGCACCGTTCTTGCTTACTCTTGCATCCCTCCCCCGCCGCTCCCAGGCTGAACAGCGGGCCACGTCACTGAACACAGGAGATGCAGATGCGCAAGAAGACCCTGGCGGCTGCGGCCGCGCTCGCCTTGTCCGGCATGGGCAATGTCGCCCTGGCAGTACCGATGTTCGGCTCCCTGAGCAACTTCGACGTCTTCAACGACACCGGCCAGGTAGCCCGGGGCTTCGAGATCGAGCTCGAGGGCCTGTCTGCCGCCGACATCGCATTCACCTTCGGTGCGCCCTACATCCGCTACGGCGATCCGATCAAGATACCGACGGCCACCGGCGTGATCGTGCGCTACGCGGCGGGCTTCGACGCGAGCGGCTGGAAAACCGGCACTCCGGTGCTAGACCCATTCAATCAGCCGACTGGCGGCCATGCCTGCTATGACCCGACCTACGGCGGCGACCCCAGCTATGCCACGCTGGGCTGCGAACACTTCGGCATCGCCAACAACAACAACCCGACCAACGTGATCTACCGCTGGCTGCTCGGCGACGCCAGCGGCCACCTGCTGGCCAGCGGATCCAAGGTCCCGCTGCCGGCGCCGGTCTGGAACGTGACGCAGCAGCCGGCCGCGCCACCGGTCGTCGTCGCCCAGATCGCCCCGCCCGCGCCCGACCCGGGGACGGCCATAGGCCAGCCCTTGTGGGTCAAGGTGTTCAAGACCGAGCTGCAGGATCCGGCCAAGCTCGAGCATCTGGTGCTCGGCAATGCCGAGGTGCCAGATGGCCAGGATCCAGCCGAAGTCGAAATCGAGTGGATGATTCTGCAGGCCGGCCTGGGCGGCGAACACGAGGAGCTCGAAGGCGGCGGCGAGATCGGCGCTGGCGCCGAGGCTGTGTCCAGGCGCTACGAGTTCTACGAATACCTCGGTCCGCTGGAGGACGACGGACGCGCAAAATGCGACAAACCGTACGATCCGGACGATCCAGACAACAAGGACAATTGTCCCAAAGGGGCGGTCGGTGCCTTCATCGGTGGACAGAACGTGGCCCTCAACCTCCTGCCGTTCGACATCGGCGGTGACGGCACGGTGCCCGAGCCCGCCACGCTGGCCTTGCTCGGCTTCGCACTGGCCGGCATCAGCCTGGCCCGGCGCCGGCAACAGCAGATCGATGCCATGCTTCGTGCTCTGGCTGCGCGCCAGCGCCATGCCTGAACCAGGCCGGCCGGCCCGGCGCTGAGCGAAAACACAGCCCGCCCAGGTCCGGCCCAGGCCCCAAGGACAATACGGCCCCGCGGGGCCGTATTGCATGGAGCAGAAAGGAATCAGGCCGCGACAGGGGTGCGGATCAGGTGGTCGAAGGCCGACAGCGCCGCCTTGGCGCCCTCGCCCGCCGCGATCACGATCTGCTTGTACGGCACCGTCGTGCAGTCGCCCGCGGCGAA
>JBEEPT010000050.1:0-8324 GCA_041190985.1 Pseudomonadota bacterium
GTTTCCGCTTTGAGCGCCGAAAGTTGCCGACACCCCCCTACCCCTGCGGCGCTCGGCTTCGCTCTTGCGATCCGAGCACTCCACACAGAGCGGCTGGATGTTGCTGTCGTCGTCCGTGCCGCCTTCGGCCAGCGGGATGATGTGATCCCTGATCGCCGCCAAGCTGCTCAGACCTTGCCGGGCACACTCCCTGCACAGCGGCTCAGCACTGAACAGACGATGCCGCTGCCGCTGCAGCTTGCGCCCGCGGGTGCGCTGCACCTCGGGCCGGTGTTGCCAGGTCGCCCGCGGATGCTGCGCGCATCGCCCGCTGCCATCGTTGACCAGGACACCACATACAGTGCAGGGCTTCGGGGGTAGTGATGGCATTGAATGACAAAGGCCATGACCGCTTGCGCTGCCCTGGCCTGTTGCTCGGGTGGATTGTCCCCAAGCGTGCCGCATTCTGCCCCAGGTTCTCGAATTTGCAGTAACTCCCGCTCACCCCTCGCCACCCAGCACAACCATCGGATCCGTGAAGATCCCAGCCAGCAGCCCATGCGCCCTGGCCACGCGCTCGTACACCGTCGCCTCGCTGCACTCCAGCCGCAGCGCTTGCTCAGCCATCGGAGGCTTCAGGCAGTAGTGCACCACCAGCGTGTCACGCAGACGCGCACTCAGCCTGCCGATGGCGCGGTGCGTCTGACTGACGTCGCTGGCCGGCGCCGTCTTCATCGTCGGCGTGGTGCCGGGCGATGGCGGGCTCCAGTTGGGATGGAGCACGCTCATCGCCGGATAGCCGCTGCCGTCGCCCACCGTCACGCCCTGCGCCCATCGCTGCAGCCGGGCCTCGACCCACTCCACGCGGCTGGCCATCAGAGATCCGCCCAGGCGCGCTGCAGCGCCTCATCGACCGGCCGCCCGAACCACGCCTGCTGCAGCGCCCGCATGGAATCTGGCACCTCGCGCTGGTTGTCGCTGTCGACCGGGATCGCCAGCACCGCAGGCCTGCATGCATGCACCACCTCGAGCTCGCCGCGCTGCACCAGCCGGGTGACCGTGTACGCCGCCGCACCGTAGCCCACCTGCGCACGCTCGGCCAGGCTGCGCACCGTAGCTGGCCCGACCGCCGCCGCGTCCATCAGCGCGTGCGCGATGTCGCCATATCGCCCTGTTGGCCTCATGTCTGCACCTCCATCATCACCATCTATGACCTATGCCTTGCTCAGCGGAGCCAGGGTTCCGGGCGAAGAGGGGCCCTACCCACAGAGCATGTGAGTCGGGCCCCCTCCTCAGCGTCGCCATGGGCCGCGCTGCTCGACCGGCGCAGGGATGCGCAACACCGGCTGACTCACGCTTTCCCCTCGCATCGGGGCCTGCTCGCGCCGTGAGTTGCTGGGGCGCTGGTGCTGTGAGCTTCATCCTGACACCTGTGCGGCCCGCAACCGGATCGAGACTTCGGACGCCTGGATCACGGGCCGTTTCATCGTTACGGCGGGCCGTGATCGCCCCAGTTCCCAAACCTCTGTGTCGCCCCATCGAACCACAGCCGCAGCGTGTCCGTGGGCCCGTTCTTCTGCTTGCAGACGTGCAGCTCGGCCAGGTGCGCGTTCTCGGCCGTCTTCGGCTTGCGCATGCACTCGCGGTAGAGCATGCCGATCAGATCGGCAGCGCCCTCGATGTCGCCGCTGTCTCGCAGATGGCCTATCTGCGGTGGCCCGGCCACCTTGTCGGCCTCGCGGCTCAGCTGGCTCAGCAGCACAATCCAGCAGCCGTACTGCTTGGCTGCCAGCTTCAACCCGTTGGCGATCAGGCCCAGCATCTGATTGCGGTTGTCGCCGTCGCCCTGCATCAGCTGCAGGTAGTCGATCACCACCAGCGCCAGCTCGCCGTGCTTGCGCTTGGTCTGCTGGATCTTGCGGCGCACGTCGGCCAACGTGAGGCCGGCCTGGTCGTCGGTGTCGATGCGCAGCGCGCGCACCTCATCCATGGCCATGGCCACGCCATGCCACATGCTGTCGGGCGCCGCGGCAGGATTGCGAAGGTCAGCCAGGTTGACCAAGCCCGCCGCAGCCACATGCCGCGCCGTCAGCGTCAGGTGCGAGTCCTCCTGCGTCAGCACCAGCACCTGGTGCGAGGCGCTCACATGCCGGCACAGGCTCAACATGAACGCCGTCTTGCCCATGCTGGGCCGCGCGCCAATCACCCACAGCTCGCCCGGGCGGCCACCGCCAGCCGTCAGCCGGTCCAGATCGAACAGGCCCGTGCTGTAGGCCAGCGTGCGCCCGCTGGCGCGCGCCTCCAGGTCGTCGAGGAAGGCCACGGCCAGGTCAGACATCGGGCGCGGCTCCTGCCCCTGCCCGCGCTGCTGCAAGGCCAGCAGGCTCGAGATCGCGCCATCCAGCACCTGCGGCAGCGGGATGGACGGCTGCCCCTGGTGCACGTTGTCGACCAGCGCCGCAGCCAGCCGCAGCACCTCGCGGCGCTCCGCGTGGCCGCGCACCACATCGGCATAGGCGGCCACCGCCGCCGCGCCGCTCATCGAGCCCATGGCCAGCTGGTTGAGGTAGGGCAGATCATGCCCGCCGGCCTCGTACACCGTGATGACGTCGGCCGGCTTGTGCTGTGTCACCAGCGCCGTGCAAGTGCGCCAGATGGCCGCATGGTCGGCCGCGTAGAAGTGCTGCGGCCCGACGACGGCAGCCGCCGCCTCCCACAAGCCGTTGTCGTTCAGGATCGAGCCGATCAGCGCCTGCTCGGTCTCGAGCGAGTGCGGCGGGGTGCGCGCCTCCACCGTCATGCCGTGCGCCGCCCTGCCATGCTGGCCGCCAGCGCCCGCAGGCGCTCGCGCCACTTCGCTGCGTCTTCGCCCGCAGCCTCGGCACCCAGCACCGGCTCGGCAGCCTCACCCTGGGCGGCGGCATCACGCTCACGCTGCGCCTGGCGCAAGGCCTTGGCGCGCAGCTGCTCGCCCATGTCGGCAAAGCGCTCGACGTTGCGCTCATTGCGCAGGATGAGCTCCAGATCGTTGTACGCCGTGCCGCGGTCGTTGTCGCCCGCGTGCCACGCGCTGCCGGCGCAGCCTTCGATGGCCAGCATCAGCGTCTCGACGTCGTACAGCTCGAGCGCCCGGCGCAGCACCTTGCGCCGCTCCGGCCCCAGCACCGTGCGGCGCGGGGCCTTGCCCATCATCCACACCCAGTGGTCGAAGACGCGCTGCTCAGGGCTCAGCACCTCGGCGGCGGCGACGTCGACCAGCTTCAACTGAGCGTTGCGGGACTGCATTCCCTGGCTCTCCCGGATGTCACTCATCCGCCGGGATTGCTCTCCCGACGATTCCCAAGCGCTCCGCTTTCTTTGCGAGCACCATGGCGGCATGCACTCGACGACGGATCACCCGCACCAGCACCCGCTCGGCCCACTCGGCCAGCTCGGACTCGTCGGCCTCGGCCAGCAAGGCCAGGCCGGCGTGGTCGTTCGCGTCCAGCTTGATGCGCAGATCCTTCCGCTCCAAAGTCATCGCAACCCTCAGCGCCCGCACGCAGGCAAAGAAAAGCCGCCCGAGGCGCAAACCCCGCGCGGCCAAGTGGCGTCGGCCCCGTGCGCAGCTGCCCAAAGCTGCGCGGCCTGCTCGCCACATGAGGAGATCGTCGGGCTCATTCGGTCAGGCAGCCTCGGCCGGCGCACGCTGCGCCTCGTCCACAGGCGCCGGATGCTCAAGTGTCACCAGCTCGGGCCAGATGCGGTGCCAGTCGGCCGGGCGCAGATCGCGCCGGGTGACGGCGCCGGCTGTGGCGCGCTCGATGGCGACGCAGTGCTCAATGGGCACCCCGCCGCGGTTCGTCCAGGCCCACACGACGGACTTGGCCGACAGCGTTGGCACACCCACCGCCACACCCAGCGCCGCCAGCCCGCCGCAAAGCAGGGCAGCGCGCCGCACGGCGGCTCGAACCTGATCCTGTGATGTCGCTTGCGTTTGCTCCATGGCTGCAGTCTATCCTGCGTATACGTCCACGGTCAATCCCCGGTAGACCGCGACCCCTTGCATCGGTCTACGCTCCGGCAATGGAGTGCTGGTCTGAGTTCGAGCGCGTCGCCTTTGGCAGGCGGCTGGCCGACGCTCGCCGGGCGAAGCAACTCACCCAGGATGACATCGCCGTGCTGGTCGGCCAGGCACTGGCCAGCCAGTCGAACTACAGCGTGGCATGTGCCGGCGGCGACACAATGATGGTCCGTTGCGAGTACGGAACCTGCCGCGTCATGCAGTGAAGTCTATTGACAGTTGACGGCACGGTAAACCGTGCGTAGACTTCTGCTCCACGCCATCCCGGCGTCTGGAGCAGAACATGAACCGAAGCGCATGGACTGACCGCGAGTTCACCGCCCACATGGGCCGCATGGCTGACGCCGTGCGCGCCGTCGTCACCGTCGCCGCCTGCCTGGCCATCGCCTGGCTGCTGGCCGAGGCTTTCACCCCCTGCCTGCCGGGTGCGCTGTGCTGAGCGGCGCCACCGTCACCCAGTTGCCCGTGCGCCGCGTGCGCGCTGGCGACAAACCCATTGCCGACACGCTCGACACCGCCGCAGCGCTGCACCGCGCCACACGCGCGGCCGACGCCGATGGCTACGTGCGCGGGTTCTTCGCCGGCCGCCTGCGCGGTCGGCATGAAGGCCTGCGCCTGGGCGTGCTGATCGGCCTGGGCGTGGCGCTGTCTGGCTGCGCGCTGGCGCACCTGGTGGCCACATCGGGGTGGCTGGCATGAGCGCCGCTGCAGATCAGCGCCAGCGCCCGTGGGCCGGGCAGCCGCTGCGATCCGTGGCGCTGCCCTCGCACTGGCTGGCAGAGGCCGGCGCGCCCTATCTCGTGTGGGTGCCGGCCGCCTCCACCGACATCCGCGTGCTGTTTGCCCGCGTGCGCCGCGAGCAGCAGCAGGCCCGGCCGGTGCGGCTGGCGAGGGGCGCAAAGTGATGACCGCCGGCACGCTCCTGGCGTCACCGACGGCTGCGCCCGCGCTGGTGCACTACCCGAAGGCCAGCAACGGCCGTTGGCTTGTCTGCTACGAGGTGCCGGGCACCACCGTGCAGCACGTCGTCACCGACTGCCTGACGCTGGCCGGCGCGCTGGCCGAGTGCGAGCGATTGAATGGCTGCGCTTTTTTGAATAGCGAGGATTGAATGGAAATCTCAGAGATTGCCCAAAGACGGCGAGAGCTACTAAGTCAAATCAGCGAACTAGACGAATTGCTCGATTTGAAAAAACGTGAAGACACGCTGCTGAATGTCTCGCCAAACAAGCTGCACCGAAAAGTGCGCACCGTGGCCCGGGCGTTACTGGATTTGTACGAGCTGCTCGGCCATCAGCCTGCTGAACGAAATGGACTGATTCGCGTTGCAGAACGGGACCGATGACATGACCTGGATGCTCACCGCCACCGGCGCCCGCGTCGACCTCAGCCTGGCCGATCCGGCTCAGCTGTCGATTTTGGACATCGCGCACAGCCTTTCGCAGCTCAACCGCTTCACCGGCCACTGCAGCCGCCCCTACAGCGTGGCCGAGCACTCGCTGCTGGTGGTCGAGATCATGCAGAGCCAGCTGGGCGTGTACCAACCGGCCGCGCTGCTTGCCGGCCTGCTGCACGACGCCCACGAGGCCTACACCAGCGACCTGAGCTCGCCGATGAAGTTGATGCTCGGCCCCGAGTGGGCCGTCGTCGAAGCCAACGCCCAGCGCGCCGTGCTGCGGCGCTTTCGCAGCCTGCGCACCTACCTCGACTGGCACCGCGCCATCAAGGCGGCCGACCTGATCGCGCTGGCCACCGAGCGGCGCGACCTGTTGCCCGCCAGCGGCCCGCTGTGGCCCACCCTGGCCGACATCGAGCCGGCCGACTGGATCAACCTGCGCACCCGCGACGCCATGACCTGGCAGGACTGGCGGCAGGCCTACCTCGACCGCTTCGAGAGCCTGCACGGCGCCGAGTACCCGCTGGGCGACGAGCCCAACACCACCATTCCGGCCGCGCTGCTGGCGCCGGCCGAGCCGGAGGCCTGACGCCATGCCGCGCAACAAACACAACCAGCGCCAGCCGCTCGTCGGCGGTGTGCATGGCGTGCGGTTGGGATCGCTGCACCACGAGGTGCTGCTGGTGCTCGAGCACAGCGCGCTCAGCTGCGCCGAGATCGCGCAGGCGCTGGCCGTGATGATCCGGCCGTCTGCCGCGCCGCTGACGCCGCACAGCCTGCGCAAGCGGGCGCTCGTGCCGATGCGCGACTCAGGCCTGCTGACGCACGACCGCGACGCACAGTCGTGGCACATCAACACGCCGGGCCGCACCATGCTGCGCGCGCTGGAGGACTTCGAGGCCGGCGTCAGCACCGACAGCGACGCCACGGCAGACACCGAGGCCAAGCCCAGCAAGCGCCGCGGCGCCACCACCAGCCCCACCGGCACCACCGGCCCCATCACCAGCAGCACCGTCTGGGCCAACATCGCAGCGCCAGACCGGCCGTGGCTCGACATGCACGCCACCATCGGCCAGCAGCGACGAGGCCTGGGCAACGCTGACCGCCGGCCGCCGGTGGTGCGCGCTGGCGCCGATGCCGCAGCCCGGCTGCCCAGCCGGGTCGGCGGGCGCCTGGAGTGGCCCGACGGCCGCCGCGAGTGCGCGAGCGCCGCCACCGCGCCGTCGGCCAGCACCGGCGTGGCGCAGCCATGAGCCGGCCGCACAGAGCCATGGGCCGCCATCACATGCGCAGCCGCCGCCAGAAACGCCAGTGGGCGGCCGACTGCAACGCCATGTCGCGCGTGCTGGTCGGCGTGAGCCGCATCAACGCCGAAGACGTGCAACGCCAGCACATCGCCATGCAGACCGCCCTCGACGGCCTGCTCAGCGGCCACGATGGCCTCGACTGCTGGCGCAGCCTGGCCGACGCCTGCAACATGGCCGAGACGCTGGCCGGCATGGGCCTGGGCAGCGGCGACGATGCCCGCCAGGTGATCGCCGACGCCCAGGAGGCGCTGGCCTACGTCATGCAGGAGCGCAAGGCGCGCAGCACCTGGGCACTGCGAGCCGACGAGCGCGACGAGCTGCGAGACCGGCTGCAGTGGCTGATCAGCGTGCACCTCGAGCAGCTGCGGGCGTGCAGCTATGCGGAGTTCGAGCGGGCCTATCGCACGACCGCGGAGCGTGTGCAGCAGGCGCGGGCGGGGAATGGGGGGCGGGATGTGGTGGTGGTGGGGGAGATATCAGGAATGGCTGAGCATGACTGAAAAGACCTCCGACACGCTGGGGCCGCTGCCGAAGGCTGCGCTGACAGTGGTGCACAACCCCAACACGATGGAACGGCACGTATCCACGCACGGAGTGGCCTACTACGGCAGCAACTGGTATGCAGAGCGAGAGTGCTACACCGCCGACCAGATGCGCGCCTATGCCCTGCAGGAACGGGCCGCAGAGCGCGAGCGGTGTGGGCAGGTGTATGGCTCCCGAGAGGTTGCCATGTCGGACGAGATTCGGCGGCTGGCGCGTGAGGCGCACACCTGGAGCAAGGCGGCCGAGAGCTACGCGGCGGATGCCGAGCGCTTCCGTTGGCTGGCCGAACACACCGTCGCCACCGGGTTGGCGCGATGGGTTCACCCGTTTCAGTTCTTGGGCGAAGCGGTGGACGCGCGCAGGAACGAGGCGACGACGAATGCCGCTCCGCGAGTGACCACGGCCGCCGAGCTGAGGCAGCAAGCCAAGAGCGACACGAGCTGCGTGGGCGCCTTTGCCCGTGCGCGGCCCGGTAAGGCCTGACTTGAATTAGACCCTGGCTCCGAAGCGAACTGACACGGAAGACTTGACACATGGCTGAAGGAAACATTGAAGTGACAGTGACAGTGGCGTGGGCGCCGGCCGATGGCGTGCGCATGCTGCTGGAGCGCGCTGCCAGCATGCTGACCGGGTACGGCGAGTTGATCCGCCGCGACGGCGCAAGCCATGTTGAGGAACACCACTACCTGCCGGAGGTGGAGCATGTGGCCGCCGAGCTGCGGGCGCTGATGGACGCCACGCCGCGGACCTGCGGGCAGCTTGGGATGGCCGTGGTGGAAGCCATTGCCGACGACGGCCTCAGGAACGCGGCAGGCGGCATCTACGCCACGCGCGTGCAAGAGTTTGCGACTGAGGTGCAGCGCGCATTTGCAGAACAGAACGGGCTGCAGATTCGTGGCCTGACTCTTGGGGCCTAACGCTAGGTTAAGCGGGAGACAACGGCCGTGACGCTGCCGACGAAGCGCACAGGTGCGGATAGCCGTTGGCTCTCCGCTTGAACCGACAGTTCGGCTGCATGCCGGGAAGGACCACGATG
>JBEEPT010000051.1:0-2612 GCA_041190985.1 Pseudomonadota bacterium
CGCCGACCACTACAGCGAACCGCTGACCCGCAAGCAACTCGTGATGCGCCACCTTGCGGTGATGGACGGCGACGATGTGTACCTGCCGCGCGTGACCGACGGTGTCGTGCACCAGATCAACGCCCAGAACTACACGATCAACCCGCTGTTCTCGAAGCTGCCCGAGTACGCGATCCTCGACGGCCAGCGCGGCGAGGCGGTCATAAGCGGCCCGACGCACATCACGGTCGGGCGCGAAGGGCCGACGGGCTACTGCTCGTACTGGGTGCTCCAGGGCCACGCGCTGCGCGTCGTGCGCCCGAACGGCCGCGTGCAGACCAAGGCCGGCTTCCGCCACAAGGGCCCGATTGCAGCGCGCCATGTGCCGCCGCGGCGCGAGGACTTCGACCTCGTCGGCAAGGGCTGGCCGGCCAGCGAGCCCGAGGGCTTCAACGAGCCCTGGGGGCACGTCTTCATCCCCGAGACCGTGACCCGAGGCGCCGGCGCGCCGGTGGACAACGGCGCCAACGGCATGGAGCCGCCGCACGACCCGGGCGCGAAGTGGACCGGCCCGGTCAGCGTGGTGGCCGACAGCGGCAACGATCGCCTGGTGCGGCTGCAGCACTCGGCCACGGATCACGAGGCCGAGCCGACCGTGAGCATCCTGGCCAAGGGCCTGGGCGACCCGTGGTCGCTGACGCCAGGCGACGACAACCTGCTCTACGTCACTGAGCGCCGCCTGTCGCGCGTGTCGGTGTGGGACCCGCATTCGGGCAAGATGGTGGGCGTCCTGGTGCAGGGCAACCGTGCGCTGGCGCAGTACCGGCTGAACGAACCGCGTCGCGCGATGCGCGTCGGCACGCTGGCGCAGTGCCAGGACGACCCGTGCTGC
This sequence comes from Pseudomonadota bacterium, assembly GCA_041190985.1. Classification (GTDB taxonomy): domain Bacteria; phylum Pseudomonadota; class Gammaproteobacteria; order Burkholderiales; family Burkholderiaceae_C; genus Malikia. Next base: position 872 of record JBEEPT010000051.1, read on the forward strand.
TGGCCCGAGGGCATCGTCTACCAGGACGGCTACGTCTACATCGCCTCGCTGGCAGCGCAGTGCATTCGCAAGGTGAACGTGCTCACCGGCGAGTCGAAACTCCACGTCGTGATCCCGGACAGCGTCGGGGCCTGGACTGGTGCTCAGTACATCCAGATCGCCATCAGCGACGGAACGACCGGCCCTCGAGGCACCATCTTCGGCATGCTGTGGACGTCGATGAACGGCCCGCTGCATTTCGCCTACCTGCCTGACGGCAAGCCATGGGTGTTCTGGGACAACGGCGGGAACGGCCCTGGCATGACGTGGGAGAAGTTCGACTACGGCAGTGCGGTGGGCTGCGGGACCGGGCGCATCGTGTTCGGCTCCTCGCGTGCCGGCCTGTTCGAGGTCGTCAAGGCCCGCGACGAGAAGACCTGGGACTGGTCCGTCTACAAGCCCGCGCACGAGGCCTGGGCCGCTGCTGGCTACGAACAGCGGTTCGGCCCCGGCGGGTTCGGCTGGACCGGCGAGCCGTTGCCGTGGGGCCAGTCCGCAGCGATCGACAACTACCTGTCCATGTACGGCCACACGAAGGAGTGAAGCCATGGCCTTGAACCTGAAACACATGACCGCGACTCAGTTCGCGGCCCGCCTACGCGAGGCGTACCTCAACGGTGAGCGAGCGCGTCTTGTGCTCATCGCACGCTTCATCCTGGCGCGCATCGCCGCCGCCGACATCACCGACGCGCAGTGCCGCTCGGCGTTCAGCTTGTCGGTGGCGCAGTGGAACGCGCTGAAGGCAAAGATGCAGGCGTACATCGACGCCGACAACACGGTTCGCACCGCAGTAGGGGAGTGACATGCCGATCGTTCGCCACGTTCTTGAGCAAGGCGCACTGCAGGCCGACGGCGGCCGCCAGTGCACGGTTCGCATGTACGACCAGTTCGATCAGGAGTACACGCAGAGCTTCTACGCCCCGGCGCAGTTCGACATCAACGCTCGCATCGCTTCCATGAAGGTGGAGGTGAACGAGCAGCTGATGGCCAACGAGCTCGAGGAGCTACTGGCCACGGCGCTGCCGGCTGCTGCCCAAACGGTGAAGTAACCCCCTCATGGCCACCCTGTTCGTCGCCTCCGGCGGCAGCAACACATCGCCCTACGACACGTGGGCGAAGGCTGCGACGTCGCTGCAGACTGCGCTGACGGCCGCCACAGCCGGCGACACGGTGGTCATCCAGTACGACGGCGTGCCGAGCACTGACTCGTCGCTGTCGGTGGACACGACCTACACCTTCCCGAACGGCATCTGGCTGGTCAGCGCCTCCAACGACGGGGGTTCGTCCTACACGCCCACCGTGATGGGCACGTCGAACTACATCGGGCACTCGTCGTCGAACAGGTCGATCACGCTCAGCCCTGGCTCCAACAAGTCCAAGGTTCACATCTACGGGGTGACGTTCCGCACCGCTGGCTCGACGGCGGACAGCATCCTCATCGGCACGGCCTCAAACGTCGGCGGGATGTTCGTACTGGAAAGTTGCTATCTGTGGCATGGCAACACGAGCACATCGTCGCGCATTGCCGTGCAGGTCGCTGCGCACGCGCAGCTAGTTGACTGCACGCTGCGATTCGGGTCCACCTCGCAGTGGTTCGAGGTCGGTGGGCACACCGAGATGGTCAACTGCACTGTGACCAGCGCCGGGTCCATCCCGTCGTCGTTGTTCATGGTGGGCGCTGGCAGCGTAAGCGCGACCGGCT
>JBEEPT010000052.1:0-2572 GCA_041190985.1 Pseudomonadota bacterium
GGCCTGAAAGTCGGCCTCACGTCCAAGGCGGTGCAGCAGCAGCTCGGTGTCGACCAGCCCGATTTCGGCATCCTGTTGGACGACATGGAATACCTCAATGGCGCGGAGGTGCCGATGGCGCGGCTGGTGCAGCCCAAGCTCGAAGCCGAGGTGGCGTTCGTGGTCGGCCGCGACGTCGAAGGCGCCGCGCCCACGTACGCCGAGTTCCTTGCGTGCGTCAGCCACGCGCTGCCGGCCATCGAGATCGTCGACAGCGCGATCGCCGACTGGAAGATCACGCTGGTCGACACGGTGGCGGACAACGCCTCCTCGGGCTTGTACGTGCTGGGCGACCAGCCGATTGAGGTGGGCCAGCTGTCGCTGGGCGCGATCGGCATGGAGATGAAGAAGAACGGCCAGACGGTGTCGATCGGCAGCGGCGCGGCCTGCCTGGGCCACCCGCTGCGCGCGGCCTACTGGCTGGCCCGCACCATGGCCGCGCGCGGCCAGGGTCTCAAGCGCGGGCAGGTGATCCTGTCGGGGGCGCTCGGGCCGATGCAGCCGGTGGCTGCCGGCGACCTGGTGACCGCCTCGATCGGCGCGCTGGGCGAAGTGTCCTGCAAGATGATTTAAGGAATCCGCGACATGACCCGCAAACTCAAGGCTGCCATCATCGGCAGCGGCAACATCGGTACCGACCTGATGATCAAGATCCTCAGGCACGGCAAGCACATCGAGATGGGGGCGATGGTGGGCATCGACCCGGCCTCCGACGGGCTGGCGCGGGCGCAGCGCCTGGGCGTGGCCACGACCGCTGAAGGCGTGCAGGGGCTGGCCAAGCTGCCCGTGTTTGCCGACATCGACCTGGTGTTCGACGCCACCAGCGCCGGCGCGCACGTGAAGAACGATGCGTTCCTGCGCGAGCGCAAGCGCGGCATCCGCATGATCGATCTGACCCCGGCGGCGATCGGCCCGTACTGCATCCCGGTGGTCAACGGCGAGGAGCACCTGCAGGCGCCCAATGTCAACATGGTCACCTGCGGCGGCCAGGCCACCATCCCGATGGTGAAGGCGGTCAGCCGCGTCGCGCCGGTCGCCTACGCCGAGATCGTCGCTTCGATCTCCAGCAAGAGCGCCGGCCCCGGCACGCGCGCCAACATCGACGAATTCACCGAAACCACCTCGCGCGCCATCGAGATCCTGGGCGGCGCGAAGAAAGGCAAGGCGATCATCGTGCTGAACCCGGCCGAGCCGCCGCTGATCATGCGCGACACGGTCTACACGCTGAGCGTGGGCGGCAGCGAGCAGGCGATCGAGGCGTCGGTGGCGGAGATGGTGGCGGCCGTGCAGAAGTACGTGCCCGGCTACCGCCTGAAGCAGAAGGTGCAGTTCGACCGGGTGCAGGGGCTGAAGATCCCCGGCATCGGCAGCGGCCTGGATGGCCTGAAGACTTCGGTGTTTCTGGAAGTCGAGGGCGCGGCCCACTACCTGCCGGCCTACGCCGGCAACCTGGACATCATGACGAGCGCGGCGCTGCAGATCGCCGAGCGCATGGCGGCGCGCGTCGTCGCCTGAAGGAACGCACCACCATGAACGGCAAGAAGATCTACATCTCCGACGTGACGCTGCGCGACGGCAGCCACGCCATCCGCCACCAGTACACGGTCGAACAGGCCCGCCAGATCGCGCAGGCCCTGGACGAGGCCAAGGTCGACTCGATCGAGGTCGCCCACGGCGACGGCCTGCAGGGCGGCAGCTTCAACTACGGCTTCGGCGCCCACACCGACCTGGAGTGGATCGAGGCGGTGGCCAGCGTGGTCAAGCACGCGAAGATCGCCACGCTGCTGCTGCCCGGCATCGGCACCGTGCACGACCTGAAGGCCGCCTATGAGGCCGGCGCGCGCGTGGTGCGGGTGGCCACCCACTGCACCGAAGCCGACATCTCCAGGCAGCACATCGAGTACGCCCGCCACCTGGGCATGGAAGCTGTGGGCTTTCTGATGATGTCGCACATGAACACGCCGCAGGGGCTGGCGCAGCAGGCCAAGCTGATGGAAAGCTACGGGGCCACCTGCTGCTACGTGGTCGACTCCGGCGGCGCGCTGAACATGAACGACGTGCGCGACCGCTTCCGTGCCTTCAAGGACGTGCTCAAGCCCGACACGCAAACCGGCATGCACGCCCACCACAACCTGTCGCTGGGCGTGGCCAACAGCATCGTGGCGGTGGAAGAAGGCTGCGACCGCATCGACGCCAGCCTGGCCGGCATGGGCGCCGGTGCCGGCAACGCGCCGCTGGAAGTCTTCATCGCCGCGGCCGAGCGCATGGGCTGGGAGCACGGCTGCGAGCTGTACAAGCTGATGGACGCGGCCGACGACATCGTGCGGCCGCTGCAGGACCGCCCGGTGCGCGTGGACCGCGAGACCCTGGCTCTGGGCTACGCCGGCGTCTACAGCAGCTTCCTGCGCCACAGCGAAGCCGCAGCGAAGAAGTACGGCCTCAAGGCAGTCGACATCCTGGTCGAACTGGGAAAGCGCCGCATGGTCGGCGGCCAGGAGGACATGATCGTCGACGTGGCGCTGGACTTGCTGGC
>JBEEPT010000053.1:0-14306 GCA_041190985.1 Pseudomonadota bacterium
ACCGCCAGCGGCAGCATCTCGGGCGTGAGGTTGTTCCAGCCGCCGGGATAGAGGTTGGTGTCGACCGGCGCGAGCTTGAAGCCGGCGTTGCGGATGTCGACCGAGGAGTAGAACGGCGGCGTATGCTCCATCCACTCGAGCCGGAACCAGCGCTCGATCACGGGGGTGGATTCCAGGATGCGCTGCTCGAGTTCGTTGATCGGGCCGGTCAGGGCGGTGACGAGATGAGGAACCATGGGGGCCCTTCCAGATGTTGATTGTTATGCCAGGTCAGGCATCGTTCAGATACGGCATTTTAGAGAGTGGAGGCGTCCAAGGCTATTGCAAGAGCCTGCATCCATACAGCCAGCCTCGCATCATAAAATACCCCTACCCCTATGATTCGCCAGACCGCCGGTCTGCCGCCCCACCCTCACTGCCCCGAAGCCGATGAACCGAAATCTTTGGCTGCTGGCCGCCGCGCAAGGCCTGTTCCTGACCAACAACGTGGTGTTCATCGCGATCAACGGCCTGGTCGGCCTGAGCCTGGCGCCACGTGGCTGGATGGCCACCCTGCCCGTGATGGGCTACGTGGTCGGCGGCGCGCTCTCCACCGGCCTGGTCGCGCGCAGCCAGGCGCGCTGGGGCCGCAAGGCCTCGTTCCAGCTCGGCCTGCTCGTCGCGCTGCTGTCGGCGCTGGCCTGCGCCGCCGCTGTCCAGCAGGGCAGCTTCTGGCTGCTGGTGGCCGCGACCGTGATCGCGGGCTATTACAGCGCCAACGGCCAGCTCTACCGCTTCGCCGCCGGCGAGCTGGCCGCGCCCGCCTTCCGCGAGCAGGCGGTCTCGCTGGTGCTGGCCGGCGGGCTGCTCGGCGCGATCGTCGGCCCCAATCTGGCGCGCCATACGCGGGACGCGCTGGGCCAGCCTTTCCTGGGCGCCTACCTGGCGCTGGCAGTCGTGGCGCTGCTGGGAATGCTCGTGATCGGCGCGATCGCCTTCCCGCCCGAACCGCCCCGCAAGACAGGCAGTGCGAGCGGCCGGCCCTTGCGCCAGATCGTGCGCCAGCCGGTCTTCATCGTCGCGGCCGCAGGCGCGGCACTGGGCTACGGCGTCATGAACCTGCTGATGGCGGCCACGCCGCTGGCGATGCAGGTCTGCGGCATGCCCTTCTCGGACGCGGCGCTGGTGCTGCAATGGCACGTGATCGGCATGTTCGCGCCGGGCTTCCTCACCGGCCACCTGATCCGGCGCCTGGGCGTGCTGCCGGTGATGGGCGCCGGCGTGGCGCTCAACGCGCTGTGCATCGCGATCGCGCTGTCGGGCCAGGACCTGGAGCAGTTCCTGATCGCCCTGTTCCTGCTCGGCATGGGCTGGAACTTCCTGTTCACGGGCAGCACGACGCTGGCGATGCAGGCCTGGCGACCGGAAGAAAAGGACAAGACCCAGGCCGCGATCAACTTCTGCGTCTTCGCCACCATGGCGCTGACCTCGTTCGCCTCGGGCGCGCTGGTCACGACCCGGGGCTGGACGCTGCTGAATTATGGCTCGCTCCTGCCGGTGGGCCTGACCGGCCTGGCGCTGCTGTGGCTGGCGGCGCTGCGCCGCGCCAGGGCACAGGAACAAGCCTGAATCGGCGCCGTCCCGAAGGCGCCGGGCTGCGCCTTCAGGGCATGCGCGCGATCACCTCGGCCACGGCGGCGGTGAGCCGCTTCGCATAAGGCAGGTGCAGGAACTCGTTGGGACCGTGCGCATTGCTCCTGGGCCCGAGCACGCCGCAGACCATCATCTGGGCGCGCGGAAAACCCCGGCTCAGCATGTTCATCAGCGGGATCGTGCCGCCCTGGCCGATGTAGCCGCAGGGCGCGCCGAAATAGGCCTGGCTGGAGGCGTGCAGCGCCTGCTCGAACCAGGGCGTCATGGCCGGTGCATCCCAGCCGGTGGCAGCGCCGTCTGGCTCGAAGGTAACCCGCGCCTGGTAGGGCGCGTTGTCTTCCAGCAGCACTTTCAGCTGCTGTGCCGACTGCGCGGCATCGACCATCGGCGGCAGCCGCAGGCTGAGCTTGAAGGCCGTGTAGGGCCGCAGCACATTGCCGGCATTGGCCAGCTCGGGCAGGCCCTCGGCACCGATCACGCTCAGCGTCGGGCGCCAGGTGCGGCGCAGCAGGGCCTCGATCGGATCGGTCGTGGTCGGCAGCGTGAACAGGGTGGAGCCGCCGCAGTCGTGGTGGGCCCAGGGAAAGCGCTGCCAGACCTCGTCGCCCAGGATCGCCGCCGTCGCGCGCGCCTGCTCCAGGCGCACGGCCGGAATCTCGCAGTGGAAGGCCGCCGGCAACAGGCGTCCGGTCGCGCTGTCCTCGAGCCGGTCAAGCAGCTGGCGCATGATGCGGAAGCTCGAAGGCACGACGCCCGAGGAGTCGCCAGAATGGATGCCCTCGGTCAGCACCTCGACCTTGAGCACGCCGCTGGCCATGCCGCGCAGGCTGGTGGTGAGCCAGAGCTGGTCGTAGTTGCCGGCGCCGCTGTCCAGGCAGATCACGAGGCCGACCGCGCCGAGGCGGTCCTTGAGCGCATCGACATAGGGCAGCAGGTCGTAGGAGCCGCTTTCCTCGCAGGTCTCGATCAGGCCGACGATGCGCGGGTGCGGCACGCCCTGGGCCTTGAGCGCCTGGATCGCGGCGATGCTCGCGTAGACCGCGTAGCCGTCATCGGCGCCGCCGCGCCCATAGAGCTTGTCGTCGATGATCTTCGGCGTCCAGGGGCCGAGGTCGCTGCGCCAGCCGCTGAACTCGGGCTGCTTGTCGAGGTGGCCGTACATCAGCACGGTCTCGCCGCTGGCCGGCGCCGGCTCGCCCTGGCGCCCGCCGCTCGCGGCCAGCTCGAAGAACAGCACCGGCGTGCGCGGCATGCCGTCCGCCGTCTGCAGCCGCACGATCTCGAGCGCCAGGCCCGGTATGCGCTGGGCCTCGACCCAGTCGGCCGCCTGGCGCAGCACGGTCTCGAGATGGCCGTGCGCGGCCCAGTCGGCGTCGAAGGCCGGCGACTTGGCCGGCACCTCGATGTAGCGCTGCAGCTGCGGGACTATGCTGGCGCGCCAGCGTTCCTCGACCAGTGCGGTCACGGCCGCGCCATCGAGCCGGGTGTCGGGATCTCGTGCGTTCATCGTCTCTCACTCCTGGGGCGGCGCGCCGCCGGTGCGGCCTTCAGCGGCCTTCGTACTCGACCAGCGTGAACAGGGGCAGGCCGGCATCGCGCAGCCGCCGGGCTCCGCCGAGCGCGGGCAGGCTCACGATCGCGGCGCCTTCGACCACGGCCGCGCCCAGCCGCTCGAGCAGCCGCTTGCCGGCCATCATGGTGCCGCCGGTGGCAATCAGGTCGTCGATCAGCAGCACCCGCTCGCCCGGCGCGACCGCGTCGGTGTGCAGTTCCAGCGTCGCGCTGCCGTACTCCAGCTCGTAGGTCTCGGCCACGGTGCGATAGGGCAGCTTGCCCTTCTTGCGGATCGGGACGAAGCCGAGCCCGAGGGCGTAGGCCAGCGCTCCGCCGACGATGAAGCCGCGCGCATCGAGGCCGGCAACGCGGTCGGGACGCAGCGCCGGGTCGCGGTAGCGCTGGGCCAGGCGCTCGATCAGCTCGTGGAACAGGCGCGCGTCCTGCAGCAGCGGCGTGATGTCTCGGAAATGCACGCCGGGCGCCGGCCAGTCGGCCACGGTCCGGATATGCGCCTGCAGGTCTGCACTGGAATTCATGGGGCCATTATCGTCCGCTGACCAGCTTTTCCTCCGCCAGCGCAAGCTCTTCGGGCATGCCGGACAGCACCAGGGTGTCGCCTCCCTGCAACACCAGCTCGTCATCCACCGCGACGCTCTTGCCGTCGGCGCGGCGCAGGCCCACGACCTGCACCCCGATGGCCTGCAGCAGCAGATCGCCCAGGCTGCGGCCTATGGTCTTGCCGGCCATCGGCAGCGTCACGGTGACCAGGCGCTCCTGGTAGAGCTCCTCGACGGTGCTGTCGTCGGCGCCGTGGAAATAGCCGCGCAGCAGGCTGTAGCGCTGGTCGCGCTGGTCCTGCACGATGCGGATCACGCGCCGCATCGGCACGCCGACCAGGGCCAGCGCATGGCTGGCCAGCATCAGGCTGGCCTCGATCGCCTCGGGCACCACCTCGGTCGCGCCGGCCTGCTGCAGCTTGGCCAGGTCCTGGTCGTCGACGGTGCGCACCACGACCGGCACCCCGGGCGCGTGCTCGTGCGCCACCGCCAGCACCTTGAGCGCGCTCGGCGTGTCGAGATAGGTCACGACCACCGCGCTGGCGCGGCTGAGACCCGCGGCCTTCAGCGCCTGCGCGCGCGCTGCGTCGCCGAACACGACCGAATGCCCGGCGGCGGCGGCCTGGCGCACCCGGTCGGGGTCGAGGTCCAGCGCCATGTAGGGAATGCGCTCGCGCTCCAGCATGCGCGCCAGGTTCTGGCCGCAGCGGCCATAGCCGCAGATGATCACGTGCTTGTCCGCGGCCATCGCGCGCGCGGCGATCTGCGTCATCTGCACCGACTGCATCAGCCAGTCGCTGCCGACCAGGCGCATCACGATCGCATTGCTGCCCATGATCACGAACGGCGCCAGCAGCATCGAGATCACCATGGCGGCCAGCACCGGGTTGAACAGCTCGGGGGGAATCAGGCGGCTCTGCGACGCGAGCTGCAGCAGCACGAAGCCGAACTCGCCCGCCTGCGACAGGTAGAGCCCGACCCGCAGCGAGGTGCCAGCCGGCGCGCCGAAGCTGCGCGCCAGCCCGGTGATCACCAGCAGCTTGAACAGGAAGGAGGCCACGAGCAGCAGCAGCACCAGGGGCCAGCGCTGCCAGACGATGCGCCAGTCCAGCAGCATGCCTATGGTGATGAAGAACAGGCCCAGCAGCACGTCGTGGAAGGGCCTGATGTCGGTCTCGACCTGGTGCTTGTACTCGGTCTCGGAGATCAGCATGCCGGCGACGAAGGCGCCCAGCGCCAGCGACAGGCCCGCATGCTCGGTCAGCCAGGCCAGCCCGAGCGTGATCAGCAGCAGGTTGAGCATGAAGAGCTCCTCGCTCTTGCGCCGCACCACCAGGGTCAGCCACCAGCGCATCGCCTTCTGACCGCCGGTCAGCAGGATGCCGAGCAGCACGACGGCCTTGAGCAGCGCCAGGCCCAGGTCCGTCACCAGCTGGTTGGGCGGCGCGCCCAACGCCGGGATCAGCACCAGCAGCGGCACCACGGCCAGGTCCTGGAACAGCAGGATGCCGACCACGCGCTTGCCGTGCTCGGACTCGAGCTCGAGCCGGTCCGACACCAGCTTGACCACGATGGCGGTCGAGCTCATGGCCATGACGCCGCCGAGCGCGAGCGCGTTGTACCACTCGAGCTTCCACCACTGCGGCAGCAGCCAGTCGAGCACGGTAGAGCCCAGGGTGGTGAGCAGTATGGTCAGGATCACCTGCAGCAGGCCGAGCCCGAAGACGTGGCGGCGCATCGCGCGCAGCTTGGGCAGGCTGAACTCCAGCCCGATCACGAACATCAGGAACACGACGCCGAACTCGGCCAGATAGCGCACGCCAGCCGAGTTCTGTGCCAGCGCCAGCGCGTTGGGTCCGATCAGCACCCCGACCGCCAGGTAGCCGAGCATGGGCGGCAACTTGGCGAGCCGGCACAGCACCACCCCGGCGACGGCAGCGACCAGGTAGAGCAGCGCGATGTCAAGCGAATTCATGGAGGAATCTTAGCCTTTGGCGGCGCGTCAAGCTGCGCGCCGGACCCCTTGTCCGATAATCCCTGCCATGACTGCAAGCCTCACCCTCGACGCCGCCGCGACCCTGTCCCTGGCGCGCGACACCCTGGCCATCGAAGCCCAGGCCATCGCCGCGATGGCCGCCAGGCTGGACGACCGCTTTGTGCAGGCGACCCGGCTGGCCCTCGCCTGCCGGGGACGGCTGGTAGTGACCGGCATGGGCAAGAGTGGCCATGTCGGGCGCAAGATCGCCGCGACCCTGGCCTCCACCGGCACCCCCGCCATGTTCGTGCACCCGGCCGAGGCCAGCCACGGCGACCTCGGCATGATCACGCGCGACGACATCGTGCTCGCGATCAGCAACAGCGGCGAGAGCGAGGAGCTCACCGCCATCCTGCCGCTGATCAAGCGCATGGGCGTGCCGCTGCTGGCCATGACCGGCCGCCCCGGCTCCAGCCTGGGGCAGCATGCCGACATCGTGCTCGACACCGCGGTCGAGAAGGAGGCCTGCCCGCACAACCTGGCGCCCACCGCCAGCACCACCGCGCAGCTTGCGATGGGCGACGCCTTCGCGATCGCCCTGCTCGAGGCGCGCGGCTTCCGGCCCGACGACTTCGCGCGCTCGCACCCCGGCGGCGCGCTGGGACGCAAGCTGCTGACCCTGGTCAGCGACGTGATGCGCCCGGCCGAACAGGCGCCGCGCGTCGGCCTGCAGGCGTCCTTGAGCGAGATGATGCGCGAGATCAGTGCCAAGGGCCTGGGCGCGACCGCCGTGGTCGATGCTGCCGGCCTGCCGGTGGGCATCTTCACCGACGGCGATCTGCGCCGGCTGATCGAGAGCGGCACCGACCTGCGCGCCGTGACGGCCGGCGCGGTCATGCACCGCCAGCCGCGCAGCGTGCGCCCCGACGCCCTAGCGGTCGAGGCCGCCGAGCTGATGGAGACGCACAGCGTCACCAGCCTGCTGGTGGTCGACGCGCAGGGCCGGCTGTGCGGCGCGCTCAACAGCCACGACCTGATGCGCGCCAAGGTGATCTGAGCCCTGCCCCGCCGACATGACTGCGACGACGACCATGACCTGCACGCCCGCCCACACCCTGCCGCCCCTGCGGCCCACCCTGCAATTCCCGCCCGAGCTGCTGCTGCGCGCACAGGGCATCAAGGTGGTGTTCTTCGACATCGACGGCGTCCTGACCGACGGCAGCCTCTACTTCACCGAGGGCGGCGAGACGATCAAGCGCTTCCACACCCTGGACGGCCACGGCATCAAGCTGCTGCAGCGCATCGGCGTGACGCCGGCGGTCGTGACCGGACGCGACTCGGCACCGCTGCGCAAGCGCCTTGCCGCCCTGGGCGTGACGCATGCGCGCTTCGGCACCGAGGACAAGCGCCCGGCGGCCGAGAGCATCCTGACAGAGCTCGGCCTGGACTGGTCGCAGGCCGCCGCCATCGGCGACGACTGGCCCGACCTGCCGGTGCTGCGCCGCTGCGCCCTGGCGGGTGCGCCGCCGGCCGCGCAGGCCGAGGTGCTGGCGCTCGTCCACCATGTCACGCGCGCCAGCGGCGGCCACGGCGCAGCGCGCGAGTTCTGCGACCTGATCCTGGTGGCCAGCGGCCAGTACGCCCGCCTGCTCGAAGAGGCCGCGGCATGAGCCTGCGCCCGCTCGGCCGTCTGGGCCGGTGGTGGGACCTGGCCTCGATCTATCTGCCGGTGCTGATCATGGGCCTGCTCGCCCTCGGCAGCTACTGGATACTGCGCACCACGCCGGCGTCTCCGGAAGGCCCGGACGAGCAGCCCGAACGGCACGAGCCCGACTATTTCATGCGCGGCTTCTCGGTGCGCAGCCACGGCGCAGACGGCAGCCTGCGCAGCGAAGTCTTCGGCAGCCAGGCGCGCCACTATCCCGACACCGACACGCTGGAGGTCGACGACGCGCGCATACGCGCCTTCAACGAGCGCGGCCAGCTCACCGCCGCCACGGCCAGGCGCCTGAGCACCGACGGGAAACAGAGCGAATACCTGCTGCAGGGGCAGGTTCTCGTCGAGCGGCCGGCCAGCGCCGCGGACCTGGCGGCCGGCCGGCCGGCCATGAGCTTCGCCGGCGAACAGATGAGGATCTACAGCGAGGCGCATCGCATCGAGTCGGACCTGCCCGTCGAGCTCAGGCGTGGCCGCGACCGCATCACCGCCGACACCCTGCGCTACGACGACGGCAAGCGGGTGGCCGACCTGCAGGGTCGGGTGCACGCGGTGCTGCCGTCACGCCACTGAGCCCCAAAAACAAACCCCGACGCCTTGCGGAGCCGGGGTGGGACGAAGGCCCGCCGCAAGGGGCAGGCCGTTCATGGGCGCGCGCCAGCGCGCCGGATATCAGTAGCCGCCGCGGCTGCCGCCGTCACGGCGACCCGGGTTGCCATAGGGGCTGCGGAAGCCGCTGTCGCCGCCGCCGAAGCCGCCTTCACGACGGCCACCGCCGAAGCCGCCGGTGCGGGGCGGGCGGGCTTCCATCGGACGCGCTTCGTTGACCACCAGGCTGCGGCCGCCGAGCGACTGGCCGTTCATGCCCTGGATGGCCGCCTGTGCTTCCGCATCGCTGCCCATTTCCACGAAGCCGAAGCCCTTGGAACGACCAGTGTCGCGCTCCATCATGACCTTGGCGCTGTTGACTTGGCCGAAGGCGCCGAAAGCTTGTTCCAGATCGTTGTCGCGCACCTGGTAAGGCAGGTTGCCGACATACAGTTTGTTGCCCATCAAGGGACTCCCGAAAAAAACACGAAACAAATAGCGAAGGAGCCCCGGTAGCACGACGAAACCACATGACTTGGCCGCTGTGGCGCACGAAACTGACCTATCACCAATCACGTCTGATCCCCAGACGTACCACCATTATGCGCTGCCTGATCGAAAGACGGAAATTTTTTTCACATGGCCTAGTGCAAACCCCGATGCCGGCCGCGCTTTGCCCCCTGGTGGGGCGGCCGGACAGGCTGCCGCTGCGCGACGCGGAGCCGCTCCAGCATTGCCCTGCCTGGAGCCAGGGCTTGCAGCCGCGGCGCCGCGCAGCGGCCCCGCCATTCAACTTATACTAGGGCCCAGCGCCGATTTGTTTCCAGATTGCGGGCGCGTTAAAAATGCCGCTAAAGAGGAGACCCCGGTTTCGCACCCGTCTCTGATTTCCGACGGACTGCGGCGCCGGGTTTTTTGTTTCGGGATCCCGCGATCCCGGGGGTGAAGTCAGTGATCGTCACGCCACAAACGATGCGATTCGACCAGCCGCTCACGCTGCAGAGCGGTGCGGTGCTGCCGGCCTACGAGCTGGTCTATGAAACCTACGGCACGCTCAACGCCGAGCGCTCCAATGCCGTGCTGATCTGCCACGCGCTCAATGCCTCGCACCATGTCGCGGGCCTGCGCGCCGACGCCGAGGGCCGGGCAATCCCGAAAAGCGAAGGCTGGTGGGACAACATGATCGGACCGGGCAAGTCGCTCGACACCGACCGTTTCTTCGTCATCGGCGTCAACAACATCGGCTCCTGCTTCGGCTCGACCGGGCCGACCCACATCAACCCGGCCAGCGGCCAGCCCTGGGGCGCCGACTTCCCCGTGGTGACGGTGGAAGACTGGGTCAATGCACAGGCCCGCCTGCTCGACCGGCTGGGCATCGAGCAGCTCGCCGCCGTCATGGGCGGCAGCCTGGGCGGCATGCAGACGCTGTCGTGGACGCTGCAGCACCCGGACCGGGTGCGTCATGCGGTGGTGATCGCGAGCGCACCCAACCTCAACGCCGAGAACATCGCCTTCAACGAGGTGGCGCGCCGCGCCATCGTCACCGACCCCGACTTCCACGCCGGGCATTACCTGCGCGCCGGCACCCTGCCGCGACGCGGCCTGCGCATCGCGCGCATGATCGGCCACATCACCTACCTGAGCGACGACGTCATGAACGAAAAGTTCGGCCGCCAACTCAGGCCGCTGGCAGCCGCCCTGCAGGCCGGCGACCCGGATGCCGCCGAGCGCCTCGCCTACCAGTACAGCACGCAGGCGATCGAGTTCCAGATCGAGAGCTACCTGCGCTACCAGGGCGACAAGTTCAGCGAATACTTCGACGCCAACACCTATCTGCTGATCACGCGCGCGCTCGACTACTTCGACCCGGCGCGCGCCCACGGCGGCTCCCTGAGCGCGGCGCTGGCGCGCGCGCAGGCCAAATTCCTGCTGGTCAGCTTCAGCACCGACTGGCGCTTCTCGCCAGCGCGCAGCCGCGAGATCGTCAAGGCCCTGCTCGACAACGGCCGCGACGTCAGCTACGCCGAGATCGATGCGCCGCACGGCCACGACGCCTTCCTGCTCGACGATGCGCGCTATCTCGCGGCGGTGCGGGCCTATTTCGAGCGCACCGTCGCCGCCGACCTCAAGGGAGCTGCCGCATGAGCGACCGCCTGACCATGGAATCCATCGCCCGGCTGGTGCCGCAGGGCGCGCGCGTGCTCGACCTCGGCTGCGGCGACGGCGCGCTGATGGCCTACCTGCAGGCCGAGCGCGGCTGCAGCGGCTACGGCGTCGAGATCGACGACGCCAAGGTGCTGGCCTGCCTGCAGCGCGGCGTCAACGTGCTGCAGTTCAACCTCGACGAGGGGCTGGACATGTTCGCCGACCAGAGCTTCGACGTCGTGCTGCAGATCGACACGCTGCAGAACCTGCGCAACGCCGAGACCATGCTGCGCGAGACCGCGCGCGTGGGCCGGAGCGGCATCGTCGCCTTCCCCAACTTCGCCCACTGGCCGAACCGCCTGAGCGTGCTCAAGGGCCGCATGCCGGTCACGCGCCGCCTGCCCTACCAGTGGTACGACACGCCCAACATCCGGGTCGGCACCTACGCCGACTTCGAGCTGCTGGCGCGGCGCAACGGCCTGAACATAGTCGACGGCTTCGGCCTGCACGAGGGCCGCGAGATCCGCTGGTGCCCGAATCTGCGCGCCAGCACCGCGGTGTTCAAGCTCAGCCGTGGCTGAGGCACGCAAGACCCGATAGCCGCTCCGGTCTTGGCGCCAGGCCGGCGCAGACTCGGCGACAATCGATATTTGACCCACGGGCACAGGCCCGCAACGCTCCACCGGTTTTCCTTTTCGAGGACAGATCCATGCCCGCATACCGTTCCAAGACCTCCACCGCCGGCCGCAACATGGCGGGCGCGCGCTCGCTGTGGCGCGCCACCGGCATGAAGGACGACGACTTCAGCAAGCCCATCATCGCGATCGCCAACAGCTTCACCCAGTTCGTGCCCGGCCACGTGCACCTGAAGGACCTGGGCCAGCTGGTCGCGCGCGAGATCGAGGCCGCCGGCGGCGTCGCCAAGGAATTCAACACGATCGCGGTCGACGACGGCATCGCCATGGGCCATGACGGCATGCTGTATTCGCTGCCGAGCCGCGACATCATCGCCGACTCGGTCGAGTACATGGTCAACGCCCACTGCGCCGACGCGCTGGTGTGCATCTCCAACTGCGACAAGATCACCCCCGGCATGCTGATGGCCGCGATGCGCCTGAACATCCCGGTGATCTTCGTCTCGGGCGGCCCGATGGAGGCCGGCAAGGTGCGCCTGGCCGTGCCCGGCACCCAGACCATCCAGATCAAGAAGCTCGACCTGGTCGACGCGATGGTGATGGCCGTGGACAGCCAGGTCAGCGACGCCGACCTGGCCGAGGTCGAGCGCTCGGCCTGTCCGACCTGCGGTTCCTGCTCGGGCATGTTCACCGCCAACTCGATGAACTGCCTGACCGAGGCGCTGGGCCTGTCCCTGCCCGGCAACGGCACCGTCGTCGCGACGCACGCCGACCGCGAGCAGCTGTTCAAGCAGGCCGGCCGCACCATCGTCGAGCTGTGCCGCCGCTACTACGAACAGGACGACGAGTCCGTGCTGCCGCGCGCGGTGGGCTTCAAGGCCTTCGAGAACGCGATCACGCTGGACATCGCGATGGGCGGCTCGACCAACACCATCCTGCATCTGCTGGCGATCGCGCAGGAGGCCGGGATCGACTTCACGATGAAGGACATCGACCGCCTGTCCCTGCAGGTGCCGCAGCTGTGCAAGGTCGCGCCCAACACCAACAAGTACCACATCGAGGACGTGCACCGCGCCGGCGGCATCATGGCCATCCTGGGCGAGCTCGACCGCGCCGGCAAGCTGCACACCGACGTGCCGACCGTGCACGCCCGGACGATGAAGGAGGCGCTGGACCAGTGGGACATCGCCCGCAATCCGTCCGACGCGGTCAAGACCTTCTACATGGCCGGCCCAGCCGGCATCCCGACCCAGGTGGCCTTCAGCCAGGCCACCCGCTGGCCGAGCCTGGACCTGGACCGCGCCGAGGGTTGCATCCGCTCGGCCGAGCATGCCTTCTCGCAGGAAGGTGGCCTGGCGGTGCTGCACGGCAACATCGCGCTCGACGGCTGCGTGGTCAAGACCGCCGGCGTGGACGAGTCGATCCTGGTGTTCGAGGGCTCGGCCTTCGTGACCGAGTCGCAGGACGAGGCCGTGGCCGAGATCCTGGCCGACAAGGTCAAGGCCGGCGACGTGGTGATCGTGCGCTACGAAGGCCCCAAGGGCGGCCCGGGCATGCAGGAGATGCTCTACCCGACCTCCTACATCAAGTCCAAGGGCCTGGGCAAGGCCTGCGCGCTGCTGACCGACGGCCGCTTCTCCGGCGGTACCTCGGGCCTGTCGATCGGCCACTGCTCGCCCGAGGCGGCAGCTGGCGGCGCGATCGGCCTGGTGCGCAATGGCGACCGCATCCGCATCGACATCCCGAAGCGCCGCATCGACGTGCTGCTGAGCGACGAGGAACTGGCGGCACGCCGTGTCGAGCAGGACGCCAAGGGCTGGAAGCCGATGAAGCAACGTCCGCGCAAGGTCTCGGCCGCGCTCAAGGCCTACGCGCTGCTCGCGACCTCGGCCGACAAGGGCGCGGTGCGCGACCTGTCCCTGCTCGGCGACTGACGCGATCCTGCCGGGGCCGGCCGCCAGCGGCAGTCCCGGTACGGTCCGCGCGGCCGGTGCCGGGCCGGCGGATCTGGTGGCTCACAGCCGCACCACCCGGTCGCCCGAGCGAGCCCGGCGCTGATAGGCCGGGATCTCCCACACGGCCAGCGGCCGGCTGTAGTGCTGCGCCCCCCCGACGCGGGCTCCCGACGGGACGGGGCCGCCCCCCTCGACCGGCTGCGGGGGCAGCAGATGCATCACGGCGGCGCCACCGTTGCGGAAATAGGCGATCAGCTTCTTGAACATCGTGCGCTCCTGTTTTCTGGCCGCCCGGCGGTGGCCTTGGCTACGAAGATAGGCTGTCTCCGTATCAAAATCCGATATGGAAATACTGTATATAAATACATGCATGATATCAACCGCCTCTACCGTTACAAGAGCCTGCTGCTGAGCCGCCATGCGGTACCGACCGAGGAACTGATGGTCGCGCTCGACATCTCGATCGCGACGCTCAAGCGCGACCTGGTCAAGCTGCGCGAACGCCTCAACATCCCCGTGGTCTACGACCGGCTGCAGGGGGGCTATCGGCTGGAGGCCGGCCACGAGCGCCGGGAACTGCCCGGACTGTGGCTGACCTCCGGCGAGCTCGTGGCACTCGCCACCCTGCAGCAACTGCTGGCCGAGCTGGCGCCGGGCCTGCTGTCCGACAAGCTGCTGCCGCTGCGGGAACGGCTGGCACGACTGCTGCACGACATCGACCTCGACAGCGCCGTGCTGGCGCAGCGCGTGCGCATCGTCCACGCCGGCAGGCGCCAGCTGCCGCCCGCCGCCTTCGAGACCGTCGCCGGCGCCACGCTGGCGCGTCGCCGGCTGCTGCTGCACCACTTCAATCGCGCGACCGGCGAGACGCGGGAGCGCGTGGTCTCGCCCCAGCAGCTGGTGCACTACCGCGACAACTGGTACCTCGACGCCTGGTGCCACCTGCGCGCCGGTCTGCGCAGCTTCGCGGTCGACGCCCTCACCCACTGCAGCCAGCTCGAGGATGCCGCGTTCGAGATGGACCCGCAGGAACTGCGCACCGCGACCCAGGCCAGCTATGGCATCTTCAGCGGCCCGCCGGCTGCGCACGCCCTGCTGCGCTTCAGCCCCGAGCGGGCGCGCTGGGTTGCACAGGAAAGCTGGCACCCCGAACAGCAAGGCAGCTGGCAGGCCGACGGCAGCTACCTGCTGCGACTGCCCTACAGCGACGACCGTGAACTGCTCGGCGACATCCTGCGCCACGGCCCCGACTGCGTCGTGCTGGAACCCGACGAACTGCGCGCCAGGGTCGAATCCGCACTGCGCCAGACGCTCGCAGCCTACCGCTGAAGCGCGCGGCAGCCGGCCCGCGACTCTGGCGTCGCGCGGATCTGGCATGATTCCAGCCGGAGATTAGAGTCAAAATGCAGAACAAGCTCACCCCACCCCAAGAACGCGCCGCCTGGAAGCGGCTGCAGGCGCTGGCCGACGGCGCGCTGCCGCACCTGCGCGAGCTGCTGACCGATGACGCCGACGCGCGCCACGCCAGCCTGCAGCTGGAAGCCG
>JBEEPT010000054.1:0-17870 GCA_041190985.1 Pseudomonadota bacterium
CGGCGATCCGCACGCTGGGCGAGTTCGGCGTGACAGGCCACCGCGTCGCCGGCGCCCCCGGCATCTACGTGCGGCTGGACGACCCGTTCGCGCACGGCGCGCTGACCGGCCCGGCCGATCCGCGCGACCCGTTCCGCGGCCTGGGCAAGGTCTCGGCGCTGGGCATCAAGGTCAGCCGCCATCGCACGTACCACGGCGTGGCGCTGAACGTGGCGATGGATCTGGCCCCCTTTGCCGGCATCAACCCTTGCGGTTATGCAGGGCTGCAAACGGTCGACCTCGCTAAACTCGGCGTCGCCGTCGAGGTCCCGGATGCCGCCCAGCGACTGGGCGATCGGCTCGCGGCGCTGCTCGCACCCTGAGCCCATCCGCGCCACACGAGCCGCCCCCGCTGCCCACCGGCAGCCTGCAACTCCCGTCCGACATGTCCACCGACCAGCCGTCCTCTTCCACCCCGTCGACCCCTGCGGCCTACGATCCGACCGCCAAGCAGAAGTCCCAGGCCAAGACCTCGCGCATCCCCATCAAGGTGGTGGCGGCCGAGACGCTCAAGAAGCCCGACTGGATCCGCGTCAAGGCCGGCAGCCCGACCACCCGCTTCTACGAGATCAAGCAGATCCTGCGCGAGCACAAGCTGCACACGGTCTGCGAAGAAGCGAGCTGCCCCAACATCGGCGAGTGCTTCGGCAAGGGCACGGCGACCTTCATGATCATGGGCGACAAGTGCACCCGGCGCTGCCCCTTCTGCGACGTCGGCCACGGCCGCCCGGATCCGCTCGACGTCAACGAGCCCGAGAACCTGGCCAAGACCATCGCCGCGCTCAAGCTCAACTACGTGGTGATCACCAGCGTCGACCGCGACGACCTGCGCGACGGCGGCGCCGGCCACTATGTCGCCTGCATCCAGAAGACGCGCGAGCTCTCGCCCAGGACGCAGATCGAGGTGCTGGTGCCCGACTTCCGCGGCCGCCTGGACAAGGCGCTCGACATCCTGGCCGAGGGCCTGCCGGACGTCATGAACCACAACATGGAAACGGTGCCGCGCCTCTACAAGGAAGCCCGCCCCGGCGCCGACTACGCGCACTCGCTCAAGCTGCTCAAGGACTTCAAGGCCCGCTTCCCGCAGATCCCGACCAAGAGCGGCCTGATGGTCGGTCTGGGCGAGACCGACGAGGAGATCCTGGAAGTGATGCGCGACATGCGCGCGCACGACATCGACATGCTGACGATCGGCCAATACCTGGCACCGAGCGGCCACCACCTGCCGGTGCGCCGCTACGTGCACCCGGACACCTTCAAGATGTTCGAGGAAAAGGCCTACGAGATGGGCTTCTCGCACGCCGCCGTCGGCGCCATGGTGCGCTCGAGCTACCACGCCGACCAGCAGGCGCACGCGGCCGGCGTCTGAGCCCGCTCGCCGGCCGTCACTGACCAGCAAGGCCATGCCCGCCGGCATGGCCTTTTTGCATCCGGCCGACGGCTTCAGCGCGTGGGCGTCATGGTCGGAGCCATGACCGGCGCCGGCGCTGCGACGCCCGGCTTGTGCCCCAGCGGCACGACGGTGATCTCCACCCGGCGGTTGCGCGCGCGGCCCTCGTCGGTCAGGTTGCTGGCCACCGGCTCGGACTCGCCCCGGCCTTCGGCGTGGATCTTCTGCGCCGCCATGCCCTGGCTCACCAGGTGGGCCTTGACCGCTTCGGCGCGCCGCATCGAGAGCCTGAGGTTGTAGGCGTCGCTGGCGATCCAGTCGGTATGGCCGACCACGCTCACGCTGCCGATCTCGACGCCCTTGAGTCCCGCCAGCAGTTCGTCCAGGCGCTTGCGGCCCTCGGGCTTGACCTCCGACTTGTCGTAGTCGAACAGCGCGTCGGCCGACAGGTTGAGCTTGACCGGCACTGCGGGGGCGGGGCGGGCCACCGCGCGGCGCGGCAGCTCGGCCGCCTTGTCGACCACGACCAGCTCGGGCGCATCGAAGGGGCAGAGCTCCTCCGGCGGCAGCAGCGGCTCGCGGTCCTGGCCCGCGTCCGCCAGGCTGGGCTGCTCGGGCCGGGCCACGCCCAGCGCCGCGGTGAGCCGCCCCATGCTGGCCAGCGTGCGGGCCTGCGCGACCAGCGCGTCGTAGCGCGCGTTGACATGGGCGCGATTGGCCTCGAACAGCTCGTTCTGGGTGTCGAGCAGGTCGAGCAGGGTGCGCTGGCCGATGTCGAACTGCTGGCGATAGGCCTGCATCGCCTTGTCGATCGAGAGGCGGTGCGTGTCGAGGTAGCCCAGCTGCTCCTGCAGCCTGACCACGTCGTGATAGGCGATCGCCAGCGTCTGGCGCACGTCGCGGCAGGCCTTTTCCTGCAGGTCGCGGGCCTGGTACTGGAGCTCGACCGCCTGCTGCTCGCGCGCCTGGTCGGAGCCGCCGCGGTAGAGGTTGTAGTTCATCACCACCTCGGCGACCGTGCTGCCGTTGGGGCGCAGCACGCCGTCGGCGTTGCGCCCCCAGCTGTCGCGGATGCGGAAGTCCACCCGGGGCCAGTAGGCCGACTTGCGCGACTCGAGCTGCCACTGGCTGGCACGCACATTCTCGTAGGCGGCGTTGATGGTCGGACTGCCGGGCAGGCCAAGCTGCATGGCCTCGGCGGCGCTGGCCGGCAGTCCCTGGAGCCGGACGGCTGCGGGCAGCGCCGGCATGCGCACCGGCGGCTTCTCGCCCATGATGCGCAGGTAGCGCGCGCTCACGTCGTGCAGGTTGGACAGCTCGGTCAGCAGGTTGGATTCGGCCAGCGCCAGGCGGCCGGACGCCTGGTCGACGTCGACGCGGCGCCCCACCCCGGCAGCCGCGCGGTCCTCGATCTGCTGCGCGGTGGCCTTGTGCTCGAGGTAGTTGGCCCTGGCCTCGTCGACCAGTTCGCTGCGCCGGGCCACGTCGGCGTAGGCCTGGACCGCCTCGAGCGCCATGTTCTCCGAGGTTTCGAGCAGCTCGTAATAGCGCACCAGCTTGGCGTAGCCCAGCCGTCTGAGCTCGTTGCGGGTGTACATGCCGTCGAACAGCATCTGCGACAGGGCGATCTCGCCGGCGGTGCGCGTGTAGCGGTCGCCCGTGACCGGCCCGTAGGCCGAGGGGTGCTTCTGCTCCTCGCGCCCCACGCCCATGTTCAGGTCGAGGCGCGGCTTGTAGCCTGCAGCGCCCGCCTCGCGCTCGGCCGTGGCCGCGGTGAACGCGCGCCAGCGCGACTGCACCTCCGGATTGCTGACGATGGCCTTCTGCGCCGCCTTCACCAGCGGCTCGGGCAGGGCCTGCGCCGCTGCCACCGTTGCCGTCATCGCGAGCAGCACGCCCGTCACGGCGCCCCAATTTCTGCGCTGTTTCACTCCGCCCCCCTTTTCCCTTCGTCCCGGCCTGCAGGCCGGCGACAAGTCCCATTCTCTTTGGGAGAAATATATCATTGCCCTCACCCGGAGCATGGCCTGCATGCAGGGCTGGAGACCGAAATACGCTGAGGCGCGAAGTCCTCAGGAATCGGTCTTGAGGCCGCCACCACTGATCATCTGGCGGATGATGGCCATGTCGTCGTCCGCGGTGCCGAGCGCCGCCGCCAGCGCCTGACGGTCGGCAAAGTTGTCGATCACTATCGACTGCTGCGCCACGAAGTCGGCCCCGCCATCGTGGTCGATGGCGAGCGCCAGCGCGGAACCCGCGGTGTCGAAGCGCAGGTACTGCTCGAGGTTGAAGCCCGCCGCGCCGCCATGCTCGCCGTCCAGCAGCTCGCGCAGGTCCAGCACGTCCCGCTCCCCGACATTGAAATCGACGATGTGGTCGGTGGATGCGCCGCGATCGGCCAGACGCCAGACGAATACGTCCGCCCCGGAACCACCCACCAGGGTGTCGCTGCCGGCGCCACCGCTGAGGGTGTCGTCGCCGGACAAGCCGTTCAGCCGGTTGTCGCCGCCGTTGCCGCTCAACGCGTCGTCCAAGCTCGAGCCGGTCAGGTTCTCGATATTGACCAGGGTGTCCATGCCCCGGCTGCCGGTGTCCTGCGAGCCGGCCAGCGCCAGCGAGACCGTCACGCCTTGCGTCAGGGTGTCGGCGTCGTAGCTGGCCGTGTCACCGGCGGCACCGTTGTCGCCGCCGTCGATCAGGTCGTCGCCCGCGCCGCCGCTCAGGACATCGTCGCCTGCGCCGCCGGCCAGCGTGTCGTTGCCACGGCCGCCGTCCAGGGTGTCGTTGCCGGCCGCCCCGTACAGGACGTCGGCGCCAACCTTGCCTTCGAGCCAGTCGTCGCCGGCACCGCCGATCAGCGTGTCGTTGCCAACGCCCCCGCTCAGGTGATTGTTGCCGTCGTTGCCACTCAGGACATCGTCATAATCCGAGCCGACCAGGTTCTCGATCCCGACCAGGGTGTCCCGGCCGGCTGTGCCGGTATCCTGCGGCCCGGACAGCGCCAGCGACACCGTCACGCCCGTACGGCCCGGACCGGGAGCCGCATCGGAATAGCTGGCGGTGTCGCCCCCGGCACCGTTGGCCCCGCCGTCGAGGACATCGTCCCCCGCCCCGCCGATCAGGAGGTCGTCGCCGCTGCCACCATGCAGGGTATCGGCGCCGGCATCTCCGCCCAGGGTGTCGTCGCCGGCGCCGCCGTCGAGCAGGTCGCTGCCGTCACCGCCGAAGAGGCTGTCGTTGCCGTCACCGCCGTACAGGGTGTCCGCCCCCGCATTGCCCGCGAGGGTATCGTCGCCGGCACCGCCGTCGAGCAGGTCGTCGCCGTCCCCGCCGAGCAGGGAGTCGCCATCGCCCTCGCCGTACAGGACGTCCGCGCCCGCTCCGCCGGACAGCGTGTCGCTGCCGGCGCCGCCGAACAGGCTGTCGTTGCCGGCGCCGCCCGCGAGCCGGTTGCGCCCGCCATCGCCGGTCAGTACATCGTCGTAGGCCGATCCGAGCAGATGCTCGATGCCCACCAGCGTATCCGTGCCGGCCGCGCGGGTGTCCTGCGGACCGGTCATGGCCAGGGACACCGTCACCCCTTCCGTGCCCGACACGACGACCACATCGGCATAGCTTGCCGTGTCGCCCCCGGTATAGGCGTTGCTGAAGGAAAGGCGCGGATTGCTGCCACCATCGATCAGGTCGTCCCCCGCGCCGCCGCTCAGGACGTCGCTGCCGCTGCCGCCGTAGAGCGAATCGGCACCGGCGCCGCCAAGCAGCGTGTCGTCGCCGCCACCGCCATACAGCGTCCGGCTGCCGTCATCGGCCGCCAGCAGTTCGGCCTGGGCGCCGCCGAACAAGGCATCGGTGCCGACGAAGACCGTCAGCGTCGCGCTCGAGGTGTCGCCATCGCCGTCCACGAGCGTGTAGTCGAAAGTTTCGGTCTGGCCCGCATCCACCGGCGTGCTGTAGCGGAACCAGCCATGATCCTGCGGATTGCCGAGGTCGCCGTCCATGTCGAGCCGTAGCGTCGCTCCGCCCGAGGTATGGATCTCCCAGGTCTTCGTGCCGGCATCCCAGCTGCCCGCATTGCCCGTGCTTGCGCCCAGCCAGTCGTAGCTCGCGCCGTCGACGGTGACCGACTGGATCAGGCCGCCATCGGCCCCGATTTCCGCGCCGATATGCCGCTCGACGCTGCCCGCCCCGCCGAGCATGAGCTGCAGGTCTGCCGCCACCGGCGCGTCGTCCGCGATGCTGAACAGATCCGGCGCCAGCAGATCGGCCGCGCCGTAGCCCGCCAGGTTCAGCGACACCGACCTGGTGGAGCCGTCCGCGTCGCTCACGGTCTGGGTCAGGACCAGCGAATGTCCGCCAGTCGTCTGGACCGCGTCGGCGCCAAGCAACACCGCCCGGTCGTCGCTTTCCCCGGCAACCGGATTCCAGACGGCATGGCCGTCCCGGGCGAACTCGACCACGCCGGTGCTGGCGTCGACGCTGACCGTGAAGTACGGCTCCGTGCCCACGCGGCCCTGGATCGTGGTGTCGCTCACGCGATAGAGCATGATTTCCGGACCTTGCCCCATGCCACCGGGGGCGAGCGCATAGATGCCGCTCGACACGCCATCGACGGCGCTCGTGGTGCCCGCCGTGTCGTGCGAGATTAGACCGAGACTGAAGCGTATGTCGCCCCTGCCGTCAGCGCCCCAGTCCACCGCATCAGAGGTGGCGTCGTTGTAGCCGCGCCCCCGGTCGCTGTGGAAATAAACCGAGAAGTCTTCGCTCGTGCTGGGCCAGCCATTGCCGTCCAGCACAGCCGTGCCCGGATCGTCCGGCGGCGACTCGTCGAGACCCAGGAAATGCGGCGGGAAATCCAAGGCCCTGTCCTTCGAGCCGCCGGTATCGCCCTGCCCGGCCGGGCTGCGCAGCTGGGCCGTCGGCAGCGCATCGTCGAAATGGATCAGGCTGCCCAGGTCGGTGCCGAGGGCCACCGTGGCGCGGTCCCCGTCGGCGTCGCTCACCGTCGCCGTCGCGCCCAGGCGCAGCAGCCCCGCGCCCAGCCCCACGCTGGCGTCGCCCGCACGGCCCGGCACGCCATGCTCCAGCGCCTCGTACTGCATCAGCGTCACCCGCCCGCCACCGTCCACGCTCAGGCGAAACACCTCGCCCGCCGTCGTGCTGCCGACGATGTCGCCGCCTGCGTCCTGGCTCAGGCTCAGCGCCTGCCCGCCGCTGCTCAGCCCCGTGCCCGACTGGCCCAGCTGCAGCGCCCAGCCGCCGAGCTCGACCGCCCCCGCCCCGTCGGCGCCGTGGTCCGCCTGCACCGCCGCGGCAAACGCCGCCGCGAAGTCGGCCGTCGCGCTGTCGCTCGCCGCCCCCGCCGTCAGCGCGTCGTGCGTCGTCAGGGCCACGCCACCCACGACCACCGGCCCGGCGCTCACGCTCGGGATGTCGTCGGCGATCTCGACCCGGACCCGGATACCCGGAACCAGATCGCCGTCGCCGTCCTGCGCCGACAGGCTGAGCCCGTCACCGAGCAGGTGGACGATGTTGCGATCCGCGCCGGCTACCAGGAGGCTGTGGTCGAGCGTGAAGGTATAGCCGCCGTCATCCTGGACCAGCAGGCTCGCGGCCGCCCCGTCAGGGCCGGCCTGCACCTGCCCGTGCGAGTCGAAATAGACCGTGACCGAAGCGGCATCCGACGGGATGGCGGCCGACCCACCGCTCCAGCTCACTGCCGTGACGCGGCCGAAGCCGTCGGCGCCCCAGCTCGCCTGTCCCCTGACGTCTCCGTGCAGCACCAGGGCTTCGCCCGGCCGGGCCAGCAGATCATGCTCGTCCAGGCGCACCACCTCGGTCTGCCCGCTGGACAGCAGCACCGGCACGTCGTCGCGCAGGACCAGGCTCAGGTCGACCACGGTGTTCGTGCCCTGGCTGTCCGAACCGAGCAGGTGCACGACGTGCGGCAGGATCAGCTGGTTGTTGCCTTGCCCTGGCTCATGGTTCAGGCCCGTCAGGACGGTGAAGGTGTAGTTGCCCGTCGAGTCGACATCCAGCCTGGCGGCCGGCGGCTGGTGACTGTCGGGGGACAGGGGGTTGCCGTCGTGATCGAAACCGATGGACACCGTCCCATGCACGGGCACCGGGACCGGCGTGAATTCCCCCGCCTCGCCGATCCGGACCGAGGTGAGGGTGCCGCCCGAGGCACCGCTCCAAACCTGGGCGCTGGCTGTGGCAGCCGATGGCGGCAATCCGCCACCGTTGCCGCCCACGACGGCCGCTTCGTCGACCTCCAGCCGTGCGCTGCGCAAGTCGAGCGGCGGAGGGTTGGCCGGAGGCGGAACGACTGGCGAAGGGTCAGCGGCTGGCGGAGGATCAGCTTGTGGCGGAGATGCCGGCGGCGGAGATGCCGGCGGCAAAACGGCTGGCGGAGGATCAGCTTGTGGCGGAACGGCCGGCGGCGGAGATGCCGGCGGCAAAACGGCTGGCGGAGGATCAGCTTGTGGCGGAACGGCCGGCGGCGGAGATGCCGGCGGCAAAACGGCTGGCGGCGGGGCTGCTGGCGAAGCGGCCGGAGGTGGATCGGCCGGAGGTGGATCGGCCGGAGGCGGAAACGCCGCCAGGACCGCTGCCTGGGCAACCACTGGGCCGCCGGCCGGCTCGGGAGCCGGGACCTCGGATGCGGCAGCGCGCGGGTAGCCGTAGGACAGAGTCTCCACGCTCTCGGTGACACGCAGCAGGCGCACGAAGCGGTTGCCCTCGCCTCCGCCTGCCGGCCCGGCCCCCGCCTCCGTGGGGGCCAGGGCTTGAGTGAGATCTACGCCCTGCTGCAGCGCCTGGATCACCGCGGCAGGACTGAAGGCCTGCGTGTCCGCCACCATCTCCGCGGGCAAGGCCTCGGCCGGCGTGCTGGTGGACTCCAGCCACAGGCTGTCTCCGGACATCAGGCTCTGCACCTGCCCGTCCGCCATCAGCAGTTCCACCCGGGCCGCCGTCGCGGTCCGCACGACCTCGCCCGGGTCGATCGTGTCCCCTGCCTTGAGCTCGCGCCAGCTGCCGTCTCCGGCGTGTGCCTGGGCCTTGCCGCTGACTGCCAGGACTTTGGCGATCTGTGCCATCTGATTCCTCCGCTCGGGACTTTTGCACAGGCTAGCGCCATGACCGGCGCCTGCCTACCAGAACAGGCAATAGATTTCTATCTTTTTTTAACCAGGATATACCAGATCAAGTCACAAACATCCCAGGGAGACATCCTGTCGCGCGCCGAGCTGCCTCTCAACGTTCGGACAGGGCGTTGGCCTTGGCACGCAGCACGGGCTTGAGCAGATAGGACAGGATGGAGCGCTTGCCGGTCAGGATGTCGACCTGCGCCACCATGCCCGGGATCACGGGCAGGTGCTCGCCCAGCGCGGCCTTGCGGGTGCGCAGGCGCACGACGTAGAAGGCATTGCCCTTCTGGTCGAGCACCGAATCGGCGCCGATGTTATCGACCACGGCCTCGAGGCCGCCGTAGATCGAGAAATCGTAGGCGGTGAACTTGACCGTCGCCGCCAACCCGGGGCGCAGGAAGGCGATGTCGCGCGGGGTGATCTGTGCCTCCAGGATCAGGGCGTCGTCGAGCGGCACGATCTCGATCACCTCCTTGCCCGGCTGCACCACGCCGCCGACGGTGTTGACCAGCAGGCGCTTGACGGTACCGCGCACCGGCGACCTGATTTCGGCCTTGGCGACCTTGTCGGCCAGCGCCCTGCCGCCCTCCGCCAGCGCCGACAGCCGGCCCATGGTCTCGGACAGCTCGGCGCTCATCTGGTTGCGCGCGTTGAGCTGGACCTCCTCGATCCTGCGCTGGGCCTCAGAAATGGCGGCCTGCACGCGCGCGATCTGGGCGCCGGCCTGCTCGCGCTCGCCGCGCAGCCGCGCGAGGTCGCGCTCCAGCCGCAGCACCTCGACCTCGGACACCGCGCCAGTGCGCACCAGGGGCCGGGTCGCGCCCAGCTCCTTCTGCAGCAACTCCAGCGCGCGCTCGGCCTGCTCCCGGCGCGCCTGCATCTCCCGGAGCTCCTGCTGGCGCTGCGAGAGCTGGTTGTGCGAGATCGCGACCTGGGCCGCGATCTCCTCGCGCCTGGATTCGTACAGACGGCGCTCGTGCGCCACGACGTCGGCGGCGTCGCGCTCGAGATCGGCCGGCGGCGCGAAGGGCTTGCCGCGGGTCAGCGCCTGCAGGCGCAGCGCCTTGGCGCGCAGGGCGAGCTGGCTGGCCCGGCTCTCGCCGAGGTTGGACTGGAAGCGGGTCGGATCGACACGCAGCAGCAGCTGGCCGGCCTCGACCACCTGCCCCTCGCGCACCATGATCTCCTCGACCACGCCGCCGTCGACGCTCTGGATCACCTGCAGCTGGCTGCTCGGCACGACCTTGCCCTCGCCGCGTGCGACCTCGTCGACCTGGGCCAGCGCCGCCCACAGCAGCAGCAGCGCGACCAGCAGTGCGGCGACACGCAGCAGGGCGCGCGCGCGCAGCGGCTCCTGCTGCAGCTGGGCCCAGTCGGCGTCGCCCGCCCAGTCGGCGCTCTCGCTGCGGGTCGGCGGCGTCATGCGCTCGACCCAGCGGCCGAACCAGCGCTCGCCGCAGCGCTGCAGCGGCGCCGTCCAGCGCGCGACGCCCTCGAAGGTCTTGCGTGCCAGCAATGCCATCATGCCGCCTTTCCGACCTGGCCCTGGCGCAGCGCCGCGACCACCTGCTCGCGCGGGCCGTCGGCCACGATGCGCCCGGCATCGATCACGATGAGGCGCTCGGCCAGGTCGAGCAGGGAATTGCGGTGACTGACCAGCAGCATGGTCTTGCCGCGAGCGTGCTCGGCCAGGCGCTGCTTGACCGCCTCCTCGCTCGCATGGTCCATCGCCGAGGTCGGCTCGTCGAGCAGCAGGATGGGCGGATCGCCCAGCACGGCACGCGCGATCGCCACCCCCTGGCGCTGCCCGCCGGAAAGCGACTCGCCGCGTTCGCCCACCGGCAGATCGAAGCCCTGCGGGTTGCCGTTGACCAGTTCCAGGATGCCGCCGATCGCCGCCGCCCGGATCAGCTCGGCATCGTCGGCCAGCGGCGCCCCCAGCGTGATGTTCTCGCGCAAGGTGCCGTAGAACAGCATCACGTCCTGCTGCACATGGCCGATGTGGCGGCGCAGCTCGGCCGGGTCGATCTGGCGCTGGTCGATGCCGTCGATCAGGACCGCGCCCGCGGTCGGCCGGTACAGGCCCAGGATGAGCTTTTCCAGCGTGCTCTTGCCCGAGCCGATGCGGCCGAGGATGGCGACCTTCTCGCCGGGCCGGATGCGCAAGCTGACCTGGCGCAGCGCGGGCGTGGACTGGCCCGGATACTGGAAGCTGACGTCGCGGAACTCGATCGCGCCCTGGATGGCGCCGCGCGCGACGAAATGGGCATCGGCCGGGCGCTCGACCTCGCGCGCCATCGTCTGGTCGAGCGACTCGAGCGCGGTCGCGGCATTGTGGTACTGCACCAGCAGGCCCGCGACCTGGGCGATCGGCGCCAGCGCACGCGAGGCGAGCATGGTGCAGGCGATCAGCCCGCCCATGCTGAGCGCGTGCTCGCCGATCAGGTGGACGCCCAGGATCACGAGCGCCAGGTTGACCGTCTGCTGCACGAAGTTCGAGCCGTGGCTCGCGCTCGAGGACAGCAGCCTGAGCTGGGCACCGACGCGCGCGAGCAGCGCGGCGCTCTTCTCCCATTTGCGCTGGATCGATCCCTCGGCGCCCAGGGCCTTGAGCGTCTCGAAGCCGACCAGCGCCTCGATCAGGGTGGCGTTGCGCTGCGCACCGGCGCGGTGGCTGGTCTGGGCCAGTTCGTGCATGCGCGCCTGCACCGCGAGCGCGTAGGCCAGCAGCAGCAGCACGCCGACCAGCAACGGCACGAGCATGGGCCAGGCGATCCAGCCCACGACGACAACGAAGATGAGCGCGAACGGCAGGTCAATGAAGGCCACCACGGTGGCCGAGCCGATGAAGTCGCGCACCGACTCGAAGGAGCGCAGGGTCGCGGCGAAGGCTCCCGCCGAGGCCGGGCGCTGCTCCATGCGCGCGCCGAGCACGCGCTCCATGATGGCGGCCGAGAGCTTGACGTCGGCGCGGCTGCTCGCGAGATCGACGAAGCGACCGCGCAGCACCCGCAACACCAGATCGCCGACCAGCACCAGCAGCAGCCCCGCCGAAAGCGCCGCCAGCGTGTCGAACGCCTGGTTGGGCACCACACGGTCGTACACGTTCATCGTGAACAGGGGCATGGCGAGCGCGAACAGATTGGTCAGCAGCGCCGCCAGCAGCACGTCGCGGTAGAGCACGCGGTTCTCGGCCATCACGCCCCAGAACCAGTGGCCGTGGCGGCCGGGCCGCAGCGCGGGGCTGCGCGCGTCGAAGCGCAGGCGCGGGCGGGCGTAGATCGCGCGGCCACCGTAGCTGGCCTCGACCTGGGCGAGCGGCAATTCCACCGGCGCCTCGCCGAGCTCGGGATAGACCAGCTTCAGCATGCTGCCGTCGCCCGAGCGCCCCAGCAGCAGGCAGGCACGCTCGTCCTGCAGCAGCAGCACGACGGGAAACAGCTCCTCCCTGAGCGCGGCCAGCGGCTGCCTGACCACCTTGCTGCTCAGGCCGGCGCGGTGCGCCGCACGGGCGAACAGCGAGGGCGTGAGTCGCCCGCGCTCGAGCGGCAGGCCGGCCAGCAGGCCATCCGGAGCGACGGTTTCCCCGTGGCTGCGCGCCAGGATCAGCAGGCAGGCCAGCAGTTCGTCGCGCTCGGCGCCGGCATCGGTGCGCCCCTCCAGCTTGAGCTGGCTCACTGTCGACATGAATCCCCCTCCACTGCTTGGGATCGGGCGGACCGCAACGGCCCGCCAACGCCCTCCCGCTTCTGCGCCGGGATGGACGGACCCAGTTTAGCAAACCCGCGACTTCAGCCGGGCATGTGGTCGGCGGGCTTGTCGCTGTGCACGACCTGCTGGGCCCAGGCGCTGAGCTTGCGCGTGTCCGAACGCAGGATCTGCTGCTTGACCGCCAGGATCTGCGACGGGTGCATCGAGAAGGTGCGCAGGCCCAGTCCGAGCAGCAGCTTCGTCATCGACGTGTCCCCTGCCATCTCGCCGCAGACGCTGACGCCCTTGCCCTGGGCACGGCAAGCGGCAATGGTGCCGGCGATCAGCTGCAGGACCGCCGGGTGCAGCGGGTCGTACAGATGGGCCACGCTCTCGTCGACGCGGTCGATCGCCAGCGTGTACTGGATCAGGTCGTTGGTGCCGATCGAGAGGAAATCGAAATACCGCAGGAACATCGGCACTGTCAGCGCCGCGGCCGGCACCTCGATCATCGCACCCAGCCGCACCGGTCCGTACACCTCTGCGTGCAGGTCGAGCTGCTGGCGCGCCTTGGCCAGCAGTTCCCTGACCTGCTCGATCTCGTGGCGGTGCGCCACCATCGGGATCAGCAGGTTGACCTTGCCGTGCGCGGCCGCGCGCAGCACGGCGCGCAGCTGCGTCAGGAACATCGCGGGCTCGGACAGGCTCCAGCGTATGGCGCGCAGGCCTAAAGCGGGGTTGAGATGGTCGTCGCGGGTATGGCGGTCAAGCGGCTTGTCGGCGCCGACGTCCACCGTGCGGATCGTGACCGGCAGACCGTGCATGCCCTCGACTGCAGCCCGGTAGGCCTGGTACTGCTCCTCCTCGTCGGGCAGCTTGCCGGCACGCCCCATGAACAGGAATTCGGTGCGGAACAGCCCCACGCCGAGCGCGCTGACCGCCAGGGCGGATACGGTATCGCCGGGCTGCTCGATGTTGGCCAGCAGCTCGACATGCTCGCCGTCCAGGGTCACGGCCGGAGTGTTCTTGATCTGCTTGAGCCGGCCGCGCTGCAGCATGATCTCGCGCTGGCGGAACTCGTACTCGGCCCGCACCGCGGGCGAAGGATTGACGATGATCACGCCGGCATCGCCGTCTATGATCACCCAGTCGTCCTGCCGCACCAGCTGGCTCGCGGTGCGCGCGCCGACCACGGCCGGGATGTCCATGCTGCGCGCCACGATCGCGGTGTGCGAGGTCTTGCCCCCGACGTCGGTCACGAAGCCGGCGAACACGCTCTGCTTGAATTGCAGCATGTCGGCCGGCGAGAGATCGTGCGCGACCAGCACCAGCGGATCGTCGAGGCTGACGGCATCGGGCCGGCCGGCGCCGAAGGACGCCGGGCCCGCCACCGGCGACGCGGCGCCGCGCAGCTGGCGCAGCAGGCGCTCGGTCAGCTGCTCGAGGTCGGCCTTGCGCTCGCGCAGGTAGGGGTCCTCCATCTCGTCGAACTGCTTGGCGAGCTGCTCGAGGTGCGAAGTCAGTGCCCATTCGGCGTTGTAGTGCCGCTCCACGACCCAGTAGGCGACGCCGTCGCGCAGCTGCCTGTCCTCGAGCAGCATCAGGTGCACGTCGAGCAGAGCGTTGAGCTCGTGGTGCGCCTCGCGCGATTCGGTCTTCTGCAGGCCCTGCTGGATGCGCTGCAGCTCCTCGATCACGCCGTCGCGTGCATCGCGCAGGCGCTGCAACTCACCGGGCACCTGCTCGGCGCCGATGAAGTAATGCGCCACGTCCAGGCGGCTGGAAGCCACCAGCACGGCACGCCCGATCGCGATGCCGCGCGAGACCGCCTGGCCGTGAACAGTGAACGTCACTCGCCTTCCCCGAACTTGTCGTTGATCAAGGCGAGCAGCGCGTCCATCGCCTCCTGCTCCTGCGGCCCGTCGGTCTCGAGCACAACCTCGCTGCCCAGTCCCGCAGCCAGCATCATCACGCCCATGATGCTCTTGGCGTTGATGCGGCGGTCGTTGCGACTCAGCCAGACCTCGCAGGGAAAACTGCCGGCCAGCTTGGTGAGCTTGGCCGAAGCGCGGGCGTGCAGGCCGAGCTTATTGCTGATGGTCGCGTTCGTCTTGATCATGGCTGGTTCTGCGTTGCTGGTTTTGCGGCGCCGTCACCGACACCGAGATCACGCCTTGCGTCCCCCCCATCATCGCGCGCGTCACCAAGGCATCGAGCGGCTCTGCCCGGTATGATACTGCGCGCAGCAGCATGGGCAGGTTGACTCCGGTCAACAGGCGCGAGTGCACGCCGTCGACCAGCTTGCTCGCCACGTTGCAGGGCGTGGCGCCGAACAGGTCGGACATGACCAGGAACTGGGGCGTGGCGAACTGCTGGACCGTCAGCCGCGCCTGGGCCAGGGTCTCTTCCGGCGGGGTGTTGGCCTGCACATCGAGCGCTGCCACCGCGCTGGCCGCATCGGGAAACACATGCAGCACGCATTCGCGCAGCGCGCTCGCCAGTGGCGCATGGGCGATGATGAGGATGGCATTCATGGGCATGATTATCGGTCGGGATCGGCCGGCGGATGCCGTGCCGCCACCTGCATTCCACCGCAGCCCGGGCCCGCAACCGGCTCAGTCGAACCCCAGGCCCTCGAACAGGGTGGCGCGCGACTCCGGCCCCAGGCCGGGGCCATAGACCGCGAGCTGCACCAGCCAGCGCTCCCTGGCTGCCAGCATGAACTCGGCCCGCAGAGCGTGCCCTTCGACGTCCACGCCCGGTCCCTGCCAGTGCTGGGCCAGCGTCGCACCGGCCGGCACCCGGCCGCCCTGCGACCAGCCCGGCGGTGCGGCATCGGATGCACCGGCCAGCGCCTCGGCCGGAGCTTGTCGCAGGCTGGCCCAGGCTGCCAGCCGCCAGTCGCGCAGCACCCGGGCCGCCGGCACCCCGTCCGGCAGGCGCGCCGCGGCCAGCGCAAAGCTGTGCCCGTCCGCGGTGCAGCTCAGCATCCAGACCGGCACGGCCGCCGCCTGCGGCCCGAGCAGGGGCAGCGCACGCTCGGCGCGGTCCGGCTTGCAGGGCAGCATGGCCCGCAGCGGCGCCCCTTCGGGCCGGACCTCGCGCCAGTTGTAGGTCGGACTGCAGCCCGCCAGGCTCACAACTGTCAGGGCCTTCCAGATCCAGGCAACACGCATCGTCCCTCCCCTCCGCCAGCAGCCGACTCGACCAGACCGGGCGCACCGGACCATGCACCCGGCCCCGATCTTAGCCACTGCGGCGCCCGGTCTTGCCAGGCCGGGCTGGCAAGAAGCGTCCTCCTGGAGGAAAATCCTCCTGTCCACGTGTTTCCGCCTTCCGATCGCTCATGTCCCTCGCCTCCCCGGCACGTCGCCGCACCCTGACCCTCGCCGCGCTGGCCGCCACGGGCGGCCTGAGCTTGGCCGGGCTCGCCGCCTGCGGCTCGCGCGACCCCGCGCCCCAGTCCCGCTTCCTGCTGCTCGACGGCAGTACGCTGGAAAGCAGCTCGCTCAAGGGCAAGGTCACGCTCGTGAACTTCTGGGCCACCACCTGCACCAGCTGCGTGGCCGAGATGCCGGACCTGGTCGCGACCTACCGCAAGTACCAGGCGCGCGGTCTCGAGACCGTGGCGGTCGCGATGAGCTACGACCCGGTCGAGTGGGTGCTCAACTTCACGCAAAGCCGCCAGCTGCCGTTCAAGGTCGCGCTCGACCATGACGGCGCGCTCGCGAAGCAGTGGGGCGAAGTCCGGCTCACGCCGACGACCTTCCTCGTCGACCGCCAGGGCCAGATCGTCAAGCGCTATGTCGGCGCGCCCGACTTCGCGGCGCTGCACCAGCTGCTCGAAGAGCTGCTGGCGCAGGGCTGAAGGATGACGACGCGCCACTGAAGGGACGCGCATGCCGACCACCAGCCCCAGGGGTGCCGCCACCCCGCCCGACTCCGGCTGCCGCATCCTGCCCATGAGCGCAGCGGCCGAGATGGACACGATGCGCGAGCTGTTCCGGGACTATCAGCGCAGCCTGGGCATCGACCTGGGCTTCCAGAACTTCGACGCGGAACTGCGCGCCCTCCCCGGCGAATACCAGGCACCCTACGGCGCGCTGCTGCTGGCGCTGGCCGACGGCCGGCCGGCCGGCTGCTGCGCGTTCCGGCCGCTGCTGAGCAGCGACTATCCCAACGCCTGCGAAATGAAGCGGCTCTACGTCCGCGCTGCCTTCCGCGGGCTCGGCCTCGGGCGGCAACTGGTCGAGCAGACCCTGATGCTGGCCCGGCAGGCGGGCTTCGACACCATGCTGCTCGACACGCTCAGCGACATGGAGGCGGCGCGCGCGCTCTACCTGGACTGCGGCTTCGTCGAGGTCGCCCCCTACTACCACAACCCGCTGCCGGGCGCGCACTACCTCAAGGCGCAGCTGTAGCCGCTCAGGCCGCCTTGGCCTGGGCCAGCAGCGTGGCGGCGTCGCTGACCTCGAACTTGCCGGGTCCCTCGACGTTGAGGGCCTTGACCACGCCGTCCCTGACCAGCATGGAATAGCGGTTGCTGCGCAGGCCCAGGCCGCGGCCGGTGAGATCCAGCGTCAGGCCGGTGGCCTTGGCGAACTCGGCATCGCCGTCGGCCAGCATGCGCACCTTGCCGCCGGTCTTCTGGTCGCGCGCCCAGGCGCCCATCACGAAGGCGTCGTTGACGCTGAGGCACCAGATCTCGTCGACACCGGCGGCCTTGAGCGCGTCGGCCTGCTCGACATAGCCGGGCACATGCTTGGCCGAGCAGGTCGGCGTGAAGGCGCCCGGGACGGCAAACAGCGCGATCGTCTTGCCGGCGCTGGCCTGGCGCAGATCGACCGGAGCCGGTCCTATGCTGCAGCCCTCGCCTTCGACTTCGTTGTATTCCATCAGCGTGACGGCGGGAATCTGGTCTCCGACCTGGATCATGGGTCTACTCCTCTTTGCTGCCCCCTGTGGGGCGGGTTGACGCCGTGCGGAATGCACGGACGAAAAAAAACGACCGAGGGATTCTCGGTCGTTTCTTCGGCTCGCGCCCGAAGGCGACGAAACAGGCTTACACCAGGGCAGCCTTTTGGACCAGGCGGGTCACGACCCAGCTCTTGGTCTTGGAGAGCGGGCGGCTCTCGGCGATCTCGACGATGTCGCCCAGCTTGAACTCGCCCTTTTCGTCATGGGCGTGGTACTTGCTCGACTTCATCACGATCTTGCCGTAGAGCTCGTGCTTGACAGCACGTTCGACCAGCACGGTCACGGTCTTGGCACGCTTATCGCTGACCACCTTGCCAATCAAGGTGCGCTTGAGGGAGGTTTTGGCTTCCGTCATGGTCACTCCTTACTTGGCGGCTTGCTTTTCAGCAAGAATGGTCTTCGCACGGGCGATGGCACGACGGGTGCTGCGCAGCGTGGCGAGGTTGGACAGTTGTTGGGTGGCTTTCTGCATGCGCAGGTTGAAGTGCGCCTTTTGCAGCGACTTCACTTCAGCTTCCAGAGCGGCCACGTCTTTTTGGCGCAGTTCAGCAGCTTTCATCTCATGTTCTCCTGAATTACTGGCCCAGCAGGCGGGTCACGAAGGTCGTGCGCAGCGGCAGCTTGGC
>JBEEPT010000055.1:0-9260 GCA_041190985.1 Pseudomonadota bacterium
GCCCGAGCTCACGTCAACCGCCCAGGGGCGAACGAGTTTGATGCCATCGGTCACATTTGCAGGTGTGAGTCCACCAGACAAAACGAGGCGAGCGCTGGCGTTTAGTTGCGGGGGTGACCAATTGAAGGCTGTCCAGTCGAATGAGATGCCGCCGCCGCCGTAGCCCTGCACATGGGCATCAAGCAACACGGCCTGGGCATCCGCGTAATCCTGCGCGTATTCTAGAAGATCGAAGCGGCTGGCACCATCTCCGACCGGCACGCGTGCGGCGCGCAGGAAGGGACGGCCCGCCGCGCGGCATTGCGCTGGCGTTTCGTCGCCGTGGAACTGCAGCAGCGCGTTGGGCACCGCCTGCAGGCCGGCGGCGATCTCCTCGGGGCTGGCGTTGACGAACAGCAGCACCGGGGTCACGAAGGGCGGCAGCAGCCGGGCGAGCTCGCCGGCGCGCTGCGGCGTGACGGCGCGCGGGCTGGGCGGGTAGAGGACGAAGCCGATCGCGTCGGCGCCGGCGTGCACGGCGTGCAGGACATCCTGTTCGCGCGTCAGGCCGCAGATCTTGATTCGGGTGCGTTTCATTGTCCAGGCAGCCAGTCCAAGCCGGCCACGGTGTCGGGAAGGCCCCAGTGCGCGTCGTACACGGGGCCGAGGAAATAGAGCCCGTCGGGCGAGAAGGTCGGCGCGGCGACCTCGCGGCTGCGCGCGTCGCGCACCTCGGCCATCCATTCGGGCGGGCGCAGGCCCTGGCCGACCGCGAGCAGGCAGCCCATGATGTTGCGGATCATGTGGTGCAGGAAGGCGCTGGCCTCGAACTCGAAGCGCCAGTAGGCGCCGTGGCGGCTGATCGCGATGCGACGCAGGTCCTTGACCGGTGACAGCGCCTGGCACATCGCGGCGCGGAAGCTGCTGAAGTCGTGCTCGCCCAGCAGGTGCTGCTTGGCGGCCTCCATTGCGGCCAGGTCGAGCGGGCGGAACACCCAGCCGACACGGCCGCTCTCGAAGCTCGGGCGCACCGGCGACTCGAGCAGCACGTAGGCGTAGCGCCGCGCCGTCGCGCTGGCACGGCAGTGGAAGGCGTCCGGCACCGCGCGCGCCCACTGCACCGCGATGTCGTGCGGCAGATAGCGGTTGGTGCCGCGCACCCAGGAGTTCATGACGCGCTCGACCCCGGTGTCGAAGTGCACGACCTGGTTCAGGCCGTGCACGCCGGCGTCGGTGCGGCCGGCGCAGAGGGTGGAGACCGGGCGGTCGGCGAACTGCGACAGCGCGCCTTCGAGCTTGTCCTGCACGGTCTGTCCGCTGGGCTGGCTCTGCCAGCCCTGGTAGGCGCTGCCGAGATACGAAATGCCGAGTGCTATCCTCAAAACCTGTTCTTCTTTCTATGGTGCGCTCAGCCCAGTCGGGCCAGCAGGGCGCGGGCACGGGACTGCAGATCGCCCGTGGCCTTCTTCGCCACGTCCTCGGCCAGCATGCGCGCGCCTTCGGCGTCGCCCAGGGCCAGGAATTCGCTGGCCAGGGCCAGCTTGGTTTCCATCGGGTCGCCGCCCAGGCTGGCTTCGGATACCTCGATATCCGGGACGCTCGGGTCGGCCGGCAGCGTGGGGCTGAAGTCCTTGGGTTGTGCTTCGGCCTCGTCTTGCTGGGTGGGCCTGAAGTCGAGCGGCAACTCGCTGAAGCGGGCTGCCGCTGCACTGGCCTGTCCAGGCAGGCTCGTGGCCGGTGCGGCCGCGCCAGCCGCCTGTTCGAAGGCGGCGAGGTCGAGGTCGAAGTCCACGCTTTCGCTTGCCGCAGGCGCGGAGGCACCATTCGCAGCCGACGGCGGCGAAGACAGGGTCAGGACGAAATCCAGGGTCGACGGGGCTGCCGCAGCGGGCTCCGAGACGGCAGGCGCCTTGGCTTCGGGAGCAAGCTGCAGATCCAGCTCGGGCAAGGGTGTCGGCGGCTCGGAGCTCCTGCCGGTCTCCGTTCCGGGCGCGACGCCGGTCGGTGCGGCGGCGGGCTGCGGCGGCAGCTGGCCGGCAGCGGGCCGGTAGAGCGGGTTGTCGGGGTCGAGCTGCCGGCCCTGGGTGCTGACAGCCGCCCAGTCCGGCCCCTTGCCCTGGGTCAGCGCATGGACCCGGGTGGCGCTTGCCGCGTAGGCGTCCCGGTCCTGGCGCAGGGCATGGATCTCGAGCAGCTTCAGGTGCAGCGCAAGCTGGTTCGGCTGGCTGCGCAGGGCGTCGCGCAGGATCTCCTCGGCCTGCTGGTCGCGGCCGTAGGCGAGATAGACGTCGGCCTCGGCGAGCGGGTCGACTTCGCCGGCGGCCTCGAGCTGACTGGGCGAAAACATCATCGAGGACAAGGGCGCAGCCTGCTTGCTGGTGTCCACCGACTGGCCCGAGCCGGCCATGATGGCGGCTGCCCCGGCGGCGGCTTCCGCCTGTCCGCCCGGACCGGCTTGCTGCTGGCGCCGGCGCACCCAGGCCAGCAGGCCCAGCAGCGCGACGGCGACGCCAGCGGCCGCCGGCAGCAGGGGCTGCGTCAGCCAGTCGCTCCATGCCGGGGAGGAGGGGGGCACCGTGGCATTGACACTGGCTGGTGCTGGTGCTGGTGCTGGTGCTGGTGCTGGTGCTGGTGCTGGTGCTGGTGCTGGTGCTGGTGCTGGTGCTGGTGCTGGTGCTGGTGCTGTAGCAGGAGCAGGAGCAGGAGCAGGAGCAGGAGCAGGAGCAGGAGCAGGAGCAGGAGCAGGAGCAGGAGCAGGAGCAGGAGCAGGAGCAGGAGCAGGAGCAGGCCGGGCCTTGCGAACTGTAGGCGCGGCCTCCGTGGACACCGGCGCTGGGCCTGACGGTGCAGGGCGGGCGCGCAGGCTGTCGACTTCTGCCTGCGATTCGATCCGCGGCGCGGGTTCGGACCAGGGAATCGGGCCCCGGGGCGGGCTTGGTGTCCTCGCGCCCGGGTCGAGCAGCAGCGTGTAGCCGCGCATCAGCTGGCCCGAGCTCGAGCTGGCCTTCAGGAGCAGCTGCAGATAGGGCACGGTGGCGGCGCGGCTGCCATTCAGGCGCAGGCGCGCGCTGCCGTCCGTGCTGCGCTCGAGCGTGACACGCAGGTCGGCCAGCAAGGGGTGGTATTCGATCCGGGCTTGCTGGTAGGCCTCGGGCGAGGCGATGCCGACCTGCAGCGTGGCGGCTTCCTCGGCGCTGATGGCGGGCAGTTCCACCTCGGCGCGCAAGGGAGCGCCCAGGGCGGACCAGACACTGGCGCGACCGAGTGCGATGGCATGGACGTCGGTGGCCAGCAGTGCGGCCAGCAGCAAGCCAGCGCCGGCCCCGGCGCGCAGGTTCCCGGCACCGCGGCGAAGCGGGCGGGGCGTGCTGGCCGCTGCGGTCGGGAAGGGGCTTGGGGCGTGGAAATGCTGCACTTGTACCTCGACACTGATGTCCTGGGAGCCACCATATCAGCAAGCGCTGGCGGTGGCAAGGATGGCGCGCGGGCTGCCCCAGCCCGCGCTGCCACCCTGGCTAATCCCGGCTTGGTACAGGATGAAGCTCGGGGGTAATCTCCAGAGATTACCCCTGGCTTGTGGCGGGATCAGGCGGCCAGCAGGATGCGCAGCATGCGGCGCAGCGGCTCGGCGGCGCCCCACAGCAGCTGGTCGCCGATCACGAAGGCCGACAGGTACTCGGGGCCCATGTTGAGCTTGCGCACGCGGCCGACGCCGACTTGCAGGCCACCGGTGATGGAGGCCGGGGTCAGTTCCTTGACGGTGACGGCACGGTCGTTCTCGACGAACTTGACCCAGGGGTTGCCGCCCTTGATCAGCGCTTCGATCTGTTCCAGCGGCAGGTCCTGCTTGAGCTTGAGCGTCAGCGCCAGGCTGTGGCAGCGCATGGCGCCGATGCGCACGCACAGGCCGTCCACGGGGATGGTGGACTCGGTGCCGAGGATCTTGTTGACCTCGGCCTGGCCCTTCCATTCTTCCTTGGACTGGCCGTTGGGCAGCTGCACGTCGATCCAGGGGATCAGGCCGCCGGCCAGCGGGGCGCCGAAGAACTCGGTCGGCACGTCCTCGCGGATGGTCTTGGCGACCTTGCGGTCGATCTCGAGGATGGCAGACGCCGGGGTCGCCAGCTCGTCGGCCACCGCGGCGTGCACCACGCCCATGCCCTTGAGCAGTTCGCGCATGTGGTTGGCGCCGCCGCCCGAGGCCGCCTGGTAGGTCATCGAGCTGACCCACTCGACCAGGCCGGCCTTGAACAGGCCGCCCAGGCCCATCAGCAGGATGGAGTTGGTGCAGTTGCCGCCGATCCAGTTCTTGCCGCCAGCGGCCAGCGCCTTGCGGATCACGTCGTCGTTGACCGGATCCAGCACGATGACGGCGTCGGACTCCATGCGCAGCGAGGAGGCGGCATCGATCCAGTGGCCCTGCCAGCCGGCCGCACGCAGCTTGGGGAAGACTTCCTTGGTGTAGTCGCCACCCTGGCAGGTGATGATGACGTCGCACTGGGCGAGCGCCGCCACGTCGTTGGCGTCCTGCAGCGTGGTGTGCGCCTTGGCCTGGGCCGGAGCCTTGCCGCCGGCGTTCGAGGTCGAGAAGAAGATCGGCTCGATGTGGTCGAAGTCGCCCTCGGCCACCATGCGGTCCATCAGGACCGAGCCCACCATGCCGCGCCAGCCCACGAGGCCGACCAGATTGCCCACTTTGCTCATCGCAAACCCTTTCAAGTTTCAATAGATGGGGCTTGCGGCCCCGCTTGGTTTTCCCGGCTCGTCTGGCCGGGTTGGGGGCGCGACGAACCGGAGCTGGATCAGCCCTTAATGGTGATGATCTTGGTGAAGCTTGCGCGCGCAGCCACGCCTGCCGGCTTGGCAGGTGCATTGTTCAGGGCAGAGGGACGGGCGGCAAACATAGTCGGACATTGTAGCGGATGGTGGCCTGGGCCCGGTTCGCGTGGCGCCGAGCTGGCCCGGGCGCAAGGGCCGGCTCGGAGCACGCCGAAAAACAAAAAAGCAGTCCGTGCGGACTGCCTTGGCGGGATGGCGGAAGCGCGGCGGGGGCTCAGCCCAGCAGCGCGCTGACGACCGCGTCGCCCATCTCGGCGGTGCCGACCTTGGTCGTGCCTTCGCTGTAGATGTCGGGCGTGCGCAGGCCCTGTGCCAGCACCTGCTTGACGGCCGACTCGATGCGGTCGGCGGCCTCGGCCTGGTTGAGGCTGAAGCGCAGCATCATCGCGGCCGACAGGATGGTGGCGAGCGGATTCGCAATGCCCTTGCCGGCGATGTCGGGCGCGCTGCCGTGGCTGG
This sequence comes from Pseudomonadota bacterium, assembly GCA_041190985.1. Taxonomy (GTDB): domain Bacteria; phylum Pseudomonadota; class Gammaproteobacteria; order Burkholderiales; family Burkholderiaceae_C; genus Malikia. Next base: position 5,278 of record JBEEPT010000055.1, read on the forward strand.
GCTCGTACAGGCCCTGGCCCTTGGCGTTCAGCGAGGCCGAGGGCAGCATGCCGATCGAGCCGGTCAGCATCGAGGCCTCGTCCGACAGGATGTCGCCGAACATGTTGCCGGTGACCAGCACGTCGAAGGCCTTGGGCTTCTTGACCAGCTGCATCGCGGCGTTGTCGACGTACATGTGCTCGAGCGCGACGTCCGGGTACTGCTGGCCGATTTCGGTCATGACGTCCTTCCAGAGCTGGAAGGTCTCGAGCACGTTGGCCTTGTCGACGCTGGTGACCTTCTTGCCGCGCTTGCGCGCGGCCTGGAAGGCGACATGGGCGATGCGCTCGATCTCCGGGCGAGAGTAGCGCATGGTGTCGAAGGCCTCCTCGGCGCCGGGGAAGTGGCCGTCGGTCGCGACGCGGCGGCCGCGCGGCTGGCCGAAGTAGATGTCGCCGGTGAGCTCGCGGATGATCAGGATGTCGAGGCCGGCGATCAGCTCGGGCTTCAGGCTCGACGCGCCGACCAGCTGCTCGTAGCAGATCGCGGGGCGGAAGTTGGCGAACAGGCCCAGGTGCTTGCGCAGGCCCAGGATGGCCTGCTCGGGGCGCAGCGGGCGGTCGAGCGTGTCGTATTTCCAGTCGCCGACGGCGCCGAACAGGATGGCGTCGGAGGACTTGGCCAGCTCCAGGGTCGATTCGGGCAGGGGGTGGCCGTGCACGTCGTAGGCGGCGCCGCCGACCAGGGCATGCTCGAGCTGCAGGTCGAGCTTCAGGGCGTTCAGGACCTTGACCGCTTCGGCGACGATCTCGGTGCCGATGCCGTCACCGGGGAGGACTGCGATTTTCATGGGGGATCCGTGTCAGGGCGGCCGCCGCTGCGGCCGCGGGTCAAAACAGCGCGGGCCTCAGCCCTGCATCGTGTGCGCCAGCCAGGGCTTGGCCGCCAGGCGGGCCGCCTCGTAGGACTTGATCTTGTCCTTGTGGCGCAGGGTCAGGCCGATGTCGTCCAGACCGTTGAGCAGGCAGTACTTGCGGAAGGGCTGGACGTCGAAGGCGATCTCGCTGCCGTCGGGCTTGGCGACGACCTGGCGCTCGAGGTCGATCGTGAGTTCGTAGCCGGGGGTGGCGGCGACTTCGTCGAACAGCTGCGCGACCACGGCCTCGGGCAGCACGATGGGCAGCAGGCCGTTCTTGAAGCAGTTGTTGAAGAAGATGTCGGCGAAGCTCGGCGCGATCAGCGCGCGGAAGCCGTACTGGTCGATCGCCCAGGGCGCATGCTCGCGCGAGGAGCCGCAGCCGAAGTTGCGGCGCGCCAGCAGGATGGAGGCGTCGGCGTAGCGCGGCTGGTTCAGCACGAAGTCCGGATTGGGCTGGCGGCTGTCCGGGTCCTGGCCCGGGTAGCCCGGATCAAGGTAGCGCCACTCGTCGAACAGGTTGGGACCGAAGCCGGTCTTGCGGATCGACTTCAGGAACTGCTTGGGGATGATCGCGTCGGTGTCGACGTTCTCGCGGTCCATGGGGGCGACGACCCCCTTGAGGATGGTGAATTTTTTCATGGTGATCCGGCTTACTTGGCGGCCTTCTCGATCGTGGAGCCGGCCTTCTCGAGGTCCTGGCCGATGCCGCGCATGGTGTTGCAGCCGCCCAGAACGAGCAGGCTGAAGACGGCAATCAGGGCAGTGAACTGCTTCATGGGCGGGTTCCTCGTCGGATGAGTCAGGCGAATTGGCGGACGTCGACGAAGTGGCCTTCGATCGCGGCGGCGGCGGCCATCGCGGGGCTCACGAGGTGGGTGCGGCCACCCGCGCCCTGTCGGCCCTCGAAGTTGCGGTTGCTGGTCGAGGCGCAGCGCTCGCCCGGCTCGAGGCGGTCGGCGTTCATGGCCAGGCACATCGAGCAGCCTGGCTCGCGCCACTCGAAGCCGGCGTCCTTGAAGACGCGGTCCAGCCCCTCGGCCTCGGCCTGCGCCTTGACCTGGCCCGAACCCGGCACCACCAGCGCCTGCTTGACGTTGGCGGCGACCTTGCGGCCGAGCTTGCGCACGATCGCGGCGGCTTCTCGGATGTCCTCGATGCGGCTGTTGGTGCAGGAGCCGATGAAGACCTTGTCGACCGGGATCTGGCTCAGCGGCGTGCCGGCCTCGAGGCCCATGTAGGCCAGCGCGCGCTCGTAGGCGCCGCGCTTGTTTGGATCCTGCTGGGCGGCCGGATTCGGCACCGCGGCGGTCACCGGCAGCACCATCTCGGGCGAGGTGCCCCAGGTGACCTGCGGCAGGATCTGGCTGGCGTCGAGCTCGACCACGGCGTCGAACACCGCGTCGTCGTCCGAATGCAGGGTCTTCCAGTAGGCGACCGCGGCATCCCACTCGGCGCCGGTCGGCGCCAGCGGACGGCCCTTGATGTATTCGATGGTCTTGTCGTCGACCGCGACCAGGCCGGCGCGGGCACCGGCTTCGATCGCCATGTTGCAGACCGTCATGCGGCCTTCCATCGACAGGGCGCGGATCGCGCTGCCGCCGAACTCGATCGTGTAGCCGGTGCCGCCGGCGGTGCCGATCCTGCCGATGATGGCCAGCACGATGTCCTTGGCGCCGCAGCCGGAGGGCAGTTCGCCCTCGACCTTGACCAGCAGGTTCTTGGCCTTCTTGGCCAGCAGGGTCTGGGTCGCCATCACGTGCTCGACCTCGGAGGTGCCGATGCCGTGCGCCAGCGCGCCGAAGGCGCCGTGGGTGGAGGTGTGGCTGTCGCCGCAGACCACGGTCATGCCGGGCAGGGTGGCGCCGTTCTCGGGGCCGACCACGTGCACGATGCCCTGGCGGCTGGACAGGAAGGGGAAGAAGGCCGCGGCGCCGAATTCCTTGATGTTGGCGTCGAGCGTGGTGACCTGTTCCTTGCTGATCGGGTCGGCGATGCCGTCGTAGCCCTGCTCCCAGCCGGTGGTCGGGGTGTTGTGGTCGGCGGTGGCGACGATGGAGCTCACGCGCCAGAGCTTGCGACCGGTCTCGCGCAGGCCCTCAAAGGCCTGCGGGCTGGTGACTTCATGCACCAGGTGGCGGTCGATGTACAGCACCGCGGTGCCGTCTTCCTCGACGTGGACGACGTGCTCGTCCCAGATCTTGTCGTAAAGGGTGCGTCCCATGCGTGAATCTCTCGTGACTCGTTGTGGTCAAACCACTCATTTTATGCCCAGCGTCCGCGCGCCCATGAAAAAGCCCGCGCGGGGCGGGCTTTTTCATCACGTGGCAGCGCGGTGCGGGATCAGCGCTTGAAGTCGGCCGGCACGTTGCGCGGTGCGGCGCCGGTGAAGAGCTGGCGCGGACGGCCGATCTTGTACTCGGGGTCGCCGATCATCTCGTTGAGCTGGGCGATCCAGCCGACGGTGCGGGCCAGCGCGAAGATGCCGGTGAACAGGTTGACCGGGATGCCGATCGCGCGCTGCACGATGCCGGAGTAGAAGTCGACGTTCGGGTAGAGCTTGCGCTGCACGAAGTAGTCGTCTTCCAGGGCGATCTTCTCGAGCTCCTTGGCCAGCTTGAACAGCGGGTCGTTCTCCAGGCCCAGGGCGGTCAGCACTTCGTTGCAGGTTTCCTGCATGAGTTTGGCGCGGGGGTCGTAGTTCTTGTACACGCGGTGACCGAAGCCCATCAGCTTGACGCCGGAGTTCTTGTCCTTGACCTTGTTGACGAACTCGCCGATGCGGGCGACGCCGCCCTGCTTCTGGATGTCCGTCAGCATGTTCAGGCAGGCCTCGTTGGCGCCACCGTGGGCGGGGCCCCACAGGCAGGCCACGCCGGCGGCGATGGCTGCGAACGGGTTCGTGCCGGACGAGCCGCACAGGCGCACCGTGGAGGTGGAGGCGTTCTGTTCGTGGTCTGCGTGCAGGATGAAGATGCGGTCCAGGGCGCGCTCGAGCACGGGGTTCACCTTGTACTCCTCGCAGGGCGTGCCAAACATCATGCGCAGGAAGTTGCCTGCGTAGGAGAGGTTGTTCTGCGGGTACATG